>JAJYCT010000027.1 GCA_021778125.1 Myxococcales bacterium
CGCACGCGCGCGATCGCGTCGCGCACGATGCCCGCGACGTCGACCCGGCCCGCCTCGATCCACCGCTGCGCCTCGGCGCGCGCGACCCCCGCCGCCCCCGCGAGGAAGCGGTCCAGGCGCGAGCCGCCGGCCTCGCGCGGGACGACGACTACCAGAGCTTCGACTTGATGTGCCCCTTGGCCTTGATGAGAATGTCCACCAGCGCCCGGTCGTAGAAGTTGCGCGGGTAGAGCTCGGGCGAGACGCGGCGCTTGTAGAGCGCGCGGCCCTCCTCGATCTCCTCGGCGAGCGAGTCGAAGAGGTTGTCGTTCTGGATGCCGCTCACGATCTTGTCTTCGTTGTAGAGCGAGAGATCGCTCGCGATGGCCCGCGCCAGGCGGCGGGCCGCTTCCTCGGTCTCGATGAGAGGCATGGACCGATGATACGCGAAGACTCCGCCTCCGGGCCAATGTGGTAAGACGCCCGGTCGGCCCATGCAGAGGACCATCGTTCAGGCCATCGAGGACGCCGCCAAGGCCGAGCCTACCCGAGGGTTTCGCTTCTTCTCCGACGCCGGCATCCCCGGCTTCCTGCCGCCGGGCGCCCCGTCCGACTCGGCCGAGGCGACGTTCTCCTACACGGCCCTCGAGCGCATGAGCGCCCGCTTCGGCGGCGCGATGCAGGCCCTGGGGCTGCGCAAGGGCGACCGGCTGGCCCTCATCCTGCCCAACAACGACGACTTCGTCCTCTGCTTCCTCGGCGCCCTGCGCGCCGGCGTCGTCCCGGTGCCCATCTATCCCCCGCTCGCGCTCGGGCAGCTGCAGGCGTACCTGGACAACACGCGCCACATCGTCGCCAAGAGCGGCGCCCGGGCGCTGGTGACCACGGCGAAGATCAAGCGCCTGCTCGGCACCGTGCAGGCCGAGTGCCCCGCGCTCGAGCAGGTCGTCGCGATCGAGGGGATCCGCGAGTCGACCGAGCCGCTCAAGCCCGAGAAGATCACGCTCGACGACCTCGCGTTCCTCCAGTTCACCAGCGGCTCGACGTCACGCCCCAAGGGCGTGACGCTGACGCACGGCAACCTGGCCGCGAACATCGAGTGCATCATGGAGCACGGCCTGCGCATCCGCGAGGACGACGTCGCCGTCTCGTGGCTGCCGCTCTACCACGACATGGGGCTCATCGGCTTCGTGCTGTCGCCCATCTACCACACGGTGCCCGTGCACTTCATGCCGGCGCTGATGTTCCTCAAGCGCCCCATCACGTGGCTGCAGGCCTTCACGCGCGTGGGCGGGTCGATCGCCTACGCGCCGAACTTCGCGTACGCCCTGTGCGTCAAGCGCATCCGGGCCTCGGAGCTCGACGGGCTCGACCTGTCGCGGTGGCGCGTCGCGGGCTGCGGCGCGGAGCCCATCCGCCCCGAGACGCTCGAGACGTTCGTCGAGACGTTCGGGCGCATCGGCTTCAAGAAAGAGGCGCTCTACCCGTCGTACGGCATGGCCGAGGCGTCGCTCGCCGTCGCGTTCACCGAGCTCGGCGAGGGCATGAAGACGACGAGCGTCCACGGTCCGACGCTCTGGGGAAGCGGCGAGGCGAAGGTCGTCGCCGAGGACACGGAGGACGCGGTCCGGCTCGTGTCGTGCGGGCCGCAGTTCCCCGGGCACGGCGTCGCGGTGTTCGCGCAGGACGACGCGACGAGCGCGGCGCCGCTGCCGGAGCGCAAGGTCGGCGAGCTGCGCATCACGGGGCCCAGCGTGATGCGCGGCTACTGGGAGGACGCCGAGCGCACGCGCGAGGCGTTCGCGGGGTCGTGGCTGCGCACGGGCGACCTCGGCTTCACCCACGAGGGCCACGTCTTCATCTGCGGGCGCAGCAAGGAGGTCGTGATCGTCAACGGCCGCAACTACTACCCGCAGGACATGGAGTGGGAGGCGAGCAAGGTCGCCGGCGTGCGCAAGGGCAACGTCGTGGCGTTCGGCGCCCGCGACCCGAGCGGCGTCGAGCGCGACCGCGAGCGCGTCGTGCTGGCCTTCGAGGTGCAGGAGCCCGAGCGGCTGGGCGCGCCGAGCGCGCTGCTCGCCGAGGTGCGCAAGGCGGTCCAGGAGGGCATGGGCCTGACCCTCGACGACGTGGTGGCGCTGCCGCCGGGCGCGCTGCCCAAGACGTCGAGCGGCAAGCTGCAGCGGGCCCGGACGCGCGAGCTCTACGAGACCGGGGAGCTCATGGGCCGCAGCGCCGCGCGCGACGCGACCACGCTCGACCTGGTGAGGCACGCCGCGCAGAGCCAGCTCAGCTACTTCAAGCTCGCGGTCCTCGGCGGGCGCAAGAAGAAGGACTAGGCCCTTGGACGGGCTTGCACTTTAGAATCGTTATCGTTACCTTCTCCCGCCATGCACGGCGAGGCCGAGCGGACGTCCGTCATGCTGCGCGATCTCAGGCGCGCGGGGCTCAAGCTGACCCCGCAGCGCATCGCGATCGTGCGGCAGTTCGCCGAGGACCTCTCGCACCCCACCGCGCAAGACCTGTTCGAGCGCCTGCGGCCGGCGTTCCCGACGATGAGCTTCGCGACCGTGTACAACACGCTCGACGCGCTCGCGCGAGCGGGCCTCGCCGGGGTCGTGCGCCTGCCCGGCAAGCGGGGCGACGCCGCGCGCTTCGACCCCAACACCAGCCCCCACCACCACGCCGTCTGCGACTCGTGCGGAACGGTGCTCGACCTTCCCGCCGGGACGCTCGCGCCCACCCAGGCGGCCGTGCGCAAGGTGCGCCACGCGGCCCCGGGGTTCACTGTAAGCGCCGTCGAGCGCATCTATCGCGGCGTGTGCGCCGCGTGCGCGCGCCAGCCGTCGTAGTCGTCGTCAGCCCATCGCAAGGAGAACCCAATGGCCAAGTCACTGCAGGGCAGCAAGACCCACCAGAACCTCAAGGAAGCCTTCGCCGGCGAGTCGCAGGCGAACCGACGCTACCTCTACTTCGCGAAGGTCGCCGACGTGGAGGGCTACCCGGAGATCGCGGGCAACTTCAAGGAGACCGCCGACGGTGAGACCGGCCACGCGCACGGCCACCTCGACTACCTGAAGCAGGTCGGCGATCCGGCGACGGGGCTGCCCATCGGCGGCACCGAGAAGAACCTCAAGGCCGCGGTCGCCGGTGAGACGTACGAGTACGAGACCATGTACCCCGGCATGGCGAAGACGGCCCGCGAGGAGGGTTTCGAGGACGTCGCCGAGTGGTTCGAGACGCTCGCCAAGGCGGAGAAGAGCCACGCGGGGCGGTTCACGAAGATGCTGGAGCTGCTCAAGAGCTGAGAAGGATCATTCCCAGGAAGATCGGAAGGTCGGAAGGGGGAGCTCCCGGCCTTCTGATCTCCTTTTTTTCCTGTTTTCCTCTTTCGTCCCATGGCCAAGATCGCTCTCGTCCCCCCGCAGCCCCCCGCCGTCGACCCCAATGACGAGCGGTACTGGGATCCGCGCGATCTCGAGGCCGAGATGCGGCGGCAGCTCGAGGTGTGCCACGGCTGCCGCATGTGCGTCGGCTACTGCGGGACGTTCCCCGACGTGTTCGCCCGGGTTGACCGCGACATCGAGACGCGCGGGGCGACGGGCGCCGAGCTGCTCGACGACGCGGCGTTCGCGCGCGCGACGGAGCTCTGCTGGCAGTGCAAGCTCTGCTACGTCAAGTGCCCGTACACGGCCGACGAGAAGCACGAGTGGTCGGTGGACATCCCGCGGCTGCTCCTGCGCGAGAAGGCGCATCGCGCGCGCCGCAACGGCGTGACGCTGCAGGACCGGGTGCTCGGCGAGCCGCAGCTGCTCGGCCAGATCACGGCCGGGCCGATGGCGCGCGTGGCGAACCTGGTGAACGCCAACCGCCTGGTGCGCAAGACGATGTCCGCGGTGGCCGGGATCGCCGCGGGCTTCCCCATTCCGCCGTTCGGCGAGACGAGCCTGCCATCGTGGATCGCGAAGCACGAGGCCCTGCCCCAGGCGGGCACGCGGGGCACCGTGGCGCTCTTCGCCACGTGCCTGGCCGACTACAACTTCCCGCGCATCGGCGCGTCGGCCGTGCGGGTGCTCGAGCGCAACGGCTGGGCGGTCGTGCGGCCGGAGCAGACGTGCTGCGGCATGCCGAACCTCGACGGCGGCGATATCGACGCCGCGCGGGCGAAAGCGCGCGCGAATGTGGCCTCGCTCGTGCGCGAGGTCGCGCAGGGCCGGACGATCGTCGCGCTGCAGCCGACGTGCGGGTACACCATCCGCAAGGAGTGGCCCGAGCTGCTCGGGACCGAGGACGCGCACGCCGTCGCGGCCGCGACGCTCGACGTGATGGAGCTGCTCGAGCGCCACCGGCGCGACAGGACGCTCGATAAGGACTTCGCGAAGGGCCTGGGCAAGATCGCCTACCACGCATCGTGCCACCTGCGCGCCCAGAAGATCGGCTACCCGGCGGTGCGCGTGCTCGGCGCGCTGCCCGACACCGAGGTCGAGGTGGTCGAGCACTGCTCGGCCGTCGACGGCACCTGGGGCATGAAGACGCAGCACTACGAGTCGGGGCGGCGCTACGCGCAGAAGCTGGCGCGCGGCATCGAGCAGGCCGAGCCCGCCCAGGTCGTCACCGACTGCGCGCTCTCGGCGCGGCGCATCGAGGCCGAGACGGGACGCGCGCCGCTGCACCCGGTCGAGGCCCTGGCCGCGGCGTACGGCATCACGCCCGACGTTCGTTGAGGAGGCTGCCCGTGAAGATCATCGATCGCGCCGAGGTCCTGGGGCTCGCCGAGTACGAGCAGGTGCGGGAGCGCTTCCGGTCGCGCGTCATCGCCGAGAAGAAGGTGCGCCGCGTGCAGGTCGGGCCTCACGTGACCGTGGTCTTCGAGAACCGCGACACGGTGCTCCTGCAGATCCAGGAGATGCTGCGCACCGAGCGGATCACGCGCGCCGCCGCGATCCAGCACGAGATCGACACGTACAACGAGCTCGTCCCGGGCGAGGCCGAGCTGTCGTGCACGCTGATGGTCGCGATCCCCGAGAAGGAGGCGCGCGAGGCGTTCCTCGTGGCCGCGGCGGGCCTCGAACGGCACGTGTGGCTCGAGTCGCCGGGTGTCCGCGTCCGCGCGCGGTCGGCGCCCCGCGACGGCGCGGTCGCCGAGCGGACGACGGCCGTGCACTACCTGAAGTTCGCCCTGCCGGGCGTGATGCTCGGCGCGCTGCGCGGCGCCGGGCGCGAGGAGGACACGCTCACGCAGGTGGAGCTCGTGATCGACCACCCGGCGTGCCCGGCCCGGGCCGTCCTGCCCGTCGCCACGCTCGTCGCGCTCGGGCAGGATCTGGAAGGCTAGATGGGCGGCGGGGGCGCTCCGTTCCTGCACGTGCACCGGGTGCGCTTCGAGGAGATCGACGCGGCCGGCATCGCGTATTTCCCCCGCTTCTTCACCTGGTGCCACGACGCGATGGAGGCGCTGTTCGGCTCGCTGCCGGGCGGCTACGCAGGCCTGGTCCGTGACCGGCGCCTCGGCTTCCCGGCCGTGCACGTCGAGGCGGACTTCTCGTCGCCGATGCGCTTCGGGGAGTCCGTGGTGATCGCGGTGACGGTCGAGCGCCTCGGCCGGAGCTCTGCCGCCCTGCGGTTCGACCTCACGAACGAGAGCACGGGCGGACCCGTCGCCACGGTCCGGCACGTCGTGGCGTTCACGGACATGGCAGCCATGCGCTCGAGCCCACTCCCCCAGGAGATCCGGGCGCTGCTCGAACGCCACCAGATCTGAGGGCGGGCCGCGCTAGGCCGCGACCTTGGACGGGGCCGCCGGGGGCGGCTCGGTCACCCGGAACGGCTCGGCGAGATCGACGCCGCTCGCGGCCAGCTTGCGGACGTAGAAGGTCATCGCGACGCCGTACGCGAAGAGCAGGAAGCAGCCGTACTGGGCGGGGGTGAGGCCGAGGTAGCGCGTGTCGCCGCCCTCGCTCTCCGGGATGCGCAGGAAGTCCATCGCGAAGCGCACCGGGGCGTACGCGAGCGACGAGACGACGACGTAGGTGCCGACCGGGACCCGCTTGCGCCACGACAGCGCGAAGCACGCTGCGAGGAAGATTGTGAACATGAGCTCAAGCAAGCCCAGGTCGAAGCGCAGGTGGTGGCCGTGCGTGAAGTCGATGAAGCCGACGTGCGTCACGACCTCGTCGCGGGCGCCCGTGGGGGCCTCGACGGCGATGAGGGTGCCGGGGGGGGCCGTCGCGCCGAGGTGGTCGTGGACGCTCGAGCATCCGGCGCGGCCGAACATCCAGCCCACCGGGAACACCGACAGGACCAGATCTGCGAACGGCAGGATCGGGTGCGGACGCGCCCGCCGGCGCGGGCGGTTGCCGTCGAGCTCGAGGTACTTCCACAGCGCGATGCCGACGAACGCGCCGATGAAGCCGCCGAACGAGCTCAGGCCCGTCCAGAGGGTGATGAGGGAGATCGGGTTCTTCTTGAGCTCGTCCCAGTGGTAAAACGTCTGGTCGAGCATGTGCGAGAGCACAAAGGCCGTGACCAGCATCCAGGTCACAAACGAGTTGAGCTTCACCAGGTCGTAGCCGAGCGCGCGCGCGCGGCGTGTGGTGACGCTCGTGCCGACGAGTACCCCGGTGGCCACGAGGATGCCGAACGGGTGCAGGGGAAGCGGCCCGATGTGAAGGTCGGGGATGTGGATGTACGGGATCATGAATCCGGCGGGGAGGGTCTATCCCATTCCTAGGGCGTGCGCACGACCCGCTTTGCATCGCCCCGGACGGCGATGGAATCCTCGGTGCCGGGGCCCGGCCCCATCCGGATCGAGACCGTCCAGCCGGGGCAGGCGCGCGCCAGGAGCTCGCCCGGCTGCAGAGCGACCTGGCAGCGCGCGGCGGGCAAAGCGGCCTCCAGCGCGCCCGCGAGGACTTCGGTGACCGCGGCGGCGGCCCGGGCCCGGTCGCCGGGCCGGGCCGCGTCGAGGATCTGGGTCAGCAGCGCCTCGCCCCACCGGACGAACAGATCCTTTCCGTGCACGACGCCCTCGGCGACGCCGCCGTTCTCCATCCAGAGCTGGAAGTCGAGCTCGACGACGCTCGCGTGCGCGCCCTCGGGCGTCGGAACGACGAAGAAGAGGTCGTCGCTGCGCTGGGCGTGCGTCGCCCCGCCCCACGTGTGCGGGACCTCACCGCGCAGCACCCCGGCGAGCGCGGGCGGCGCCCCCTCGAGGCGGGCGCCCCAGGTCGAGGGCTCGAGCAGCGCCGCGACCTCCTGCAGGACGGTCTCGGTCACCTTGCGCCGGCGCGCCGCCTCGTGGTCCAACGTCGCCCACGTGCGCCGCGCGTCCGCGAGGAGGATGAGCGTGTCGGCATCGTCCTGGTGCTCGTCGAAGAGCAGCATGAGGTTGCGCGCGGCCTCGACGTGCGGCCCGGTCGGGAGATCGACGAGGTACTCGCGCGCCCGCGCCCGCGAGACCTTGGCCGCCTCGAACCAGGCGGCCTCCTCGGCGTCGAAGGCGGCGCGCACCTCGTCGGCCCACGCGCCGCGGGGGTGGCGCTCGAGGTAGCGCTGCGCCTCGAAGAGGCGCCGGCCCGGGTGCTCGGCGAGGCGGAAGGCGCGGTAGTCGGCCAGATCGTCGGAGCTCGCGAGCACCTGGCGCGGGACGACGCACGCGGCGCTCGTCGCACCGAGGGCGACGATCAGCATGGCGCCGAGGCCGCGGCGCGGAGCCCTCACAGGTCCCCTACCCCCGGCCCTGTCTCCGGGAACAGATGGCAGAAGTCGCACTCGGTCGGCAGCGTCGGCGCGTCGTCGCTCACGTACGACGCGTAGTCCGCGCAGCTCGCCGCCTCGAGCGCGTCGATGCAGACGACGCCGTCGTGCTGCAGCGGGTAGCAGGTCGACGGCCACGAGACCGTGCTCGGCGCCCGGGGGTTGCAGGCTGCGGCGCACGCGCTGGTCGTGAGGCCGCACTGGGTGCAGCGCGCGCAGTCGACGGCCTTGCGCTCCGCCCGGAACGTCGCGAGATCGAGCGACGACGCCTGGTCGCCGCACGAGCCGACGTCGCCCACCGTGGGCGCAGCGCCGAAGACGAGCGCCAGAACGGCGCACAGGGCGAGCTCGCGGCGGCGGACGCTCACGGCATCGCCTCCCACGAGAGCCAGACGCCCGCCTGCGCGCTGAGGACCGGGTACGTGGCGACCGCGACGTCGCGCGTGCCCGCGCCGTAGACGACATCCCCGACGAGCTCCGCGGACAGCCCCACGCCCGCGAGCGGGAAGAAGAGCGCGCCGGCGGCCCCCTCGAGCCCCCACGTCGTGTCCGGGGTCAGGACGAGCGTCGGCCCCGCGCGCCCGAAGGCCCCCCAGGACCCCCAGCGGTGCAGCACCAGGTACGCGGGCGTGAGCACGGTCTGGGAGACGCCCTCGACGGACATCGACATGCGCAGACTCAGGCCGTGGGCCAGCCGGGCCGGATCGCCGAGGAGCGCCGCCGCCCCCACGTCCGCGTAGAGGGCCGTGCGGGAGAGCGACCGCGCGTCCGCGCCGAGCACCGTCGCGAGCCGGTAGGGGTTGTTGAAGCGCAGGCCGTCCCCCACGTACGCAGTGGCGACGACGTCGATCCAGCCGGCCTTCTGCGCGAGGGGCGCGTGGCTCTCCTCGTCGGCCTTCGCCGGGGCCGCGACGCCCAGGAGCGCTGCCGTCACGAGCAGAATGCGCATCGGGGGCAGGATCTCAGAGAGACGGCGCCGCGCCAAGCTCACGTACGGTCGACGCGAACCCTGGGCTTGGCCCCGAGGAGCGCGAGCTGGCCGCAGGCGGCCGAGACGTCGTCGCCGCGGCGGCGCCGGATGAAGCACGAATAGCCAGCGTCGCAGAGGACCTTCTGGTACGCGAGGACGCCGGCCATCTCGGGAGGGCCGAGCGAGCTCGCCTCGATCGGGTTCATCGGAATGAGGTTGACCTTCACGGGCAACCCGCGGAGTAGCTTCACGAGCTTGCGCGCCTCGGCGGGCTGGTCGTTGCGGCCCGCGACGAGCGTGTACTCGATCGTGATGCGGCGCCGCGGCGGAAGCGGGTACGCCCGCAGCGCGTCGAGCAGCACGGCGAGCGGGTACTTCTTGTTGATCGGCATGAGGCGCGTGCGTGTCTCGTCGTCGGCCGCGTGCAGCGAAATGGCGAGGCCGATCTTCCCGCCGAACTCGGCCCCGAGGCGGGCGATCTCCGGAACCAGGCCGCTCGTCGAGACCGTGATGCGCCGCGACGAGAGCGCGATGCCGTCGGGATGCGTGAGGAGGTGGAGCGACCGGGCCGTCTCGTCGTAGTTCGCGAGCGGCTCGCCCATGCCCATGTAGACGACGTTGCTCAGGCGCTCGCCCTCCCCGAGCGCCGCGCGCCCGGCGAGGACCTGGGCCACGATCTCGTCGGCGCCCAGATCGCGCTTGAGCCCCGCGACGCCGCTCGCGCAGAAGGCACACCCCTGCGCGCAGCCGACCTGGGTCGAGATGCACTGGGTCACGCGAACGAGCTCGCCCTGCCCCTCCTCCCCGGGCTCGTCGTCGTCGCCCTCCTCCATGGCCGGCACCGGCGATGGCAGTCGGCCGCGGGGGCCGGTGACGCCGGGGATGAGGACGGTCTCGACCGTCGCTCCGTCGCGCATGCGCGCGAGCAGCTTGCGCGTGCCATCGGTGGCCTTGCGCTCCTGGGCCACCGTGAGCGTCTGCGGCAGCTGGAGGGCGGCGAGCGCGCGCCGCAGGGCGACGGGCAGATCGGTCATGCGCTCGGGGTCGAGCACGCTGCGACGCTGGATCCACTGGAAGATCTGGCGTGCGTGGAACGGCCTTCCGGCGAGCGGGGCGAGGGCCGCCGCCCACTCCTGGGGCGTCCGGGCGAGCGGGGGGACGTCGAGGCTCACGGGCGCTTTGCTTCCTCCCAGTAGCCGTCGAGGACCTCGAGCGCGAGGTGCTGCTCGCCGCCCCCCGCCTCGCCCCAGCCTCCGTGTTCCTCGCGGACGCGCTTCTCGACGTGGGCGAAGCGCCGCGTGAACTTGTCGATCGTGCCCCGGAGCGCGGCCTCGGCGTCGACCTCGAGGTGCCGCGACAGGTTGACGAGCGCGAAGAGGACGTCGCCCATCTCCTCCTCGACCGCGGCCGCGTCGCCCGAGGCGATCGCCTGATCGAGCTCCCCGAGCTCCTCGGCGACCTTCGCCCGGGAGCCGCGCGCGTCGGCCCAGTCGAAGCCGACGCGCGCGACCTTCTCGCCGATGCGCTGGGCGCGCGTGAGGGCGGGCATGCTCCGCGGGACCCCGGCGAGGACGCCACGCTCGCCCTTCTCCTTGGCCTTGAGCTTCTCCCAGTTGCGCAGGACCTCTTCGGCGTCTCTGGCCGTGAGGTGCCCGAAGACGTGCGGGTGGCGGTGCACGAGCTTGTCGACGATCCCGGCGACGACGTCGTCGATCGCGAACGCGCCCTCGCGCCGCGCAAGCTCCGCCTGGAACACGACCTGGAGCAAAAGGTCGCCGAGCTCCTCGCGCAAGCCCTTGCGGTCCCCCTGGTCGATGGCGTCGATGACCTCGCAGGCCTCCTCGAGCACGTACTTTCGCAGGGTCTCGAAGGTCTGCTCACGGTCCCAGGGGCACCCGTCGGGCGCCAGGAGGCGGCGCATGACCCCCACGAGACGGACGAGCGTGGCGCCCTGCTGTTCGGCGAGAGGGGGGACCGGGCGGGGATCGTCTTCGTCGAAGTGGGGAAGCGGTTCAGTCATCGGATTGGGCAGGCTACATTGGCTCTTGCGAATGTCGACCTCGTCCGCGCCCCCGCCGCTACCGGCGCCGATGGTGAGCCCCGCCGTCCGCAGGGCGCTGACGTTCCTGTTCTTCGCGGGGACGCTGCTGCTCGCCTACGTGCTGCGGGGCGTGCTCGTCCCGCTGTTCGTGGCGTTTCTCCTGGCCTACGCGCTCGACCCCATCGTCGACTGGTTCGAGGCGCGCAAGGTGCCTCGCTCGGTCGCCGCGCCGGGGGTCATGCTGATCATCGCGGGGCTGCTCACGCTCATCCTGTTCTTCGCCATCCCGATGTTCCTCGGCGAGCTGCGCGCGGCGGCCGCCGACCTCCCGGCCCAGCTGCGCGAACTCGAACAGCGCCTCGAGCCGTGGCTTTGGGATACGTTCCACTTCAAGCCCCCGCACAGCATGGGGGAGCTCTACGGGGAAATCGGCAACAAGCTGCGGCAGGAGTACCCGGACATCTGGCGGGGCGCGAGCGAGGCGCTCTTCGGGACGCTGAGCTACGTGGCCGTGGCGCTGAGCGTCCTCATCATCCCGGTCTTCACGCTCTACCTGCTCATCGACTTCGACAGCATCGTCGGCAAGGCGGGGCAGCTCGTGCCAAGGCGCTTCTACCCGGGCGTCGCCGATACGGCCCGGCAGATCCACCGGACGCTCGGCGGCTACGTGCGCGGGCAGCTCACCGCGAACATCGTGCTCGGGGCGCTCTACGCGACGGGGCTGCGCATCACCGACATCCGCCTCGCCGTTCCCATCGGGGTGATGACGGGTATGCTGGCGTTCGTGCCGTACATCGGCTTCAGCTGCGGGCTCACGGTGGCGGTGGCGATGGCGGCCCTCGACTGGCAGGGGCCCGGGCGGCTGCTCGGGGTGCTGGCCGTGATGCTCGGGGTCCAGATCCTCGACGGGACGGTGATCACTCCGCGGATCGTCGGGCGATCGGTGGGGCTCGCCCCGCTCGAGGTGCTGCTGACGATGATGGCTGCGGGGACCCTCTTCGGGTTCCTCGGGGTCCTTCTGGCCGTGCCGCTCGGCGCCGTCGTGAAGATCCTTATCCAGCGCGCCGTGAAGGCGTACTTGCGCTCTGGCTTCTACGGTCGCCCGGGGAGCATGCCCGGGCCCCTGTACTAGCGCGGCCTGCTATCCCGCACCGGCTCCGCCCTCCCCTACCCTTGGCCTGGAGAAGCTCATGAGCGACGTGGTTCTCGTCGAGAGCGTCGGTGCGACGCGCTTGCTCACCATGAACCGGCCTGAGGCCCGCAACTCGCTCACGCGGTCGGTCCTCCAGGGCATGACGGCTGCCTTGCACGACGCGTCGCGCGACCCAGGCGTGCGGTGCGTCGTGCTGGCGGGTGCGAAGGGGCATTTCTGCGCGGGAGCAGACCTGCGCCAGAACCTCATCGACGACCCCGACATGATGGATCACCTCGAGCAGTACATGGACGAGTTCCACGGGCTCGTGAGGGCGGTCGTTCGCTGCGACAAGCCGACGCTCGCGATGATGGACGGCGCGGCGGTCGGCTTCGGGGCCGACCTGGCGTTCGCGTGCGACCTGCGCGTAGCCTCGACGCAGGCGTATGCGCAGGAGAAGTTCGTGAAGATCGGGCTCATGCCGGACGGAGGCGGGACGTTCTGGCTTCCCCGCCTGGTCGGGACCGCGCGGGCGATGCAGATGATCCTGCTGGGCGACAAGGTCGAAGCCACAGACCTCGAACGGCTCGGGGTCGTGGCGCGGGTCGTCGCGCCCGAGGCCCTGCGCGACGCGACGCTCGCCGTGGCGCGCACGGTCGCGGCCGGGCCGCCTCTAGCCTTCGCGGCCATCAAGCGGGCCGTCTACGCGAGCTGGGGCTCGATCGAGGACGCCCTCCGGCGAGAGCGCGAGGAGCAGCTCAAGCTGCTGCGGAGCGCCGACTCGATCGAAGGCGTGATGGCGTGGGCGCAGAAGCGGGAGCCCACGTTCCAGGGGAGGTAAGGGGCACGGGCCCTCAGGTCGTCCGCTCCCCCACCACGTCGCGCTCGAGCCACGCTCGAAGGGCGGGCCCCGGCCCCAGGCGCGCCAGGCCCACCATCACCTTGGCGATCGCCGCCTCGCGCGTCATGTCACCTCCGGAGATGGCCCCCGCCTCGGCGGCCGCGGCGCCGCCTGCGTAGCGGCTCATGTCGACGAAGCCGCGCGGGCACTGCGAGACCACGAGGACCGGCACGTCCTGCGCCCGGGCCACCTCGAGCGCGGGGATGAGCGAGCCCGCGAGGTGCGGAAGGTTGCCCGTCCCGTACGCTTCGAGGACCAGTCCCTTGACGCCGACGCGCAGCGCACCTTGCACGAGCGCCGGGTCGAGGCCGGGGAAAACCCGGACGGCCAGCACGCGTGGTTCGATGCGCCCGTCGAACGGAGCGAGGATCGCCGCCGGAGGACGCACGTGGGGCCCGATGCCGACGTCCACGCCGAGCTCCACGAGCGGTGGGCAGTTCGGCGAGTCGAACGCGGCGAGCGCCCAGGCGTCACGCTTCATGGACCGCGCCCCCCGTACGACGCGCGAGGCGAAGGCGATGCCGACCTCGGGCACGGGGAGCGTCGCGGCGAAGACGGCGTCGACGAGGTTCTGCCGGGCGTCGGTACGCACCTCGACGAGCGGACGCTGCGCGCCCGTGAACACGACGGGCTTGGTGAGCGGCCCGAGCAACAGCGCGACGGCGCTGGCGGAGTAGGCCATCGTGTCGGTGCCGTGGATGACCACGACGCCGTCGACGCTGTCGTCGAGGACCGCCCCGTGGACGGCGCGGGCGAGCTCGACCCAGTGCGAGGGCTGCATGTCCCCCGAGTCGAGGTTGAAGAGTATGCGCGCCGAGACGTCTGCCGCGCGCCCCAGGATCGGCAGCTCGGCGAGCAGGTCGCGGCCGAACGCATCGGGGAGCAGCTCGCCCCCGTCCGCCTTCGACATCATGAGCGTGCCGCCCGTGTGCAGGACGAGGACCCTCGCCATCGTGGATGGCGCATCATAGGCGAATTCTCGCGCGACGACGTCCGTCGTGCGCCCGGACCCCCTCACTGCCGGACTAGAATACGCGCTGCTCGATCTTGATCGTGTCCCCCGCCTGCAGCGGCACGTCGGGCAGCTTTCCGTCGGTGATGTCGTCGACGCTGATCGTGGCCGTCACGGTCTTGTTCCCCGGCACTAGGCGCGTCAGGCGCACGTGGTCGGCGTCGGCGAGCGACGTGAAGCCACCTGCCAGCGAAATGGCGTCGACGAGCTTCATCCCCTCGGTCCAGGGGAGGCTGCCCGGCTTCTGCACGGCACCGATGACGCTCACCTTCTTGGAGTTGTACTGCTTGACGACGAGCGTCACCTGCGGGTTCACTAGGATCTTCTTGTCGACCAGCTCTCGCTTGATGAGCTCCTCGATCTGCTGAGGTTCGAGTCCCTTGACCGTCAGGCGGTCGACGTACGGGAAGTCGACCGTGCCGTCCGGCTGCACGCGGTACTCCTTGGGTAGGTCCTTCTCGCCAAGCACGGACACTTCGAAGACGTCGCCCGGCCCGACGGTCGTGCTCGGGGTCGGGACCGGCAGCTTCGGTGCCCCAGGGTGCGACCGCCCGCAGCCGGCCGTCACGGTAACGAGCAGGAAGAGCAGCAGCGAGGCGACGAAGCGAAACACGGGTCGGAAGTCTGTTGCGCGCGAAGCAACCCGCATCCGACGGACGCGCGCGCTCCTCAGCAGCTCACAGGAAGTATCGCAGCCCCAGGAATGCCTCGAAGCGGTTCCAGGACATCGCGAACGGCTGAGGCGGGCCCGTCTCGACCGTTGAAATGGCCACGTTGCTGTAGTTGGCCGTGTACCGCAAGGTCGCGTTGATGCCGAGCGCGTTGGTGAGGCGATACTCGCTGAAGAGCGTCGCGTCGACGCGGGTGTCGGTGAACGCGGATTGCCTCAGGACGCCGTCGCCCCAGAGGATGTTCGGATACTCCACCGCGCCCACGCCGCCCTCGAGCGTGACCAGCGCGCGCCCGGCGAAGAAGTAGCTGAACCGGAGGTAGCCCCGATCCAGGCCGTAGTAGTTGCCGATGTAGCTGTTCTGGAAGTCGCGCGTGTATCCGACGGCAATGGACGACAGCGCGAGGCCGACATCACTCGCGGCCGCAATGCCCGGGCTCGCCGAGAGGAACCACTTGAGCTCCGCCTGCCCGATGACGCTGTCGTACTGGGGCGCAGCCTTGAGCGTGCTCGTGTCGTAGAAGCTGGCGCCCCAGCCGACCATCCCCGTGACCGCAAAGCGATCCGTGACGAGCCCATTGAGCCCGATGCGTGCACGCACCGGCGTCGAGTTCACCAGTCCCATCGTAGAAAGCGCCTGGGCCCCGTTCACGTACGTGACGAACCCGAGGGTGGCGTCATAGATCAGCGCGGTGCGCGGCCGGAAGCGCCAGCGACCTCGCGTGTATCCCTCGTTGGTGATGTTGTCGAACGGCTGACCCTCTTGCTCCTCGAAGATCGAATCGCGGAACCTATATCCAAAGCGCCAGTCGAGCGTCCCGCTTCCGGGCTGGGTGATGATCTCACCCCCGGCGGTCACATCGTCGCGGTTGAATGACAGGTTGGGATCCGCCGCTCCGACGTTCGGCTGGATGATGCGCGCGTAACTTGCGTACAGAGAGGCGCCCAGAGGCTTCTGGGGAAGGATGTCGAGGCGGGCGTCGGCGGCACCGCCGATGTTCCGCTGTTGCGAGATGTCGTTCGCGGGCCCGTTGTTGTTCGCGAGACCGACGAACTCACGGTAGGTCGCATTGACGCCCGCGCGGAAGGCCACACTCGGCGGCTCTGCCACGAGGTCGTCCTGACGACGCTGGGGGCCAATCGTGGACAGATAGAGCGACGGCGTGACGCGGAACTCGAGGGCTGGAACGATCGGCGCGATCGGCGGGCCGTTTACGTACCCACCGCTCTTGTCCGTGCGAAGAAACCAGTTGGAGTCGTACCCCATCTCGCCGGCAATGCCGGGATGCAGTTCGAGATCGCCCGTGCGCACGCCGGCGCCTTCGTTGTACTGCCGGTCCTTGAGCCACTGCGGGCTGTCCGGTTGGGCGACGAACTCCGATTGGGCGCCCGAGACCCTCGCCACGAGCAGGGCGGCCACGAAGCCAGAAGATGCGAGTCGTCTCTTGGTCATCGGCGTGGGCAAAGGTACACGATCTACGCTCGGGCTACTGCAAAACGAACCGCGCTGACGCGCTCGGTCCTCTCGAGGGCAGCCTTCTACGGTGGGCTACTGGCCGTTGCAGGAAACGCAGGGCGGCGGCGTGAAGATGGGGATCGGCTCCGGAGTCGGAAACCCAGACGTGTCGGTCTCAGGCAGGTTCGGATCCACCTGCACCGTGACCTGAGTCTGTCCGACGAAGGCGACTTCTTCGCCGATGCACTGGTTTGCCTCTGCGCTCAGCTGCTCGGCGCGACGGCGCAGCTCCGAAATCACGGTAAACTCGTGCCCCGCGAGCTCCGCATCGTTCCGCTGGACGGCGGCCTGCAACGACGCCTGCCGGTCACGCCCCGTACGCGTCGCAACGTCGATCTGCGACAGCTTGTCGTTGAGGCACAGCGTCTTGACGACGTCGCGGGCGGCCCGCGCCGCCTCCAACTGTCGCCGCACGGTGCCCGATGCCTGATCCATCCGGGCGAGCATCGACTCCGCCTGGCTCAGTTCTTCCTGGGGCGACAACTGCTGCTTGCGCTCGAACCCGACCTGGGCGTCCGTTGCAGCACCGCCACCCGCGGACTGCGCGGTGGCAGGGCCCGTGGCGGCGAGAACGACCCCCAGAACGACGGCCCAGCGGAGAGTTGAACGAAGTCGCATCGTCAAGCCTGGCCTCCGGAACGGCATATGGACCTTAGATGGCCGCTCCCGCTTGTGTCAACGGTAGGCAACCCGGTGAAGCCTACCAAAGCCTACACGGAACGCTGGTGCCTGAAGCTGTACGGTGCCGCCGCGGAGGGCGGCATTCAGCCGCCTTGCTTGATGAAGTTGAAGGGCACCTGGATCGTCGACCCGCTCGCGCCGGGCGCGTCGAACTTGGCGCGCCGCGCGGCGCCGACGATACAGGCGGCCACACCGGGGGAGAGGCCCGAGTTGCTGACCGGACTGGCCGAGTCGACCTCACCGCTAGGCGCAATCCGTATGGATATCACCAACTTGCCTGCCTGCGCCGGGTCTGACTCCAGCCCCTTCTGGTAGCAACGCTTGGCCGCCGGGAAGATCTGGCTCCGGATGACGGCCTCGGCGTTGGCTACCGGGACGCTCATGGAGGAGCCGCCGTACTGAACGTTGCCCACCGGGACCACCCGAGTGACCGTGCCGGCCCCGTTCACCGCGGGTCCCGTGTTGTCCCCGTGCCCGAGGCTCTGGAGCCCGCCCGGGCCCGAGCCCGGCTTGATCGGCCCGTTGGCGCCGCCGGGCAGGTTCAGACCGCCGGTGGTGTTGCTGATGCCGCCTTCGCGGTTCGCCAGGCTGTTCAGGTCGACTGGTGCGCCGTTGTCGTCCTTCATGGCCCCCTGGATGTTCGGGCCACCATTGAGAGCTGCGAGGATGGCAATCCTCGCCTGCTCGGCCTGGTTGAGAAGCCCGGACACCACGGTTGCGGCAGGCGCGGCGTTTCCGGCGGCCCCTTGCTGCTTCGAGGGCTGCTTGCTGGGCTCCTTGGTCGGAGCGCTCGTGTCCGTGGAGGCCGCGCTCGCGCTGGGCTCAGCCGTCTCGATGGGCGGTGGCTCCGGCGTGTTGACGATGTGGACCAGAGCTGCCGTGAGGTCATCGTTGACCACCGGGTCCATCCAGTCGCTGTACATCGCCCCCACCAGCCCGAAGTGCAGCAGGAAGCTGAACGCTGCAATGATCGTAAGGTTCCAGTCGATCTGGCTGGCCACGCCGCCCTTGACGGACAGCGGGAGCTGCGGACGGGGCTGGACCGGAGGAGGCGCCACGAACTGGAAGAGAAACGTGGTCTCGCCGATGACGACCTTGCCGCGAGCCTCCTCCGTGAGGCGGATCTGGTAGGCGGGGCCGACGCGCTTCGCCTGCCCCTTCAGCCCCACGAGGTCGGTGATCCCCGAAGCGAGCGCCACGCGTCCCGTCATTCCGTCGAGGAAATTCAGGTGGTAGTCGCTGCCGATCAGCTCGAAGAGCTTGAACTGCGGGGGCACATTCGCCTGCACGACGAACATCGACTTCTCGCTCGGCCCCACCGTCACGCTCGTCCGCTGCTTGACGACCCGCTCCTCCAGGATGCGCCCGGACGCCACGAGCCCGATCCGCAGGACCTTGGGGCCGGTCGCCTGCTGCATGGCCCGCATCACGGCGGTCATCTGGCCGGGGCGCCCCGACTGCGCCGGCGGTCCGAATCCGGGTCCCTGGTTCATCTGCGACATGCCGAAGGCGCCTTTCTCCGAAGCTGGTCCTGCGTGCCGGTTGGACGTCCCGGGGAGCCCGAAGTTCCCGTCGCGCTCCTGGCCAGGCTACCATGGGCTACGCGCACGGGAAAAGCTCGCAAGTCCGCAACCTTCATCACGGGGCCGTGAGAGCACGGAGGCGCTCGACGAGCCGGTCGCTGGCGGTGCGACGCACCCGTACCAGTCCGCGCATTCGCACGTGCACGGCGGCGCAGAAGGAAGCCCCGGCGAGCCCGAGCCCAAGGGCGCCCAGCGCGGCGGCGAGCGGAAGCTCTTCGGTGCCGGAGAGCGCACGAATCATGAGGACACAGGCGCAGAGAAAGCCCCCGCTGGTCGCGATGCTGGCCGTGACCCGCGGAACGCGCGCCCACCGCTGCATGGTCCAGTCGACCTCGAGCAGTTCTTCGTCGATACGCGCGGCGCGGTAGGAGGCATCTTCCTCTCCGGTCGCGTGAAGCAGCGCCGCCGCTCCGCCGCGTAGCCCGCTTGCCTCGAGCGCGGACCGCACCCGGACGAGCGCGTCGGCATCGCGAAGCGACGGAAGCAGCGCCTCCGCGTCGACCCCGCCAGGCTCGAGCGCGAGGAGCAGCCGCCGCACACTTGCCAGGACACAACCGAGGCTCACGAGCGCCGCGAGCAGCACCATCGTTCAGAACGGGTCCTTTCGAACCGCCGCTTCGATTCGCCCGAGGAACGGCTGCTTCAGCTCTGCGAGCGTGAGGCGCAGCTCGATCTTGCCGACGATGGCGGCTGCGACGGGCTTCTGTACGCGCCCCACGATCGTGATCTCACCGACCTGCAGAACGCCGGCCTGGGCCTTCACCTGGCCCTTGTCCTGCGCGCGAGCACTGCCCGCGGCGAGCAGCAGGGCACAGACCACGAAGAGGACGGAGATGGGTTTCATGGGCTTGCTCCCCGGAGAGGTGCTCCTCACGGCATGTCCCGCACGATGCTTCCGCCGCTCGAGGCCGGAGGCGCAGCCGAGCCCGCAGTCGGCGGCGCCGAAGCGGCCGATGCCGCCGCTGCCGCCGCGGCGGCCTGCTTCTTCATCTGGAGCTCACTCTGCTTGCGCTTCGCCGTGCTGAGCAGCTCGTCCACGTCGTCGCCGGGCCCCTTCACCTTGGCGTTGCGCATCGACTTGAACGTCTGCAGCTCCTGTATGGCCTTGGAGAGCTGGTCGTCCTGTCCGGAGGTGCCCGGCACGTTCGGCGAGAACAGATAGAGCAGCCCCAGATCGTAGTGGACGCCCGCCAGCGTCGAATCCAAGCCCCTGGCCTTCTCGAGCTCGGTCTTCGCATCGCCGGGACGGCCGAGCAGCCGGTAACAGTCGCCGAGGTCGAGATGAGCGACCGGGACGTTCGGCGCGTAGCGCACCGCCTTCTCGAGCGGAGCCTGCGCCTCGCCGGCGTTCCCCGCCTGCAGCTTCATCTCACCAAGGTTGACGTAGGCCTCGAACAGATCCGGGCGCTTCCTCGAAGCTTGATCGAAGTCGGCGATTGCCGCCTTGCGGTCCCCCTGCGCGCGCTCGATGAGAGCACGCAGGAGCAGCGCCTCAGCGTTGCCCTTGTCGCGCGGGGGGATCGAGCCGTCGTCGGAGCCATCGAGAATGGCCTGCAGCGCGTACTTGGCGAGTTCCCAGCGATGCGAGCGGTAGTAGTCGCGCGCGATCACGACCATGGCTTCCTTGTAGTCGGGCTGCTTGGTCAGCGCCTGCTGGGCCGTCTGCTGGCACCCAGGGCTGTCCCCCTCGATCGACTTGACCTCCGCGAGGTAGGTCATGAGACGGACCGAGTCGCTCGCCCCCTTGCCGTTCAGGAACTGCTCCGCGTCCGACCCGTGCCCGGAACGCGCCTGCAACGCGGCGTAGGCCCCCATCGCAAGCTCGTACTTCGGATTCGCCGTGAACGACGCGCGATACGCATCGAGCGCCCCCTGCGTGTCGCCGAGGCGCTCGAGCACGCACCCCAGCGAATAGCGAGGCCCTCCCGCGCTGGGCGCGCGGCTGGCCGCGTCCATGAAGGCCGCCTTGGCACTCGGCAGATCTCCGGACATCCAGGCCTGGAACCCGCGGTCGTAGGCGTCCTTGGCGGCGCCGGTGAGCTCTGCGTCTTCGCCGGCCGTAACCCCCACGGTTTGCCCCTGGGTGTTGGACACCGTTCCTCCGGAAACCACCGCACCGCCGTCCGCCCCCGCCGCCGGGTACTTGAGCTTGGGCTTGCCGCCGCCGCACGCACCGGCGGATAGCGCGACGCCGAGCGCGACGAAGACTGCGAGTGCCCCGGAGGCCGTGACGGAAGATCGTCGCAACATCGACCTGGTCCTCCTCACGGCGCAGCCGGCAGCGGAGCCGGCGTGCCATCGGGCGGCGGCGTCGCGTCGACGCCCGAGCGCCACTGCAGGAACTCGCCCGTCGTGTAGACGAGCTTCGTGTTCGCATCGAGCGGATCGGGTGTCTGCTCCACGTAGCCCTTCATCTTGTCGTCGCCCAGGTAGTCGGTGAAGAACGCCAGCCGCGAGACGGCCTTCTGCACCGTCGTGTTCTTGACGTTGTACTTGCGCGCGATCAGGGCGGACGTGACGTACTTGCCCACCATCTTCTGGTTGCACACCTCCAGGTACTTGTCCTTCTGGGTGCGCCACCCGCTACGAACGTCGTCGTTGATCTTGTCGATCTGAGCCTGCACCTTGTCCGCCTGATCGGCCTGGTTGGCTGCGTTGAGCTGGTCGACGATCTTCTGGAGCTTGTCGATCAGCGCCTGCTGCTTCGGCGTGAAGTACTTGGGCGCCACGAGGTCCAGCCCGGTGCGGATCGAGTCGTAGAGCGACCCGATGCGCGCCGTGGCGGCTGCAGCCCACTCGAAGGAGCCGTACTTGGTCGCCACGAGCTCGAGCTGCGGACGCCACTTCTTCTCCGCCTCGCCGAGATCCGTGTCGACCGCCTTGATGACGTCGGCGACGGCACCGGCGTAGTGATGGTGCCCCGTCTCGTAGTCGAACCCGGCGTGGACCTGCTCGTCGGCGAGCGTGAAGTCTGCCTCGCCACCGTAGTCGGAGAAGGGCGCGTCGGTCGCCTGGATCTGCCCCTGCTTCCCGTCCGCCGTCGCGACGGCCGCCGGATGCGTCTTGAAGTTCTCCCAGTCCGCGATGGTCGTCTTGAACCATGTACGGAACGCCGGGTCGTTCGTGGACTGCATCATCTTGGCGATGCGATAGGCCGCCTCGAGGACGTACCGCGCCGACTCTGGATGAGTCTTCATCGCGTTGTGGTACTGGGTCAGCGCGGCGATGGCCTGGCTGCGCGCCCCTGCATTGCCCGCCGACTCGGGGCCGGAGGGGTTCCACTGCTTGTAGTCGAAGCTGGCCTTCAGATAGTCGGCCTCGGCCTTCTTCTCGGTCGACAGGTGCATCCGCGGATCGACCAGGATGCCGTACATCTTGGTCATGTCGGTGCGATCGCCGAGGTTCGAGTAAAGGATCATGCCGACGCGGGCGGCATCCGAGCGCCGCTGGTCGTCGAAGCGCGGATTGGTCGCGATCTTCCCGTACGACTCGGCCGCCCGCTGGTAGGCGAAGAAGCCGTAGTACGTCGACGAGAGCGCGTCCCAGGCCATGCCCAGGTACTTCACGCGCTCCTTGAGCTGATCGGGATCGGGCGCGACCTTGGCCTTCGTCTGGGGGTCGACGCCGCCCTTGTCGAGCCGCTCGAGAATGTCCTCGCTGCCGTAGTTCGAGATGAACAGCTGGTAGAGGTCGATCGCGCGGTTGAACTCGCCGACCTGCTTGTAGCAGTACGCCGAGTTGATCGCGGCGGCCGGAGCGTCCCGGTGGGCCGGCGCCGCGCGGAGGGCGTCCTCGTACATCTTGCCCGCCTTGCGCCAGAGGTCGTCCCTCGCCGGCCCGGGCGGCGCGGCCTTGGCCTGCTCGAAGACCTTGTTCGCGTCCTCGAAAGCCGCGTTCTGGAGGACGAGATCCGTCAGGCTCCCCTTCTTGTCCTCGTCCTTCTGGGCGTCGGTCGTCGCGCAGGAGTTCTTCTTCTCGGCCTCGGCGAGCTGCCGGGAGCGCGCGGCGTCGTTCTGCATGTTGCTCATGACGATGAGCAACTTCCACGCGTCGTAACCGAACCGGTCCTTGCCGCAGTGCTGGTCGTACAGCACCTGGAGACGGTCCTGCGCCTCCTTGAAGTGCCCGTACAGGTAGTACTGCTTGGCCGAGTAGAACTGGTACTCGAGCGAGTGCTTGTCGACGTCGCGCTCGGGGGGCACGCGCTGGACGTATTCGTCGCGCGCGCTCATCGACTTGAGGATGACATCCGGGATGGTCTGGACGACGACCTTCTTGGCGTTGTCCGGACCCTCCGTCTTCGGATCTTCGCCCATCGGCTCGACCCCCTGGGTACCGCTCGAGTCCTTCCAGCGCTGGAAGGCCAGGTCGCGATCCACATCGGCGAGGTCGACGACGAACACGCCGGCGTTCTCGATGTACTCGTCGTCCTCGTCCGAATCGCGCACGTCGACGGCGGCCTGGACGGCCGTCGCGATCTCCTGGGCGGTCGGCTCCGGGTACTGCTTCGAGTCGAACCGGTTCAGCACGACCTCGAGGCGGACCTGGTTGTGCAGCGCGTCCGCGTAGAAGTAGCGGCTCTTGTAGGCGTCCGGCGCGTTCTCGTCCTGCTTCAGGTACCCGAGCCAGCCGATGGCGGCGAGCTTGTACTCCTGCAGGGCGAAGTTGGTGAGCCGGATCTGCTCCTTGCCGTCGCTCGTCTGCTGAGCCGAGTCGACCGCCGCCTGCGCGTTGCGCGTATGGGTGATCGCCGCGCCCTTGAGACCCGTGCGTACGAGCTCCTCGGCACGCTGCAGCGCTGCCGGGTTGTCTTTGTTGGCGTCGACCCACGGGGTGTCACCGATGTACTTTGCGAGCGCCGTGCGCGCCTCGAGGACCTTGCGCTCGTACTCGGTGCGCTCGTTGCCGACCTTCGTCGAGCGCACGAGGAGGTCGTACACCTCGGCGATCGCGTTCTGTGTGTCCGGGGCCGATGGGTCCATCGGCCACCTGTCCAGCGTCATCTGGTAGCAGGTGAGCGCGTTCTGGTAGTGGTTGATGGCGCGAAACTCGAGCGCGAGCGCCTTGTAGACCTCGATCGTCCAGGGCTTGTCCTGCGGGACGAGGCGCGGGTCCTGGAGCCGATCGATGGCGACGCGGAGCTTCTGCTCCGCCTCGGCCGGGCTCTTCGCCGTCTCGAGAATGTCGGGCCGCGCGATGTACGGTTCCTCGGGCCCCGGACCCACGAAGTCGTAGTTGTCGAGAGAGCCCGCGATGTACGTGTACGCCTCGCTGCGGAAGTCGGCCCCCGGATCGCCCGTCAGCTTCTGCTGCTCGTCGGTGTAGTTGAGCAGGTGGACGAACTCGCGGACGGCCGCCTCGTAGCGCTGCTGCTTGAACAGCGTCCAGGCGTACTTGTAGAGAGCCACCCCGTAGATGGGCGGCTTCTTGAATTGCATCGCGTGCAGGTAGGCGCTCGCAGCTCGGTTGTAGTCCCAGACGGCCGACGGCTCGTACTCGATGACGCCGCCCCCCAGGTCGAGCTGGTCGAACTCCCAGTCGCCCGTGCGCCACCATGCCTCCGCGAGGTACTTGGGCTCCTGCCCCTGCAGCGTCTCGGGCTGAGGGATCGGGGCGCAGTCCTGCGGGTACGGATCGTCGAACGTGACGTCGGCCCTGGGACCCTTCTTGATCGAGTCGGGCGTCGGGTACTTGCTGCGCCACGTCTTCCAGTAGTCCTGGTCGTGGTCCTGCGGCATCGGCGTGATCTGGTCGACGTCGGGGTCCTTGGCGTCGGAGGCCACCGGGTACGGGAAGTGGTTGTGGCAGACGAGCGAACGCCAGACCTGCTGGGCCTCGTCCGTCCGCCTCGAGTCATTCAGCGCGTGACCGAGGAAGTAGTAGATGCCCGCGAGCTCGTTGTACTGGGGGAAGTCGCGGATCACGCGCTTGTACAGGCCGATGGCCGGCTTGAGCGTGACCGCCAGGTCGGCGTTCGGATCGTCGTCGCTTCGCGCGCGCTCTTCGTACAGAGCCGCGAGCCGGAACATGGCGTCCGGCGTCTCCTGCGGCTGTGCGTTCGCGCCGCTGTACTTCGCGACGAACTCCTCGAGGCGCTTGATGGCGATCTCGCGCGCCTTCTTCAGCTCGCCCTTCTCGATCCCGACCTCCCGGTCGAGGCCGCCGAGGATGGACTTCTTCTTCTGCTCGTAGTGCAGCGTGATGATCGTGGTGATCGTGTCCTTGTAGTCGTGGGCGCCCTTGGCGTAGGCGTCGGCCTCCTGATGGAGCGCCTCGTACGCGGCCACCTGCTCGGGGCTGGGCGGCGGGAGCGGGGCCGCACGGGGCCTGAGGGTGGGCACGGGCGCCGCCGGCGCCACGCTCGTGTCGGCGGGAGCCGCAGATGCCGCGGGGACGGCCGCCCCCGCGTCGGAAGCCGCGGGGCTCGTGCCGGCATCCCCGCTCACCGTTGCCGCAACGGGCGCCCCGGCGTCGGCGTTCGCGGCGCCGGCGCCGCGCGGCTGGGCCGCGACGCCCGCCGTGAAGACCACGGACACCACGCCCAGCACGCCGCCAATCGCGTTCGGCCACCTCACCCACATGGAAGCTCGCCTCGCCATCGTGCCCTCGGTGCCCATCACTTGCCGGACTGCCCGGGCTCCAGCCCGTCGTCACGCACTTCCTTGAGCTCTTCGTCGAGCAGCTGCTCCTGGCGTGCGCGCTCGGTCTGGAGGGCGCGCACCCGAGCGAGCTCCTCCTCACGGACCTCCCACGCCTGCTCGGTGACGCCGACATCGCCGCGGAGCACGATGTTTCGAAGCTTGTCGCGCACCAGTCCGAAGTTGCGCTGCGCCACCCGACCGACGAGATCCCGGGCCTCGCCGTCGAGGCCGTCGAGCTGCTGCTGGTACTTCGCGATGTTGGCGCGCTCGGCCTCGATCTTCTGCTGCAGGTCGCCGGCCCGCTGCGCGATCTGCGCCTCGAGCTTCTGCAGCGCCGCCGTCAGCTGATCCTCGTACTGACGGGCCTGGCCGAGAACGGCTCCGGCGGACCCCGCAAAGCGCGCCGCGCTGCCCCCGGCGCTGCCGGTGCCGGCGAGCTGCACCTCGCGATCGAGGACGTCACGGAACTGGACGCGCGCCTCGGCGTCGGCCTGGTAGCGCGAGTCGCCGATCCCGATCTGCGCCCGCCCCATCTCGAGCTGCCGGCGCAGGTCGGCGATCTCCTCGTGGTAGTGCTTGAGGTCCCGCTCGTTGGCGTCGATCTCCGCCTGGAAGCGCTGCACGCTCGCGGGATCGCGCACGACCCCCTGTACCGGGGCGTCGGTCAGCACACGGCGCAGCCCGTTGACGCTCGCCTGCAGCGAATCGACCTCGAGCGAGCGCCGCGACAGCTCCTGCGAGAGCGCGTTCCACTGCGACTTGCCCTGCTGCTCGCGGCGCGAGAAGTCCTCGGACTCCACCGGCAGCCCCTCGATGGCTGCCATGAGCGCGCGGCGCTGCTGCCGCACCTGCCCGATCTCGCCCTCGAGGGTGCTCGGCTCTTCGCCATCGAGCGCGCGCGCCAGCGTGAGCCGGGCGCGCGAGACGCGGTTGACGAGCGACAGCCCCGCCTCCTCGCCCGCTTCGAGGTCCGGGAACGCGCGCACGCGGTTCGACGCACCCACGAGCGCGCTCAGCTTGTCGATGAGCTGGTTCGACTGCCGGATGAGCGTCTTGCACTCGTTGACGTCGTCGATGACCGCGAACGCCGCAGGGCCGTCCTCGGCCTCGCGCGCCCAGCGGATCGCGATCGAAGGCAGCTGCTCGCTCTGGTCGAGCAGATCGAGCTGCTGCTGCGCGAGCTTGTCGTAGTAGACGCTGACGTCCTTGGTGGAGTCGAGGAACGACTGCACCCGCGCCCGCATGGGCTCGTACTGGTCGAGCACGCTCCGATAGAGCTGCAGCGCTCGGTCGAACGCGCCGGCGCGAAGGAGCAGGTCGGCCCTCAGGAGCGTGCCGTCGCCGATGTACGAGCTATTGGGATCGCTCGTCATGAGCAGATCGAGCGCCCGGTCGGCGCGCTGCACGTCGCCGAGGCGCACGTAGTCCCACGCGAGCTCGTAGAGCATCGTGTCGAACTCGGGGCTGCTCCGGTCGACCTTGGAGTACGCGGCGGCGGCCCGCTGGTAGTCCTCGATCTCGTAGAAGATGCGCCCGATGGCCATCCACGCGAGGTCGATCACGTGCTGGTGCTCGGGCGTGTCGGGCGGGAGCTCGGTCACCGCGCGGAACGCCTCGATCGCGGGCTTGTAGTTCGGGCTCGCCGCCGCCGCCGACGCGCCGGCACCGGCCGCCGGCGCCGACGGGGAGCGGGCCGCCTTCATGGCGATGACGCCCAGGAAGTACCTGGCCTGGTGCGTGTACGCGTTGCCCGCCGCGACCTGCGAGAAGGCCGCGTTCGCGTCGTTCCAGGACGACTGGTAGTAGTACGCCTTGCCCTTCGCGTAGAGGAGCCCGGCGTCGATCTGCGCCGGGGGCACCTGGTTGAGCTTCTCGAAGACGGGGGCGAGCGACTGCGGCGGATCGCCGAGACGGAGCACCACGTCGACGAGGCGGGCCAGCGCCTTGCCCAGGTACGCCTGGAAGCGCGGCTCGCTGCCGCGGTCGACCAGCGCCCGGTAGTCGCGCCGGGCGGCCAGGTAGTCGTGCGCCGCGTAGTAGGTCTCCCCGCGGAGCCAGAGCGCGTCGGGGTAGCTCGGCGTCGTGGGGAACTCCTCGAGGATCTCGCTCAGCGCGACGACGGCGCGCGAGTAGTCGTTCGAGCGGTAGAGCAGCTCGCCGTCGGCGAGGCGCTGCTCGGCGGTGCGGGCCTGCTCCGTCTTCGCGCGCTCCACGGCCGACTGCACCTCCGCCATGTTGCGGCTGACGAAGGTGAGGTCGTCCTGCGCCGAATGGATCGCGTCGTCCGTGGACGCGCGCGCCTCGCGCGAGACCACGAGCGCAAGGGCGGCCCACGCGGCCGCCGATGCGAGGTGCCGGCTCTTCACTTCTTTCCCCCGCCGACCGAGAGGCTCCCCGACACGGAGGCGCCGCCGCCGCCCGGCGCGCCGCCCGTCGACACCGGAACCGCCCCGCCACCGAGCGGCTGCAGCTTCTCTTGCCACTCGACGGCGGGACGCTGCTCGAGGGGCGTCGTCACGCCTCCCTTCTCGAAGGCCGTCGCCGTCACCGCGATAGCCTTACCCTCGACCGCCGTGAACGCGTGGCTCGACTTCACCTCGAACTTGTACCCGCGCAGGTACGAGAAGACGCCATAGCCGTTGCCCTGGAACGTGAGGGCGACCTGGATCGTGTGATCCCCCGGCGGGACGGAGCCGCTGTAGATCGGGATTTCCTTCTGGTCGGCGAGCGCGCCGCTGTCGTCCTGGCGGTTGTACTGGACCTGTCCGTCGATGACGAAAAGGGCGCGCGTCAGCTGGAACGCGCTCGACATCTCGTTCTTGAAGTCGACCTCCGACCGAGAGCCGGCCGCTCCTCCTCCGAGGATCGTGTCGGAGAGCAGGGCCAGGCGCGTGTGGCTGCGGCGGATCTGGTCCTTCAGCTCGTCGACCCGCTGCTCGAGGTCGCGTAGCCGCACGGCGTAGGTGGCGCCGTTCATCGACGACGAGTCCGAGGGCGCCGGAGCAGCTGCCGTCGCGCCGGATGCGGCCGGTGCGGCGGACGACGCGGGCGCTGCCGAGGGCGGAGGGGGCATCGCCGCGCTCGCCGACGGCGCGGCACCCGAGGCCGCGGAGGCGGCCGCGGAGGCCGTGGCCTTCGGGGCGGGACCCTTGGCGCTGGGCTGCGCGCCCGCTCCGATCGAGACGACCAGAGGCAGAGCCAAGGCAAGGACCATCGTCATTCCACGTCGCATTGCGGCTTCCCTTCGGGTTGTGTCGGGCGCGGCAGAAGGAGTCGGATGGGGTGGCACCCGCGTGCCATGACCCTCGTCGCCCCGGTCGAGGCGCGCCACGAGTGTATGTTCGTGGGCGATGCCTTGGCAACTAGAGCCGTCGGGGCCCCGAAAGCGCGAAAGTCGTTGTTTTTCATGACCTCGTCGGCGCCGGGAGGGGCCGAGGCGTGCCGACCCAGCCGTCGGAGCGGACCGTTCTACTGGAAATCGGTGCGGGGGATGCGCGAAGATCGAACCGCGCGGTCGCGCGTCGAATCCACCCAGGGATTCCGGAGCCCGACCCCATGCCCACCGTAGAGTGCAGCGTCTCACCCTTGCAGGGCCGTCGACTTGGGAGACCGGGTGTCATCCTCACGCACGGAAGCGACCGACGAAGGGCTCATGATCCGGTTCCAGGCCGGGGAGCGGGCCGCGCTGGTCTTGCTGGTGCGCCGGTACCAGGGGCCGCTGTTCAACTTCGCGATGCGCCACCTCCAGAACCCGAGCGCGGCGGAGGAAGTGGTGCAGGACGCGTTCGTCCGCGTGGTGCAGAGTGCGGCGGAGTTCAAGCGCGAGGCGCGGTTCTCCACGTGGGTCTACACGATCGTCCGCAACCTCTGCATCGACCAGATCCGCAAGCGGACGCTGCGCAAGCACCCGTCGCTCGACGAGAGCAAGCGGGGCGCGGAGGGAGACGGGCCCACCCTGGGCGAGCAGACGGCCGACCGGAAGGCCGACGTCGAGCGGCAGGCGGGGTCGAGCGAGATCCGCGAGCGCATGATGGAGGCGGTGGGCGGGCTCCCGGACGAGCAGCGTGAGGTTTTTCTGCTACGCGAGGTGTCGAACTTGCCCTTCAAGGAGATCGCCAAGATCGTGGGTGTCCCCGAGAACACCGTGAAGAGCCGGATGCGGTACGCGCTCGAGCGCCTGCAGGAGGCGCTCCGCGATTTCGAGGAGTACGCGCGCGCGCTGCGCTGACGGACCCACCATGGACTGCGAGAAGTTCGAAGCCGCGATGATGGACGAGCTCTACGGGGAGCTCGACGAGCTCACGAGCGCCGCCACGAAGCGGCACGCGTCGGGCTGCACGCAGTGCCAGGCGCGGCTCGACGGGCTGCGCGCCACGCGGAAGGTGGCGCGCGTGCCGCGGCTGGCCGTGCCCGAGGGGCTCGAGCAGCGGATCCTCGCCGCGACCGAGCGGGCGGGGAGGACGCCGCCGCTCGGCGGGGGGCTCGGACGGGTCGTGTCGCTCGCGGGGCGCTGGGCGATGCGCCCGCAGACCGCCATGGCCGCCGTGTTCCTCGTCATGATCGGCACGAGCGTCCTCTTGATCAGCGGAAAGGCCATGCGGGCGCCCGTGACCGCGTCGGTCACGGTGACCGAGCAGGGCAGCCCGGCGCCCCAGGC
>JAJYCT010000317.1 GCA_021778125.1 Myxococcales bacterium
CGACCTCGAACGCGCGCGCGTCGGCGCCCTCCATCGTCGCCTCGAGCGAGTCGCAGAGCTTCTCGAGGTAGCAGTAGCGACACCGGGCCGGATCGCGGCAGTCGAGCGGCTCGCCGCGGTCGATCCACGCGCCGAACTCCTCCTTGCGGCCGCGGACTTCGTCGTTCAGCTTGTACGGGTCCTGGATGAGGTGCTCGTAGCCCTCGAGGTGCTGCGGCGGGAAGCGGTTCATCCAGAGGTGGATGTCGGGCCGCTTCGAGAACGCGAGCATCGCCTGGAGGTGCGGGCGCGCCTCGTCCAGATCGTAGAAGAGCGTGTCGCGCCCGTCCCGGAACGCGCGCCCGAACGGCACCACCTGCAGCAGGTCGAACTCCTTGACCCCCAGGCCGATGAGCAGCTCGAGCATCTCGGCGACGTGCTTGACGTTGGCGCGGTTGACGACGACGTCGACGTTGACGATGGGCCGCCCGTCGGCCAGGGCGCTCCGCAGGCCCTTCATCTCCTCGTCCCATGCGCCCTTGGTCCCGACGAGCGCGTCGTGCACGCGCGCGTTGGGGCCGTGCAGCGAGAAGGTGATCTCCGAGAGCCCCGCGTCCAGGCACCGCGCGAGGAAGTCGCCGTAGGCGAACATCCGGCCGTTGGTCACGGTCTGGATCTTCGGGTAGCCCGCCAGGCGCCCGAGGCGCACGAAGTCGACGTACTGCGGGTGGATCGTGGGCTCGCCGCCCGACAGGATGAGGCGCGTGGCGCCCTGGCGGCGCCCGTCGAGGATCTGGCGCTTGACGTCCTCCCGGTCGCGGACCGACCCATCGTGCGCGTCGGCGTCGAGGCAGAAGACGCAGTGGTCGTTGCAGTCGAACGTGAGGCGCACCCAGTTGCGCTGGTCGTGCGCGGCCTCCTCGTGCGAGCGCGTCTTGTCCGCGACGCCGGACGAGTGGGCCTCCTCGGTGAGCATCCGGGGGAAGGATAGCCTACGATCCGGGCATGCCGCGCGTGCTCGTCGTCCATCCGCCGACCTCGGTGGCGCGCGACTTCATCGACTACCCCTGGTTCGCCGACCTGGGCGCCGTGCAGGCCGCGGCCGTCCTGCGTGCGCGCGGGACCGACGTGACGCTCGTCGACGCGCACGCCCTGCCGGGGTCGACCCTCGCCTGGCGCGACGACGGCCGGGCGCACCTGGGCGCGCCGGTGGCCGAGGTCGTCGCCGCGTGCGCGCCGGCGCTCGCGCAGGCCGACGCGGTCGTCGTGGCGTACACGCCGTTCCACCGGCCGCCGGCGCGCTGCGACGTGCTCGGCGCGACGCTCGCGGCGATCCGGGCCTGCGCGCCCGGGGCGTACGTGCTGCTCGCGGACCTCTACCAGTCGGGCCAGCACTACGTGGAGGCCGACGGCGCGCGCGTGCTCGCGAGCTATCTTGAGGCCGACGCGTGGCTCAAGTACGAGGCCGAGGCCGACCTGGAGCGCGTGCTCACCGAGCGCCCCCGCGGCGCGGTGCGCGGACGCGACGCGGCGTCGCTCGACGCGCTGCCCCTGCCCGCCTGGGATCTGGTCGATCTGGCGGCGCACGACGCCTTCCGCGCGCGCCTCGTGACGGCGCTCGGTCGCGGCGCGTGGGCGTTCCCGATCGACGGGCGCACGCTGCCGCTGCTCACCTCGCGCGGCTGCCCGTTCCGCTGCGCGCACTGCAGCTCCAACCCCGGCCGCGAGCCGGGCGCGCCCAAGGCGCAGCGGCGCCTGTCCGAGGAGCGCCTGCGCGCGGCCGTCGTGTCGCTCGCGCGCGAGCACGGCGCCACGCGCCTGCAGGTGCTCGACGAGATGGTCAACGTCAGCGCGCGGCACTTCGAGGCGCTGCTCGCCGCCGTCGAGGAGGCCGACGTGCGCTTCGACGTCCCCAACGGCATGCGCGCCGACTACCTCGAGCGCGAGCACGTCCGGCGCATGCGCGGGCGCGTCGCCACGCTGAGCGTCAGCGCCGAGAGCGGCGTGCAGCGCGTGGTCGACGAGGTGGTCGGCAAGCAGCTCGACCTCGCCGCCGTCGGCCGCGCCGCCGAGGCCGCGCACGCCGAGGGCGTGCCCGCGATGGTCCACTTCATCGTCGGCCTGCCCGGCGAGACCGCCGAGGAGATCAACGCGACGCTCGCGTACGCGCACGAGCTTCACGGGCGCACCGGGGCGTGGCCCGCGGTGCAGTTCTCGACGCCGCTGCCGGGCACGCGCCTGGCCGACGGGCGCGCGCTGCCGCTGGTGGACGACTGGGGCCCGCGCTTCCAGGCCGCGCCGTCGCAGCCGGGCGCGCAGGTCACGCCCGAGACGCTCGTGGCGTTCAAGCAGACGTTCGACGCGCTGATGCGCGCGAGCGAGGGCCCGCGCAAGGTCGTGATGAACGTGACCTACGCGTGCAACAACCACTGCACGTTCTGCGCGGTCGGCACCCGCACGCCCGTGCACGGCAACGCGGAGCGCCAGCGCGAGTGGCTCGCGCTCTACCGGCAGCGGGGCGTCACGCTCGTCGACTTCGACGGCGGCGAGCCGACGCTCGATCCGGACCTGATCCCGCTCGTCCGCCACGCGCGCGCGCTCGGCTACGAGCGGATCAACGTCACGACCAACGGGCGCCTCTGCTTCTACGAGGACTTCGCGCGCAGGCTGGCGCGCTCGGGCCTGACGTCGCTGCTCTTCAGCGTGCACGGCCCCGACGCGCGCACGCACGGGCAGCTGGTCGGGGTCGCCGAGGCGTTCGATCAGACCGTCGCCGGCATCCGCAACTGCGTGCGCTTCGCGCCGCGCGGGGTCGAGCTCGGCATGAACATCACGCTCACCAAGGGCAACTTCGAGCGCCTGCCCGAGGTCGCCGAGCTCGCGCTGTCGCTGGGCCTGCCGTGGCTCAACGTGCAGTTCCTGACGCCGTTCGGCCGCGCGACGCGCTGGGTCGCGCCCGACACGCAGGCCGCCGCCGACGTCGCGCGCGCCGTCATCGACGCCTACCGCGATCGCATGAAGCTGCAGATGGTCAACCTGCCGTTCTGCTTCCTGCCCGGCTACGAGGACTTCGTCGCCGGCGACTACGCGAAGCTCGAGCGGCACATGATCTTCGTGAACAACGAGACGGTGAACCTCGCGGGGTACCTCGCCGAGCGGCGCGTGCACAGGCCGCAGTGCGCCCCCTGCCCGCGCCGCGTCTACTGCGGCGGCTTCTACGAGCTCGACGACGTGCCCGAGCCGCCGTGGCTCGTGAGGCCCGAGGATCTCGTGCGACCCGCGCGGATCGAGTGATTCTCCGCAACCATGGCGCGAAACACCTGCCAGCTCGCGCGGGGTCGGCGCACGCGGAGCTGGGGTCCGGCGCGCGGGGCGGCCGGCTCAGTGCAGCAGGCGGCTCGCCGCCACGACGGCCCAGTGCAGGTACCCGACGACGACCGCCGTCACCGCGGCCGGAACCGCCACGCGCGTCAGCGCACGCCGCGAGACGACGAGCCACGCGGGCCCCCTCGACGCCTCGAGCTCGGCGTGCGCGGCGCGGCGCACGCTCGCGTCGAGCGCGGGCCGCGGCTCGGCGGGCGGCAGCGGGGGGAGATCGAGCCTCTCGCTCATGACGTCACCTCGTTCATGTCCCCGATCGCGAGGCGCTCGGCAAGCTGGGCGCGCGCGCGAGAGAGCCTCTGGCGGAGCGCCGCGTAGCGGATACCCAGGATCGCGGCGGCCTGCTCCTGGTCGAAGCCCTCGACCGCGACCAGCAGCAGCACCTCGCGCGACGCGGGCGGCAGCGACGCGAGCGCCGCCTCGAGCTGCGCGACGCGGCGCGACGCGTCGGTGCGCGCCTCGCCCCCGGACGCCGGCAGCGAGGGCAGCGCGTCGTCCTCGAGGGCCACGAGGCGCGAGAGGTCGAGCGCCGACCAGCGCCGGTGGCTCACCCACGCGTTGCGCGCGACGCGGAAGAGCCACGCGGCCAGATCGGTGTCCTCGGCGAGGCGCGGGGCGGCGCGCGCGAGCCTGAGCCACGTCTCCTGGAAGAGGTCCTCGGCGACGTCGCGCCGCCGCGACAGGCGCAGGAGAAACCCGAGCACCCGCCCGCGGTAGCGGTCGTAAACGGCGTCGAACGCGGCGGCGTCTCCGCGCCGCAGGGCGTCGACCAGGGGCCTGTCTCGGGGATCGCGCACGCGCACCCCCATGAACGCGCCCCGGGCGGCCGTGTGACAAGCCCCGCCCGCGCGGGGGCGAGACGGCGTCACACGGCCGCGCCGGCCGCGTTCAAGAGGGCATGCTCGAGTTCTTCAAAGACGGCGGCTGGTCGATGTTCGTCATCCTGCTCTTCGGGGGCATCGCGCTCGGCTCGGCGGCGTTCTTCGCCGCCCGCCCCGACGGCAAGCACGAGGGGTTCGTCGAGTGGATGTGCAAGGCGACGCTCTGGGCATCGCTCGTGGGCGTCTTCACCGACTTCGGCGAGGTGTTCCGCGCCACGAGCCACATGGCCGACGCCAGCGAGCGCGGTCGGCTGCTGCTCGAGGGCGCCCAGGAGTGCATGAGCCCCGTCGTCATGGGCTTCGCCTTCCTGGCGCTCGCGTCGTTCCTCGCGGCCATCGGGCGGAGGCGGCTGGACGGGCGGCAGGCGTGAGGGCCCGCCGCTCCTACTTCTCCAGCTCCCGCTCCACCAGCGCGAGCCGGTCCTGCCCCCAGAACAGCTCCTTGCCGTCGACCACCCAGGTGGGCGCGCCGAAGACGCCCGCCTTGACCGCGGCGTCGGTCGCGTCGATGAGCGCCTTCTTGACGGCCGGATCCTGCGTGCGCGCCATCACCGCGTCGGCGTCGGCGCCCAGAAGCTCGCGCACCACGCTCTCGTCGGTGATGTTGCGCTCCTCGGCCCACGCCGCGCGGAAGGTCCGCTCGCGGAAGTCGTCGCGCCGGTCCTCGGGCAGCGCGAGGTAGGCGCGCATCGCCTTGAGGCTGTTCATCGGGAAGTGCGACGGCCACTGGAAGGGCACCTGCCAGTAGGCGGCCCAGCGGTGCATGTCGTCCCACGTGTACTTCTTCTTCGCGTCGCTCCACGTGAAGAGCGGCACCTCGGCCTGCCCGATGGCCTTGAACACGCCCCCGAGCAGCATCGGCCGCCACACGAGCCTCGCGCCGTGGCGCTCGGCCACCTTCCTGGCCTGCGTCGACCCGAGGTACGCGAACGGCGAGGCGAAGTCCCAGTAGATCTCCAGCGTGTGGCTCATCACGTGCTCCTAGGCGAGGGGCGCGGCCCCGTGCGTCGCGAGCGGTGCGCCCGCGAGGTCGCGCTCGACGAACTCCATGCGGTCCTGCCCCCAGTACAGGCGCCGGCCGTCGACGACGTACGCGGGCGCGCCGAAGACGCCGAGCGCGATCGCCTCGTCGGTACGGCGGCGCAGGTCGTCCCTGGCCTCGGGGCGCCCGATCACGGCGAGCACGCGGTCCGCGTCGTGCCCCGCGGCCGACAGCACGTCGCGCAGCGTGCCCTCCTCGCTCGGCCCGCGCCCCTCCACCCAGTACGCCCGGTACAAGCCGTGGATGACGCGCGGATCGACGCCGGCCGCGACGGTCGCCCGCAGCGCCTCGACGCTGCGCAGCGGGTGGCCGGCGGGGAACCGGAGCGGCACGCCGAAGAGCTCGGCCCACCGCCGCAGATCGCGCTCGTTGTGGGCGGCCTTGGCGGCGGGCAGCGTCGCGAAGAGCTTCTGCGGCGTGCCGTTGGCCGCGAACACGCCCCCGAGCAGCATCGGCCTCCACGCGAGCGCCGCGCCCGTGCGCGCCGCCAGGGCCTCGACCTGCGTGGCCCCCAGGTACGCGTAGGGGCACGAGTAGTCGAACCAGAAATCGAGCCTGCGCATGCGAGCGGTGCCCGCCGAGGGGCCTTTCGTCGATAGCACAGGCTCCCGTCGCTGCCGCCAGCCCGGGGTCCGGCCCCGGGGCTCGGGCTTTGGGCCCGGTGAACACCGTGGTAGGGTCGGCGCACCCAAACGAGGCAACCATGGCTCTCTCCCTGAGGACGCACCGCCCCGCCCTGTTCGCCACCGCGGCGCTCTTCGGCCTGACCGCCCTCGCCGCCCCGCTGCGCGAGGCCCGGGCCGACGAGGTCTCGCCCACCGGCAAGGGCATCGCTGGCGGAGCCATGCTCGGCGCCGAGGTCGTGACGATCGGCGAGTCGCTCTTCGGCGTCCGCTCGGGCTGGGCCTACGCCATCGGCGCCGTGGTCGGCGCGGCCGGCGGCGGCGTGGGGGGCTACTTCGTCGAGCAGGGAAGCAGCGACGGCCGCGTGCCGACGTACATGCTGGCCGGTGGCCTCGCGCTCGTCATCCCCGCGGTCGTGCTGACGCTCGACGCCACGCGCTACCGCCCCGAGGAGGGCCTCACGGAGGACAAGACGCCCGTCGGCCCCGAGGCCGACCCGGGCAACCCGGGCCAGGGCGTGACCGGCGCCCCGGGCGGCGCGGTGGGCCCGGC
>JAJYCT010000028.1 GCA_021778125.1 Myxococcales bacterium
GTGATTGAACACGACGCCGTTGCCGGTGCCGTGCCGCTCGTCGAACTGGTGCACGGTGTCGGCCAGGCCGCCGGTCTTGTGCACGATGGGCGGCGTGCCGTAGCGCAGGCTGTAGAGCTGGTTGAGGCCGCAGGGCTCGTAGCGCGACGGCATGAGGAACAGGTCGGCCCCGGCCTCGATGCGGTGCGCGAGCGGCTCGCTGAAGGCGCCGCGGTAGGCCACCTGCCGCGGGAAGCGCCGCGCGAGCCCCGCGAAGAGCTCCTCGAACCGCGGCTCGCCGGTCCCGAGCACGACGAGCTGGAAGGGGCGGCGCGCGAGCATCGCGGGCAGCACGTTCACGCAGAGATCGAAGCCCTTCTGCCACACGAGGCGCGACACGACGCCGACGAGCGGCACCTCGGGGACGTAGGGCAGGCCCGCCTCCTCGAGCAGCGCGCGCTTGCAGACCTCCTTGCCCGCGAGATCGCCCGCCGAGTAGCGCTGCGCGATGTGCGGATCGACCTCGGGGCTCCACTCGGCCTCGTCGATGCCGTTGAGGATGCCGAAGAGCACGCGCCGCCGGTGGCGCAGGAACGGATCGAGCCCGACGCCCCCCTCGGGCCGGCAGATCTCGCGGGCGTAGGTGGGGCTGACGGTCGTCAGGGCGTTGGCGAAGAGGATCCCGGTGAGCAGGAAGTTGATGCGCCCCTGCCGGAGCTGGTCCTGGTGGAAGTGCTGCGCGGCCGCGGCGAGGCCCGTCGAGGGGAGCACCCGGGCGTCGAAGGTGCCCTGGTGGCCGATGTTGTGGAGGGTCAGCACCGTGCGCGTCGCCTCGAAGAGCCGGTCCCAGGCCAGGACGCTGCGCAGGATGAGGGGCAAGAGGGCCGTCTGCCAGTCGTTGACGTGCGCGATGTCCGGGCGAAACCGGAGGATCTGGCAGGTCTTGAGCGCAGCCCACGTGAGCACCACGAAGCGCAGGTGCTCGTCGGCGTCCGACGAGTAGATGGACGGGCGGTCGTAGAGGGCCGGGCAGTCGACGAGGTAGACCTCGAGGCCCGAGCCGGGCATCGGCGACGACCGGACGGCGAAGGCCACGTGCGCGCCCCCCAGCTCCACCGTGGCGCGGGCGACGACGGTCGCCATCGGCCGCCCCTGGCTGCGGACGCGCGCATACAGTGGGAGAAAGACGCGCACGTCGTGCCCTTCGGCATGAAGCTGCCGCGGGAGCGCCGCGGACACGTCGCCCAGGCCCCCCACTTTTGCAAAAGGTGCCACCTCGGACGAGACGAAGAGGACGTTCACGTTCGCTCCTGGTATTGTTCGACGTCATGCCGGCCGACGTCGTCTTCGTCGAGCCCATGTTCCCCGCCAACCAGCGCGAGTTCGTCCGCGGCCTCCACGCGGTGGGAGCTCGCGTCACGGGGATTGGCGAGCGCCCGCGCGAGGCGCTCGACCCGGAGCTCCGCCAGTGGCTCTTCCACTACGAGCAGATCGGCAACGTGACGAGCGAGGCGCAGCTCGAGAAGGCCGTGCGCTTCGTGCAGCAGAAGGTCCGCGTCGACCGGCTCGAGGCCGTCGTCGAGGCGCACGTGATGGCGGCGGCCCGCGTGCGCGAGCGCTGCGGCATCCCCGGCACGAGCGTGAAGACCACGTTCCTCTGCCGCGACAAGCCCGCGATGAAAGACGCGCTGCGCGCCGCGGGCATCCCGTGCGCGCAGTCGATCGGCAGCGCCGACGCGGCCGAGATCCGCGACTTCGCCGTGCGCGTGGGCTTCCCGCTGGTCGTCAAGCCGCGCGACGCCGCAGGCGCTTCGGGCACCGTGCGCGTCGACTCCGCCGCGGAGCTCGGCGCCGCGCTCACCTCGTTCGGCGTCGATCGCGGGCAGAGCGTCGCCGTCGAGGAGTTCATCGAGGGGCATGAAGGCTTCTACGATACGATCACGATCGAGGGCCGCGTCGTCCACGACTTTGTGAGCCATTACTACCCGAACGTGCTCGAGGCGATGCGCGCGCGCTGGATCTCGCCGCAGTTCATCGCCACCAACCGCGTCGAGTCGTCCCCGGGCTACGACGAGCTCAAGGCGATGGCGCGCCGGGTGATCGACGTGCTCGGCATCGAGACGTCGGCCACGCACATGGAGTGGTTCTACGGCCCCAAGGGGCTCAAGTTCAGCGAGATCGGCTGCCGGCCGCCGGGCGTGCGCACGTGGGACCTGTACGCCGCGGGCAACGAGATCGACATCTACCGCGAGTGGGCGATGGCCGTGGTCCACGGGCAGCGGAGCCAGTCGCTCTCGCGCCGCTTCGCGGCGGGCCTCGTCGCCCTGCGCCCCGATCGCGACGGACACATCGCCGGCTACGAGGGCCTCGACGAGGTCCAGCGGCGGTTCGGCGGGTGGGTCATCGACCATCACTTGCCGCCCGAGGGCACGCCGACGCAGCCGGTCGAGGCCGGCTACATGGCCAACGCGTGGGTGCGACTGAAGCACCCCGACTACGACGAGCTGCGCGGCATGCTCGACTTCGTCGGCCGCAACGTGCGGGTCCGCACTCGATGAGTGCGCGGCGATCGGGGCACCACAGAACCTCGCGCACCGGGCCGCGCGCCGTCGTCCTGCTGGGAGCGCAGCGCTTCGACCCGTCGCTCGGCGCCGCCGTCGAGGAGCTCGGCGTCAAGGGCCGCATCGCCACGATCACCGCCGGGTGGCAGGAGCGCGAGGCCGAGGACGACGATCTCGACGAGCACCTGGGCGGGCGCGCCATCAACCTGATGCTCCACCAGCGCGGCGAGGACGTGTTCCGGCGCGACCCGGAGCTGCTCGACGCGCACCGGCGGCGGCAGGAGGCCCTGCGGCACCGGCAGGACTTCTACCGCATCCGGCTCGGCTACGAGCTCGAGGCGCAGACGGTGATCCGCCAGCGCTCGGCGCCGGAGGCCATCCTGGCCGACGAGGCCAGCGCGTCGATCGACGCCATCCGCGATCTGGACGCCTGGCACCTCGACAAGTGCGCGGCGGTCCGGCGGGACTTCGAGGCCGAGATGGCCCCCTCGTCGCGCCCGGTGGTCGCCGAGCACCTCGCGGAGCTGCGCCGCATCGTGAGCGAGTGCGACGCCATCGCCATCGGCGGCGGGCACGTGGCGACGCTGCTCAACCGCCTCGAGCTGTTCCGCGTCGCGGAGCTGGTCCCGTCGCGCTTCGTCTTCGCGTGGTGCGGCGGGGCGATGGTCGTCAGCGATCGCGTGGTGCTCTTCCACGACAGCCCGCCGCAGGGGGCCGGCGCCGCCGAGGTCCTCGACGCCGGGCTCGGGCTCGTGCCGGGCACCGTCGTGCTGCCGCAGCCCGAGGAGCGCCTGCGCCTCGACGACGCGGAGCGGGTGGAGCTCATGGCGCGCCGCTTCGCCCCCGCCGTGTGCATCGCGATGCCGGCCCGCTCGCGCATCACCTGGACGTCGCGCCGCTTCACGTCGGTGCACGGCGTGCTCGGCCTGATGCAGGACGGGACGTCGATCCCCCTCAAGAGCGCGACGGCCTCGTGATGCGCCCGCTCGCCATCGACCAGCTCGCCGCCTCGGCGCCCGACGCCGCGCGCGCCCGCGCCTTCGTGACCGGCAAGGCGTTCCCGCTCGTCGAGGGGACGTGCGCGACGTTCGTGTGGCTGGGCCACGCCGACGGCGTGACCGTCCGCCACTGGATCTACGGCCTCGAGTCGCAGAACGCGCTCACGCGGATGCCGAACACGGATCTCTGGTACCTGACGCTCGAGATCCCGCCCAGGTCGCGCATCGAGTACAAGCTGGAGATCCACCGCGGCGGCGGCAGCGAGTGGATCGAGGACCCGCTCAACCCCAACCGCGCGCGCGACCCGTTCGGGGCCAACTCGGTCCTGCAGGGCGAGGGCTACGAGGCGCCGGCGTGGGCGAAGCCCGATCCGCTGGCGCGCGAGGGGACGATCGAGCGCTTCACCATCGACAGCCGCGCCTTCGGCGGCGCGCGCGGCGGGGCCCTCTACCTGCCCGCGCGCTTCCGGCAGACGCGCCGCTACCCGCTGCTCGTCGTGCACGACGGCGGCGACTACCTGAACTACGCGGGCATGAAGACCGTGCTCGACAACCTGATCCACCGCCTGGAGATCCCCGATCTGGTGGTGGCCTTCAGCGACTCGCCCGATCGCCTGCGCGAGTACGCCAACGACGAGCGGCACGCGGCGTTCGTCACCGAGGAGCTGGTGCCCGAGATCGCGCGGCGGGTGCCTCTGCTCGAGACGCCCCAGGCGCGGTGCCTGATGGGCGCGAGCTTCGGCGCGATCGCGGCCTTCTCCACGGCGGTGCGCTACCCGGCGTTCTGGGGGCGGCTGCTGCTGCAGTCCGGGTCGTTCGCGTTCACCGACATCGGGCGCCACAACCGGCGCGGCCCGCTGTTCGATCGCGTCGTGGAGTTCGTCAACCAGTACCGCTCCGAGCCCGCCGCCGTGAGCGAGCGGCTCTTCGTGAGCTGCGGGGTGTACGAGTCGCTCATCTACGAGAACCGCTCGATGGTTCCGCTGCTCGCGTCGACGGGGATGGAGGTCCGCTTCGTCGAGGCGCGCGACGGTCACAACTGGGAGAACTGGCGCGACCGCCTCCGCGAGGGGCTGTCCTGGCTGTTCCCCGGGCCGCTGATGTTCATCTACGAATAGGGAGAGGAATGGGAGAGGTCGTTCGTCGGATCGGTTTGTCCCTGGGCGCGGACATCTGCTGGCCGCTCTGCTTCGAGCACATCATGCGGGGGCTGGATCTGCGCATCCCCGTCGGCGGGGACACGGTGCGCTTCGAGGTCGAGCGCGTGACCATCGAGCCCTTCGATCTGCAGCAGCCCTGCAGGTACGACCTGGTCGTCGACCGGCTCACGCACTGGTACCACACGAGCCGCGAGTGGATCAAAAAGTCCATCTTGATGAACGACCTCTACGTGTTCAACAACCCGTGGAGCGTCCAGTCGAACGAGAAGCACACGTCGTACTGCGCGATGATGCACCTGGGCATGCCCATCCCGCCCACGTGGATGATCCCCCCCAAGAGCTACGAGCCGGGCAACCCGGACCTGAAGCCCACCCTCGCGCGCTACGCGAAGCTCTTCGACGTGAGCAAGCTCGGCGACAAGCTCGGCTGGCCGCTCTTCATGAAGCCCTACGACGGCGGCGGGTGGCGCGCGGTCACCAAGGTGGACGACGCCGCCGCCGCCTGGAAGGCGTACGAAGAGAGCGGCAAGGCCGTCATGCACGTGCAGGCCGCCGTGAAGGACTACGATCGGTTCGTGCGCTGCATCGGCTTCGGCCCGCAGACGCACTGCGTGCTCTACGACCCCGACGCGCCGCTGCACGACCGCTACACGACGCGCCCCGAGGCCGACTTCTTGAGCCCCGCCGACCGAGAGCACCTGCGCAAGGTGACGCTGACGATCAACGCGTTCTTCGGCTGGGAGTTCAACTCGTGCGAGGCGCTGCACAAGGGCGACGTCTGGCACCCGATCGACTTCGCGAACCCGTGCCCGGACTCGCAGGTCACGTCGCTGCACGCGCACTTCCCGTGGCTGGTGAAGGCCTACATCCGCTGGACGGTCTTCTGCGCGGCGACGAAGCGCAAGATGCCCCGGAACCTCGACTGGGCCCCGTTCTACGAGGTGGCCGCGCGCGATCTGCCCTACGAGGACAAGCTCGACGCGTACGCGCGCATCGCCGACGAGCGTCTCGAGACCGCGCGCTTCGAGGAGTTCTGCGCGAAGCACCTGGGGCACCTCGACGAGGTCGCGTGGGACTTCTTCGGCACGAGCGAGGCGAAGGAGGCGGTGCGCCAGAAGGTCGCCGCGCTCTTCCCGGCGCAGGAGATCGAGGCGTTCACGGAGCTCTTCTGGTCGCGGATCGGCGACTGGCGACGACAGAACCCCAAGGCGCGCTGACGCGCCCCGCGGAGAAGACGACACGATGTCCGAGAAGTCACGCTGGTACTCGACGCGCATGCAGTGCGAGGCGACCCTCGTTCGCTGGGGCACCTACGGTCAGCCCGTCCTCATCTTCCCCACCGCCGGCGGCGACGCCGAGGAGATCGAGCGGTTCTTGCTCATCCGCGTGCTCGAGCCGCTGATCTCGGCGGGGCGCGTCAAGGTCTACTCGTGCGACAGCGTGGCGGGCCGCGTCTGGTTCGGGAAGGAAGGCAGCCCCGAGCACCGGATGTGGATGATGAACCAGTTCCACCAGTACGTGAAACACGAGGTGGTGCCGGCCATCCGCACGGACTGCCACTCGAGCGACATCCCGATCTGGGCCGCGGGCGCCTCGATCGGCGCGTTCCACGCGGCCGCGATGGTCTGCCGCTTCCCCGACATCTTCCACCGCGCGCTCGCGATGAGCGGGACGTACGACCTCATGCGCTTCACCGAGGCCCGCGAGCCGACCGAGGCGTTCTTCGTGTCCTCGCCTCTGCACTTCTTGCCGACGCTCTCCGGACCGCACCTCGACGTGCTCCGCACCCGCTACCTGCACATCGCCTCGGGCGAGGGGCGCTACGAGGACCTCGGCGAGAGCTGGAAGCTGGGCAACGCGCTCGGGCGGATGGGGGTGCCGAACTACGTCGACTCGTGGGGCCCCGACTACACGCACGACTGGATCACCTGGCGCGCGATGGCCCCCAAGTACCTGGACGAGTGGACGCGCTGAGGGAGGCTCGATGGACGACACGCGCTCGCACAAGAAGATCGATGGCGCGCTGGCCGGCGAGGAGCGCCGCCAGTTCATGCGGGCGCTGCTCACCGACCTGCGCGCGCTCGAGCGCCTCCTGGCCGACGACCGGTTCGAACGGGGCGTGACGCGCATCGGCGCCGAGCAGGAGATCTTCCTCGTCGACCACGCGTGCCACCCCGCGCCGGCGGCGCTCGACGTCCTCGGCCGCCTGCAGGATCCGCACTTCACCACCGAGCTCGGGCTGTTCCAGCTCGAGATGAACGCCGATCCGCAGCGGCTGTCGGGCGGGGGCCTGCGCGCGCTCGAGGTCCAGCTCGCGGGCCTGCTCGAAAAGACGCGCGGCGCCTGCGCGGCGCTCGACGTGCAGCCGGTGCTCGCGGGGATCCTGCCGACCATCGGCAAGACCGACCTCGGCCTGCACAACATGGTCCCCAACCCGCGCTACATGACGCTCAACCGCGTGATGAACGCAGAGCGCGGCGCCGCGTACGACTTCTCGATCAAGGGGATCGACGAGCTCTACGTGCAGCACGACTCGGTGATGGTCGAGGCCTGCAACGCGAGCTTTCAGGTGCACCTGCAGCTCGACGCGCCGGAGCGCTTCGCGCACTTCTACAACATCGCGCAGCTGCTGCTCGCGCCGACGCTCGCCATCGGCACCAACTCCCCCGTCCTGTTCGGCCGGCGCCTCTGGGCCGAGACGCGCATCGCGCTGTTCGAGCAGGCGTGCGACATCCGCGCGCCGGGCCAGCACCTGCGCGATCGCGCGGCGCGCGTCTCGTTCGGCACCGGCTGGCTGCGCGGCGGCGTGCTCGATCTCTACAAGGAGAACATCGCGCGCTTCCGGCCGCTGGTCGGCACCGATCTGGGCGACAGCGCGCTCGACGCGCTCAACCGCGGGGAGATCCCCGAGCTGCGCGCCCTGCGCGTGCACAACGGGACCATCTACCGCTGGAACCGCCCGTGCTACGGCATCTCGGAGAACGGCAAGCCGCACCTGCGCATCGAGCTCCGCGTGCTCCCGTCGGGGCCGACCATCGCCGACGAGGTCGCGAACGCCGCGTTCTGGCTGGGGCTCATGAGCGAGCTGGGGCACACGCTCGACGACGTCCCCGCGCACATGGAGTTCGACCACGCGCAGGCCAACCTCTACGCGGCGGCGCGCGACGGCCTGAGCGCGCGCTTCACGTGGCTCGAAGGCGAGGAGGTGCTCGCGCAGCCCTTCATCCTCGACCGCCTGCTGCCCATGGCGCGGGCGGGGCTCGATCGCGCCGGGGTCGAGCCGGCGGACGCGGCGCGCTACCTGGGCATCGTCGAGCAGCGCGTGCGGACGCTGCGTACCGGCTCGCGCTGGACGCTGCAGTCGCTCGCGGGCATGAAGGATCGCGGCTCGGCGGGCGAGCGGTTCACGGCGCTCGTCGCCGCGACGATCGCGCGCCAGAAGACCGATCGCGTCGTGAGCGACTGGGAGCGGGCGCGCCTCGACGAGGTGAGCGGCGAGAAGTCGAGCTACTACCGGGTCGCCCAGTACATGACGACCGATATTTTTGCGGTGCAGGCGGACGACCCTGTGGAGCTCGTGGCCGACCTGATCAGCTGGGAGCGTATCCGGCACGTCCCCGTGGAAGACGCGCGGGGACAGCTCGTGGGCCTGGTCACGTACCGCGCCGTGATGCGCCACCTCGCCGAGCGCGCTAAGGGAGGAGGGGTGGGGACGCGCGATGCGCGCGCCGCCTCCGTCTCCGAGATCATGAGGACCCAGGTGATCACCGTCCCGCCCGACACGACCACGCTCGACGCCATCGCGCTCATGCGGCAGCACCGCATCGGGTGCCTGCCGGTCGTGCAGGATGGGCACCTCGTTGGGATGATCACCGAGGAGGACTTCATGGGTATTGCGTCCGACCTGCTCCGCCAGGGTCTCGCGGAGGCCAAGTGAACGCGGCGATGCCCGTGTCCGAGCCCGTGATCCCGCCGCTGCCTGCCCGGCGCGAGCTCGGTCGGCTCGTCGGAGGCGAGCCCGGCCCCACGCTCGTCGTGCTCGGCAGCATGCACGGCAACGAGCCCGGGGGCACGATCGCGGCGAAGCGCGTGCTCGACCGGCTCTCGCGCGGCGACGCGCCGGTGCGCGGAGAGCTGCTCGCGCTCGCCGGGAACCTCGGCGCGCTGCGGGCGCGTCGCCGCTATCACGCCAAGGATCTGAACCGGCAGTGGAGCGAGGAGCGCGTGGCCGAGCTCCGGTCGCAGCCGGGCGACGCCGACGACGCCGAGGATCGCGAGCAGCGCGAGCTGCTGGTCGCGATCGAGTCGGCGGTCGCGCGCGCGCGCGGGCCCGTGCACGTGGTCGACCTGCACACGACGAGCGCCCCCGGGATCCCGTTCGTCATCACCGGCGACACGCCCGCGCAGCGCAAGCTCGCCGCCGCCCTGCCCTTGCCCACCGTGCTGGGGCTCGAGGACCAGCTCGACGGCGCGCTCACCTCGTACTGGACGCGCCGCGGCTGCTCGACGTTCGCGGTCGAGGGGGGCCAGCACGACGCCCCGGGCTCGGTCGACTGCCTGGAGGCCGTGGTCTACGTCACGGCCGGCGCCATCGGGCTCGTGCCCGACGGGCTGGGGGCCGAGGTGCAGCGGTCGCTGCGCCTGCTCGACGAGCGCCGGGCGGGGCTGCCGCGCGTCATGGAGGTCGTGAGGCGCCACGCCATCACGGACACCGATCGCTTCGTGATGGAGCCCGGCTTCCGCAACCTGGATCGCGCGCACGCCGGGCAGCTGCTCGCGCGCGACGCGCGCGGCGAGATCCGCGCGCCGCACGACGGCCTGGTGATCCTTCCGCTCTACCAGGGCGCGGGCAACGACGGGTTCTTCTGGGGCCGCGAGATGAGCGCGCTGCGCATGAGGACCTCCGCGCTGCTGCGGCGGCTCGGGGCCGATCAGGCGCTCGCCTGGCTCCCGGGGGTGCAGAGGGACGCGACGCGCGCGTCGCGCCTGGTCATCGACGGGCGGCTGGGACAGATGCTCCCGCTGGGCGTGCTGCACCTGCTCGGCTACCGCCGGGTGCGACGCGACGAGCGCGGGCTGGTGGCGGATCGCCAGCCGTCCTAGCCGAGCGACGCCAGCTGCCAGAACTCGCGCCCGAACTCCTCCTCGAGGAGGGGGGCCAGCTCGGGCGCGAACGCGAGCGCGGCGTCGCGCACGAAGGACTCGCCGCAGTCGACCTTGAGCGCGAACCGGTAGGCGGCGCCGGCGCGGACCTCGATGCTGGAGCCGTCGAACGGGTTGGCGATGAGCGCGGCCCCCTTGGTGGGATCGAACGTCCGGCTGCACGCCTCGCACTCGGCGAAGATGCCGGTCGAGTCCTCGAACGCGGGGATCACCTCGTCCTCGTCCCACGCGAAGGCCAGATCGTCGCCGCACGCGCAGCGGCTGGGGAGCGTGCCCACCGTCCGGGCCGTCGGGACGACGTAGTCTGCCGAGCGGTGGATCTCGAGCGCATAGGGCGCGGCCCCGTCGGGCTTGCGGGCGAGCGGGTAGCGGAGACCTTCGTGCCCGGTCACGGGCCACACGAGGCGCACCTCTTCGCGAGACGGATGGTCGAGCCAGTCCGCGCCGACGATCGGGGGGAGCTGCTCTTCGCGCAGGATCCCGCCGTCGACTTCGACCGTGCGGAAAGAGGCGCCTCCGCCCTCCGGGAGCCAGCTCTCCTTGCGAAGACGAGTGATCAGCTTGGCGACCCCCGCCGAGCTCGGCGAGAAGACTCCCCCCTTGGCGACGAGCCAGCGCTGGTACCGGGCAGCCATGTCGACGCGGCAGGTTACTACGCGCGGGCGGCGCAGGGCGCGCTGCCGAGGCCTGGCCGTGACAGTCGACCTCTGCCGGTGCCGCGGCGCGTCGCGAGGCTCGTGATCGCCACCGAAAATGGATCGCGCCGTCGCTTGCACAATCCCCGCGCCGGAGTCACGCTGGGCATCCCCGTCGCGCTTTTCGGCCAACACGACCTTGGCCCGGGCCGAGCCGGGGGAAGGGGTGGGGCAAGATGAACGGTCCGGATGCAGCCGCGACGCGGCTGCCGCTCGTGCTCGTGGTGGATCCGGTGGCGGCCTCGCGCCAGACGATGTGGCGCCTGCTGAGCCCCTTCTTCGGCGTCCTCGAGGCGCCCGACGGGCGGCGCGCGGAAGACTGGCTCGAGGCCCGGCCGGCCATCGACGCCCTCGTCGTCCAGAGCGAGCTCCCCGACGTCGCAGGCGACGAGCTCGTGAAGAGCCTCTCGACGGCACAGTTCGCGGCGGCCTCGCGGGCCATCGTGGTCACGAGGCCCGTGGACGTGCCCGCCGTGCTCAGGCGCCTGGCAGGCTGGTTCTTCGCGCGCGACGTCCGCAAGGCCCGGCTGCTGGTGCGGGAGGCCGAGCGGCTCGTCTCGTGAGCGCGCCCTTCGTGAGCGCCCCCCGGATCTTCATCCGGGGGAGCGCGTCCCCATCACCCGCCGCAGCGTGGCGACCAGGCGCTCCGCCGGGTACGGCTTCGCGAGCACCGCGTCCGGTCCCTCGCCTTGCCGCGGCTCGAGGCGGGCGTCCTCGAGCCCCCCGTCTCCGTATCCGCTTGCCAGGACGACGGGGAGCTCCGGCGCGATACGGCGGAGCTCTCTCAAGGGTCTTGGCGATCGAGACCTGAAGCATGGAGGACATCTCGGCGACGAGCGCGCTCAGGTCCACCGCCTCCCGCGCGAACCGCGCCTTGCCCGCGTAGGCGAGCATCTGCCTGCACAGGTCTGCGGCGCGCTCCGCCGCGAGCGCGATGGCGTCGAGGTGCGCCGTGAACGCCGGCCCGGTGCTCGCTTCCAGCTTCGCCAGGGTGACCTCGTTCGCGATGACCGTCAGGATGTTGTTGAAGTCGTGCGCCACGCCCCCGGGCGAGCACGCCGAGGCTCTCGAGCTTCTGCGGCTCGCCGCGAGCCCGCTGGACGACCATCTCCAGGATTCGTGCCCGGTGCGAGGGCGCGATCTGCTCGAGCAGCGACCGGCCGTGCAGCTCCGCCCGGCTGCCGTAGCCGAAGATGCGCACGTACGCGGGGTTGACGTCGAGCACGACGCCGTCGCGCGAGAACCCGATGGCCACGGGCGACTCCTCGAACAGCGCCTGCAGCCACGAGAGGACGTCCGCCGGCTTCGACGTGCCGCCTCCCCCTCCATGATCGCGCGACGACATCTTGGACTCGGTGCGCCGAGACGCACGGGCGAGTGCAGTAGAAGAACGCGCGGTTGGTCAGCCGCCACGCCCGCCCGGCGGCGGCGCGCGGCTCGGCCGTTTCGTCGTCGGCGTCACGCTCGCGCCGCGAGCCTCGCGAGCGCCTCGCCGTCGAGCCGCGCCGTCATCCACTCGCGCAGCACGCGCGCCCCCAGCGCCTCGTAGAAGCGGATCGCCGGCTCGTTCCAGTCGAGCACCTGCCAGACGAAGCGCGTGCACCCGCCCTGGACGGCTTCCTGTGCCAGGCGCTGCATCAGCGTCAGGCCGATCCGCCTCCTGCGGTGCTCGGGGCGCACGAACAGATCCTCGAGGTGAAGCGTCGGCCCGCCACGCCACGTGGAGAACCCGAGGAAGTAGAGCGCGAAGCCCGCGAGGGCGCCGTCCCACTCAGCCAGGAGCGCGCAGAAGAGGGGCCGCTCGCCGAACCCATGCCGGAGAAAGTCCGCCTCGGTGGCCGTCACCGCGTCGGGCTCGTGCTCGTAGGTCGCGAGCTCGCGCACGAGCAGCAGGATCGCGGGGACGTCGTCGCTCGTCGCGGCACGAAGGGTCAGCATCCGTGCGGAGGTTAGCGTGAGAGCCGCGCGCTGCCGGAGCCGCCCGCAGGGCGCACAGGGTGCGACAACGCGACGCGGTGGCGCTCGCAGCGCCGCGTGGTACGTGGGAGGGCGACGTGAAGATCATCCCGAAGCTGACGCTGGCGTTCGTCGGATGCACGTGCGCCCTGCTCACCCTCAACGGCGTGCTTCGCGTGCAGCGGGAGCGCGGGCTCTTCGAGGAGGACCGCGTGCGCGACCACGAGATGATCGCTCGATCGCTGGCCGCAGCGACCGACGCGGTCTGGCGGGCCGACGGCCCGAAGGCCGCCCTCGACGCGATCGACGCCGTCCAGCACCCGTTCCATACCCTGCAGATCCGCTGGGTGCCCGCCGAGGCCACGGGCACGCTCGACGTCCCCGCCGCACGGCTGGCCTCGACGCCCTCAGGCCAGCCGATCACGCACGTCGCGCGCGGGCTCCGCGGGGGTCAGGACGTCTGGTACACGCTCGTCCCGCTCGACGTCTCCGGTGTCCGCCGCGGCGTGCTCGAGCTGACCGAGCCGCGCACGAGCGAGCGGACCTTCGTGCGCAACGTCGCCATCGAGACCGTGGCGCTAACCCTCGCGCTCGCGCTCGCCGCCGCGGCCCTGTCGTTCCTCCTGGGGCAGTGGCTCGTGGGGGCGCGCGTGGGCGCGCTGACGGAGAAGGCGCGGCGCGTGGGCCGGGGCGACTTCTCCGGGCCGCTCGCGTTCGGTCACCACGACGAGCTGACCGACCTGGGGCGCGAGATCAACGCGATGTGCGATCGTCTCTCCACGACGATCGACCAGCTCCGGCACGCCGATCGCCTCGCGACCGTGGGCAAGCTGGCCTCCGGGGTCGCGCACGAGCTGGGCACGCCGCTCAACGTGGTGAGCGCGCGGGCGAAGATGATCCTCGACGCCGACACGGGCCCCGACGCGTCTCGCGAGTACGCCGGCGTCATCGTGGCCGCGACCGACCGGATGACCAAGACGATCCGGCACCTGCTGCGGTTCGCCCGCCGCGGGCAGGTCGACAAGGCGCCACACGCGCTGGGCGCGCTGGTGCGCGAGACGCTCGATCTGCTCCGGCCGCTGGCCGACAAGCGAGGGGTCCACCTGGAGCTCGCCCCGGCCGGCGCGGACGCCGTGGCGAACGTCGACGGGGCACAGGTCCAGCAGGTGCTCACGAACCTGGCGATGAACGCGATCCAGGCCATGCCCTCGGGCGGAGCGGTCGACGTACGGGTGCACTGCGAGCGCGCCCGCACGCCGGAGGCGCTGGGCGGCGTCGAGCTCGACTGCGTGTGCGTGACCGTCCGCGACACCGGAGAGGGCATCGCGCCCGAGCACCTGCCCCACGTCTTCGAGCCGTTCTTCACGACGAAGGACGTCGGCGAGGGGACCGGCCTGGGGCTCGCCGTGGCCTACGGGATCGTCGAGGAGCACGGAGGCTGGATCGACGTGAGGAGCCAGCTGGGTCGCGGCACGACGTTCGACGTGTACCTCCCCGCCGGGGAGGCGCCGTGAGCCCGCGCGTCTTGCTCGTCGACGACGACGCCCCCCTCTGCGAGACGCTCGCGCTCGGCCTCGGCAAGCGTGGCTTCACGGTCGAGACCCGCCTGTCGGCCGACGACGCGCTGCGGGCCCTCGACGCGGCGGACTTCGACGCGGTCGTCACGGACCTCAACATGCGCGGCACGAGCGGCCTCGAGCTGTGCGGTCGCGTCGTCGAGAGCCGCCCCGACGTCCCGGTCCTCGTGCTCACGGCGTTCGGGAGCCTCGAGGCCGCGGTCGGCGCGATCCGCGCAGGGGCCTACGATTTCATCCAGAAGCCCGTCGAGCTCGACGTCCTCGCGATCGCGCTCGAGCGCGCCGCCGGCCACCGGCGCCTGCGCGACGAGGTCCGCCGGCTGCGCCTGGAGACGGGGCGCCTGCCGCGCTTCGACGAGCTCGTGGGCGAGAGCGGCGCGATGCGCGAGGCCTACGACCTCATCGAGCGCGTCGCGGGGGTGGACACCACCGTGCTCCTCACCGGCGAGAGCGGCACGGGCAAGGAGCTCGTGGCGCGCAGCCTCCACGAGCGCAGCCGCCGGCGCGGCGGGCCCTTCGTGGCCGTCAACTGCGCGGCGATGCCCGAGGCGCTGCTCGAGAGCGAGCTGTTCGGCCACGAGAGGGGCTCCTACACCGACGCGCGGACGGCCGAGCCGGGCCTCTTCCGCCGCGCGAACCGCGGGACGCTCTTCCTCGACGAGATCGGCGACATGCCGCTCGGGCTGCAGCCCAAGCTCCTGCGCGCCCTGCAGGAGCGCGCGGTGCGACCGGTCGGCGGGCGGGACGAGATCCCCGTCGACGTGCGCGTCGTGGCGGCGACCAACCGCGACCTCGAGTCGGCGATCGAGGAGGGGCGGTTCCGCGAGGACCTCTACTACCGCATCAACGTCGTCCACATCCAGCTGCCTCCCCTGCGCGCGAGGGCCGGCGACGTCCTGCCGCTGGCGCAGCACTTCCTCGCGCACTTCGCCGCGCGCGCCGGCAAGCCCATCGGGGGGCTCGCCCCGGCCGCGGCCGAGAAGCTCGTCGCGTACGCGTGGCCCGGCAACGTGCGCGAGCTCCAGAACTGCATGGAGCGCGCCGTGGCGCTCACGCGCTTCGAGCAGATCGGCGTCGACGATCTCCCCGAGAAGATCCGCGACTACCGGCGCTCCCACGTGCTTGTCGCGAGCGACGATCCGTCCGAGCTCGTGCCGCTCGAGGAGGTCGAGCGGCGCTACATCGCGCGCGTCCTGGAGGCCGTCGGCGGCAACAAGACCGCCGCCGCGCGGATCCTGGGCATCGAGCGCAAGCGCCTCTACCGGATGCTCGACCGCCTCGACGTCGCGCCTCCGAAGAGCTCCTGAGGACGAGGGGCGCGGGCAACGCCCCCTGGACGCTCAGCGCGGCGGGGGCTCGCGCCGGAGCAGGCAGGCGACGGCCGTGCGCAGATCGTCGAGGTCGAACGGCTTGTCGAAGAGCACGGCCCCGAGCGACCGCGCCTGCCCTCGCGTCACGCTGTCGCCGAACGCCGTCATCAAGATGAACGGGATCCGCCAGCGCGCCGCGCGGAGCTGCTCGAGGATCTGCAGCCCCGTGCACACGGGCATGCGGACGTCGGAGACGACCAGATCCACGTCGTCGCGGTCGATCTGCCCGCGCGCCAGCGTGACGAGGAGCCGCCCGCCGTCGGCGACGGGGATGACGTCGTAGCCGTCGTCGACGAGGGCCTCGGCGACCAGGCGGCGCATCTCCACGTCGTCCTCGGCCAGCAGGACGCGCGGGGGATCGTGCAGGGGCGCGGCGGTCAGCGCGTCGCGCCACGGGGAGGAGATGGGGGCGCCCATCAGGGGCTCCCGGGTCGAGGCGGAGCGAGCCGAACGGGCAGGTAGCGAGGTGGCGGCGACGGCGAGGCCATGGGAGGGGAAGCGAGAAGGCATCTTCGTGGGATCTCCTTGCGTGCCCTGCCACGTGCAACGCCTGGACCAGCGCACCGCGTGCGGTCCTGGCGCGCGAAGACGGCGGTCGGGCCCGGAGCGCGGTGTGTCGTTTCGACACGACCGGCCGGTGCCGACCCACCCCATCAAGCCCGCAGCCAGAGCTCGCCGGGCGCCGACGCACACCGGGGCGCTCGCCGGGGGCACCTCGGGGCGCTCGTGCTCGTCGTGGCCCGGCTGCCCGCCCGGCGAACGGCCAGTCGGCTTCTTGCCAGGGCGATTGTGCCTATCGGCGGGACCGTCGCTCGACGGGGGCTTCGACGAGTTGCGCGACGAGCGGCCAAGACGCTCCTCAAGCGTGCGGTTGGCGATTTCGAATGCGGTCTCGAGCTTCGTCTCGCGTACTTCGAGGCGAGCGACGGAGACTTCGATCCTCGATCGTGGTGCTTCGTGCACCGTCGCGAAGATCGCGAGGACAGAGACGCGTCTCGAAGGTCCTTCGAGTGAGCTCGAACGCAGCGTCTCGATCCTCGCGAGGATCGAGGCGCGTCGTTCGAGGATCGTCTCGGTGGTTCGAAGACGGCGTCGTGAGATCGAGAGAAACGTCGCTCGACTCGAGATGCGAGGCGCGATCCTCTCGTGCTTCGACGCTGTCCTCGAAGCCCCAGGTACTCGTCTCGACAGGATCGATCCGCGTATCGAGACGCGCGAGACGATCCTTTCGATCCTCGATCCTCGTCTTCGAGTACGAGCCTCTCGCTTCTCGATCCGCGATCCGGGGCGCGAGCGATCCGGACGGCGGCTCGAGATCCGGCGGAGTCGTCGCGACGTTCGCGACGGTCCGGTCGACCGCAGCGCTCGTTCACTCGAGGTCCGCGACGCTCGCCTCGAGCGACGCGATCGTCTCCCCGGGCTCGGCGACGCTCGCCCCTCGCGGCGAGCCGGTCACGGCCCACTCGTAGCGGGCGGCGCCGCGAGCTTCGGCTGCATGATGCGCAGGACGGGCCTGCCGTTCGGTCCCGACATCAGCGGAAAGAACACGCGGTGCGTGGTGGGCTCGACGGCGACGGAATGCGCGTTGTCGCCGGGGTGCTCGCGATCGATCGTCACCAGGCCGGGCCTTCCAATGTCGAAGACCACCAGGTCTCCGCTCTCCGCGGCGACGTAAAGCCAGCCGAGGCCCGGGTCGACGCTCATCACGTCCGGGCCGGCGCCGGTGGGCGCGGTGGTGAGCGCGTGCGCGCCGCCGAGCTCGACGCGGACGAGCCGGTCGTTGTCCTCGCAGGCGACAAACGCGCTCTGCCCATCGGGGTGGAGGCGAACGCCGTGCGCGCCGCCGCACCCGGGGAGATCGATGCGCGCGGTGACCGCCTGCGCGACCGGATCGATCTGGACGAGCTGGTCCGGGGGCGCGGCGTTGACCACGGCCGCCCAGAACGCGCGCCGCCCGGGGTCGAAGATGACGTTGCCCGTCTCCTTCCCGAGGAGCACTTGCTTCCGTGCGCCGCTGCCGGCGCCGGCGATGAGCGAAACGGCGCCGTCGTGCTGGTCCGAGACGCCGACGACGTGGTCGACCGGGTCGTAGCCGACGCCATCCGGGCCCTTGCCGGTTGGAACACGCGCGATCTCGCCGAGCGTCCGGGCGTCGAGGATCACCAGCTGCGACGGGGAGCTGGTCACGAAGATCCGTCCGTCGCCTACCGCGACTCCGCGCGGGGTCGGGATGTCCGGCAGGAGCTTGGCCACCGAAGCGTCGCCGAGGTTCAGGACGAGGACCGCTGCGTCGTTCATGTGCGCGACGACGAAGTGGCCCGTCGCAGGGTCGAGCTCCTGGTAGTCGAAGCGAGTGCTTCCGCCGGGCAACGCCACGTCCGCGACGAGGGCGAGGGGGAGGACCGGCGAGCGGCTCGCCGGCGCCCACGCGCTCTTTCGCCCGCACGCGCCGCACGCCGACAGCGCCATCACCGCGACCGCGACCCTACCCCGTCTGCTCACGTCCGACCTCCTCGCGCGTCCTTGCGACCCCGCGCCTGCGCCGCGGGCCGGCTCCGGCGGTCGCGCCCCTCCGAGGGGACCGGACCGGTCGGTCGCGCCCTCGGCCCGCACCGCGCGCACTGGCCGTAGAACACGACCGAGAGGTTCGCCTTCGAGAAGCCGTGGATGTCCATCAGCGCCCGCTCGATCCGCTCGAAGAGCTTGCGGTCGCCGGGCCGGGCCTTGCCGCACACCTTGCAGATATAATAGTGGCGCACCGTGCGATCGAGCACGTACTGGAAGCACTTGCCGGCGCCCGGGAGCCTGAGCTCCTGGATGATGCCGAGCTTCTTGAAGGCCTCGAGGTTCCTGTAGATGCTCGCGCGGTCGACGCGCACCGGCTGGCGGTCCATGTAGGCGTGGATCTCGGCCAGGCTGATGCGGCGCGCGCTGTGGTCGAGGATGAGCTGCAGGAGCAGGCGCCGCCCCGCGGTGACGCGCATCCCGTTCGACTTGAGGAGCGCGACGAGATCTCCGTGCCTCTTCATATTGCACGATGTTGCAATAGTGATCTAAGGTTGGTCAACCTAGCCTGGCCGTTCATGAGCAGTACCGCTGTTCCATCTCCGCGCCTCGACGCGGCCTTCGACCTCGACGCCGCCCTCCACCGGATCGCGCACTGGCTGCCGGCCCAGGGGCCCATCAAGGACTTCGTCCACCACAACACGCTGCACGCCTTCCAGGGCATGCCGTTTCACGATGGCGTGTCGGCGGCGGCGCGGCTGTACGGCGCCCGCGCGGCCATGCCGCCCGCGTTCTTCCTCGAGGCGTACCGCGCGGGGCGCATCGCGGACGCGGCGCTCGACCGCGCCCTCGCCGCGGCGTTCGCCGACGAGGGCGCGCGCGCCGAGGCCCGCGCGAAGCTGGTCGACGGCCGCCTCGAGGAGCCGCGCTTCCCTGGCCGCGCGCGGCAGGGCTTGCGGGCGACGTGGACGCGGCGCCTCGGCGGCGTCGCCCTCCACCGCCGCTCGCACCTGCAGCTCTTCCGCCTCCTCGGCGGCTACCTCGACCAGGGGCTGTCGACGTGGTCGATGCCGGGCGCCGACCGGATGGGCTTCTACGAGTGCGTCGCTCACCTGGTGCGCGTCAGCCGCCTGCCCCTCGTCCCGTTCGAGACGCCGGGCGCGCGCGCGCTCATGGCGCTGCCGGCGCGCGAGGCCCTGGTGGGCGCGCTGGCCCGCACGGTGGGCCGCGAGGAGGGGTACGAGCCGTACCTGCTCGAGACGCTGCTGACGCTGCCCGGCTGGGCGGGGCTCGTCGGCGAGTGCGAGAGGAACCCCTGGCAGCTGCTCACGCCGCGGCGGATGGAGCTGCTCGACCTCGCCGCCGTCACGCTCGTCGCGGAGCTCGGCCACCTGGAGCGCGAGCTGGGCACCGGCTTCGCGCCGCTCGGGCTGGTGGCGTCGTCGGACGAGGCGACCGCTCCGCCCGACGAGCCGCCGGTCCGCGGCGAGGCCGAGCGGCTCCTGTCGGTGTGGCAGGAGGCCTTCGAGTGGAGCTACTACGCGCCGTTCCTCGGCGGCGTCCGCGCCAACGCGGCCCGCACGCCGCTGCCGCGCCCCGCCACGACGGCGTGGGCCGTCTTCTGCATCGACGACCGCTCGTGCTCGGCGCGGCGCCACCTCGAGGAGGTCGCGCCCGGCGTCGCGACCTTCGGGACGGCCGGGTTCTTCGGCCTGGACTTCTTCTATCGGGGCGTGGACGACGCCATCGCCGGCAAGCACTGCCCCGCGCCGGTGACGCCGCGCCACCTCATCGTCGAGGAGTACGACCTGCTCCACCAGAAGAAGGCGGCTCGCCCGCTGCCGTGGTGGCGCCGCAGGCTCACGCTCGAGCAGCACTCGAACACCTTCCTCCGCGGCTGGGTGCTCTCGTACGCGCTCGGCCTGTCGGCGGCGGCGCGCCTCTTCGCCAACGTCTTCCGGCCGTCGCTCGCGCCCGTGACGGTGCCGCCGCTCAGCACCGTCAACCACGACGCGCGCTTCAAGCTGCTGCGCGACGGAGACGAGCGCTCGCCCGAGGGGCTGCTGCTCGGCTACTCGTCCGAGGAGCTCGCCGATCGCGTCGCGTCGGTCCTGCGCTCGATCGGCGCCGACCGCGCCTTCCCGCCGCTCGTCGTGCTCTTCGGTCACGGCGCGAGCAGCGTCAACAACCCGTACTTCGCCGCGTACAACTGCGGCGCGTGCTCGGGGCGCGTCGGCGCCCCCAACGCGCGCGCGTTCGCCAAGGCCGCCAACCGCCCCGAGGTGCGCGCCGCGCTGCGGGCGCGCGGCGTCGACATCCCCGCGTCGACGCTCTTCGTCGGCGCGGTCTACGACACGACGCGCGACGAGGCCATGTACTTCGATCTCGATCGCATGTCCGAGCGGTTCCACGGCGCGCTCGAGGACTTCCGGCGCCAGTGCGCGGCGGCCGCGGCGCGCAACGCGGCCGAGCGCTGCCGGCGCTTCGAGTCGGTCCCCCTGCCGGTGCCGCCCGAGCGCGCGCTCTCGGAGGTGCGCCTGCGCTCGATGTCGCTGTTCGAGCCGCGGCCCGAGTACAACCACGCCACCAACGCGTCGTGCGTCGTGGGGCGCCGCGCGCTGACCGAGGGGCTCTTCCTCGACCGGCGCACCTTCCTCAGCTCCTACGAGCCCTCGCGCGATCCCGGGGGAACGATCCTCGCGGGCATCCTCGCCGCCGTGATCCCGGTCTGCGCGGGGATCAACCTCGAGTACCTGTTCTCGCGGATCGATCCGCGCGTCTACGGCGCGGGGAGCAAGCTGCCGCACAACGTCAACGGCCTGCTGGGGGTGTGCAACGGCGTCGAGGGCGACCTGCTCACCGGCCTGCCGACGCAGATGACCGAGATCCACGATCCGGTGCGGCTCCTCGTGATCGTGGAGCAGTCGCCCGAGGTGGCCCTGAGGGCCGCGGCCGCCAGTCCGTCGGTCTTCGAGTTCGTCGAGAACGAGTGGATCCGCTACGGCTGCCTCGACCCCGCCTCGAACGAGGTGTGGACGTACCGCGGCGGGGCCATGGTGAAGGTCGACGGCCTGACGCCGCCCGCGTTCGCGTGGCCGACGTCGCTCGACGCCGCCCGGCAGGGCCGCGACAACCTCCCGGTGGGCTTCGTGGGGCGGCGCGCGGCGGTGCCCGCGGGGGAGGCGCGGCCGTGATCGAGACGCTGCTCGTGCTCGGCGTGGCGGCGCCCCTCGCGCTGGCGCTCGTGCTCGGGGCGCGCCGGGTCGAGAGCGAGCGAGCGGTCGCGCGGCTGGCGCAGGGCGCCGCGGCCCTCTCCGGGGCGAGCTCGCTCCTGGCGGTCGGCCTCTGGATCGCGCACGGCGCGAGCCCGCTCGCCACGCCTCCGCGCGTCCTCTTCGAGCACGAGGGGTACCGCTTCGCGTTCGAGCTGCGCCTGGACGGCAGCTCGGTGGTCTTCCTCGTGCTGGTGCAGTTCACCACGGGCATGGTGCTGCGCTTCAGCCGCTTCTACCTGCACCGCGAGCCCGGCTTCCGCCGCTTCTTCGCCATCGCCCTGATGTTCCAGGCCGCGATGACCGTCCTCACCCTGGCGGGCAACCTGGACCTGATGTTCGCGGGATGGGAGATGGTCGGCCTGTCGTCGTTCCTGCTCATCGCCTTCTACCGGGAGCGCCCCTCCGCCGTGCGCAACGCCCTCAAGACGTACTCGGTCTACCGGGTGGCCGACATGGGCATGCTGATGGCCGCCTGCCTCGCGGAGACCGGGAGCCACCGCGTGCTCGGCCTGCTCTTGCTGTTGGCGGCGGTCGGCAAGTCGGCGCAGTTCCCCTTCAGCTTCTGGGTCCCGCGCGCGATGGAGGGGCCCACCCCGTCGAGCGCGCTCTTCTACGGCGCCCTCTCCGTGCACGCGGGGGCGTACCTGCTGCTGCGCACGTTCGCCCTGTGGGGCGACGTGACGTTGGTGCGGATCTGCATCGGGGCCGTCGGGCTGCTGACCGCGGCGCTCTGCTCGATGTTTGCCCGCGTGCAACCCACGATCAAGGCGCAGGTGGGCTACGCGTCGGTGACGCAGGTGGGGCTCATCTTCGTCGAGCTCGCGCTGGGTCTGCACCGGCTGGCGCTCGCGCACGTGGTCTGCAACGCGCTCCTGCGCTGCTACCAGCTGCTCGTCTCGCCGTCGGCGGTCGCGTACCTGCTGCGCAAGCAGGCCTCGGCGGCGTCGGGCGGCGCGACCGAGCTCCGCTTCTCGTACGCGCGCCTCTTGCCCCGGCGCTGGCACACGGCGCTCTACGTCTTCGCCGTCTCGGAGGGGTACCTCAAGGAGGGGCTGAAGCTTGTCACCTGGAGCCCTCTGCGCACTCTGGGGCGCCTGATCCTGCCGCGACAGGCCGCGCTCTTCGCCGTCGGCTCGATCGGAGCGCTGGCGGCGGTCGCGCTCGCGCCCCGCTCGACGGCGGGGACCGACCGCGTCATGGCGTGGGTGTTCATCGCCCTGGCGCTCCTCGCCTCGGGCTGCGCGCTCTCGTCGTGGCGCCGGCCCGCGTACGCGATGGCCTGGGTGTCGGGCTCGAGCCTCGCCGTCGCCGCGGCGGTGTTCGCGATCTCGCCGGCGCACAACAGCTTCGCCGGCATCACGTACGCCCTGGCGATCGCGATCCTCTGCGCGCTGGGCTTCGTCGGGACGGCGATGGTCGTGCCGGCGGGCAAGCGCATCCCGCGCTACGCGGGCTTCTCCGAGGGGCGCCCCCTCGCCACGGGGCTCGCGCTCATCTCGACGCTGGGGATCGCGGGCTTCCCGCTGCTCCCCACGTTCGTCGGGGAGGACCTGCTGCTGCACGACACGCTGCGCGAGAGCGCCGCGGCGTCGGCCGCGATCATGGGCGCGCTCGCCCTCAACGGGTATCTGGCCGTCCGGACCTTCGCCTTCACCTTCCTCGGCCAGCACCGCCCGGAGGAGGCCGCCCGCTGGGACGGGGCCTCGGGCGTGTTCGGCAAGGAGTCATGGTTCGACCGGTGGGCGCGGTCGCGCGTGGCGTGACCGGCGCGCACGGGCTCTACGGGCGCTTTACGGTGCCCGTCGCGGGAGCGAACGACGCGGTAGCCGGGCGGAGTGACGCCGTCACAGGTCGAGGGTGAGCCCGACGAGCGGAGTGACGCCGATCGTGCGCGCCAGGCGGAAGCTGTAGGGCACCTCCACGGCCACGTTCAGCGCCGCGTTCCGGGTGATCGGCAGGCCGTAGCCCAGCAGCGCCTGGACCCCGAGGTCAAACTGGTCCTTGCCTCCGGCGCGCGCCGCGTAGGTGAAGATCGCCGCGGCCGAGAGGTGATCGTAGAAGGTCCAGCCGACCTGCGGGAGCAGCGCGAACGTCGTGAAGTGATCGGCTCCCGGCGCGAGCTCCCCGGTGTACTGCTCGGTCCACTGGAACATCATCCCGACGCGCACGGTGCTCGTCACGAAGACGTGCGCCCCCACGAACTCGGAGAGGAACAGCTTGTCGCCGACGCCGACGTCCTTTCCCGTGTCGAAGTTGTGCGTGGCGAGGGGCACGCCGACGTTGTCGACGACGACGACGTCGCCCGCCTCGCGCGCGGCGGCCGGGCTCCCCGCGACAAGCAGCGAGCCTGCCACCGCGAGGGCGACGCACAGCGGAGACGTCCGGGTCATGGATCTCCTCGCAGACGGGCCCTCGGACCGGCCTCGGGCGCCGAGCCGTCACGCCCCCCTTGTGCAACCAGAGGGAACAATAGGTAACACCTACCCCCTAACGGACGGGCGCCCGGGACGTCAACGACGACGTCGGGCGCGTTCGGCGCGAGGCTCGCAGACATGGCATGGCTCACGACGAGAGAGGTGGCCGAGCTGCTCAGGGTCCATCCCAAGCACGTCTACAGGCTCCGCAAGCGTGGCTTGCCCGCGCACCGCGTGGGCGACGAGTAGCGCTTCGACGAGGACGAGGTGCGCGGCTACTGCCGCGGCCGGGCCACCGAAGCGGACCGCGCGGAGGCGCCGGAGCGGGCCGACGAACCGGCTTCCCCGCTTCTCGCGGCCAACGGTGACGTGCTGGTCGACGCGCTGCTCGCGGGCGGCCGCGATCAGGGTGCACCGCTCCTGGGCCACGTCCAGGCTGACCACGCGAGCGGCCTCGAACTGCTGCGCCGTGGCGCCGTTCTGGTCACCGGATGCCACGGCGGCGAGGTCCCGTCGAGCGTGCCCGACGTGCGGCTCGCGCGCATCCACCTCGCCGAGCGCGAAGTCGGCCTCGTCTTCCGTCGCGGCATGCGACTGCGGCGCGTGTCGGGCCTCGTCGGACGGCGCCTGGCGACCCGGCCCCCGACCGCGGGGATCCGGGCGCACCTCGATCGGGCGCTGCGCGACGAGGGCATCGAGCCGGAGCAGGCGTACGCGGGCGCGAGCCTGCACCCTTCCCACGCCGAGGTCGCGATGGCGGTCGTGCGCGGCGACGCCGAGATCGGGCTCACCTCGCGCGGCTGGGCGATCCGCGCGGGGCTCGCCTTCCTGGCCCTCGGATCGGAGGCGTACGGCCTGGTGCTTCGCGCCGGAGGACTGGGCGATCCGCGCCTCGTCGCCCTCGGCGAGGTCGCGCAGAGCGCGGCGTTCCGCAGGAAGCTACGCGCCGACTTCGGCTACGACGCGCGGCGCACCGGGGAGATCCGGGTGGGCAAGGCGCCGGGCGCGGAGCGCTAGTGTAGTGAATCCATCTCGCCCAGCCCCGTCCAACCGGCGTGCAGCCCGAGAGAGACCGTGAAGCAGAGCGCCAGCAGCTGGAGACGTGGGCCCGGTCCTCGCTGACCCCGAGCCGGTTGCAGCTGAGCAACGACAAGCACTTCGTCGAGAAGGTCGAGGACGTCACTACACTAGGGCGCTCGGCATCAAGCGCTTCGTGAACCCCGGCATGCACGTCGTGCGCGCGAGCGCCGCGGGCTTCAAGAGCTCGGAGCTCAAGGTCGCCGTGGCCGACGGCGGCACCGCCGACGCCCCGGTGACCCTCGAGAAGGACACGGGCGGCGCCGCCGCTCCGGCGCCCGGGCCCCGCGGCCACGCCCGTGCCCGCGATGGGCGAGCACTCCGACCTCTCGGGCGCGTGCGCCGGGGGCTCGTGCCCGCCCAGCCAGTACGGCAACCTCGACAGCTACCACACGCTCTCGACCCTCTCGACCGTCGGCTTCATCGTCGCCGGCGTGGGCGCCGCCGCGGGCGTGACGCTGCTGCTCGTCGGCCCCAAGGACGACAGCACCCCGGCCCAGGCGGGCCTCTCGGTCACGCCGTACCTCGGGCCGGGCTCGCTGGGCGCCGTCGGCAGCTTCTGAGCCTCAGTGCACGCCGGTCGTGTGCCCGCCGGCCTCGACCGGCTCGGCGTAGACCTGCAGCGGCTCGAGGATCGAGAGCTGCTCGCGCGCGATCGACACGCCGCGGTCGGAGAAGAAGAGATCGTTTTCCTGCAGCTGCGCGCGGACCTGCCCGATGAAGAGGATGGGGTCGGCCGAGCGGTTGTACCCGAGCTGCACGAGCGCGCCCTTGGGCCACTCGCCGCCCTCGAACGTCAGCGTCTTGCGCAGCATGTAGAAGCCTTCGGCCGGGAGCTTCACCAGGCTGTCGGCCCACGAGAGCCCGCGGAAGGGCAGGCCCGAGCCGTGGAAGTGCCACCGGTTGTGGATGTTGTGCTCGGGCGCGATGACGACGGGCAGGCCGGAGTCCGAGTGGTTGTGGAAGTAGACGAGCGTCCCCGCGGGGATCTCGCCCTCGTGCTCGGGCAGAGGCTTGGTCGTGCGATAGAGGCCGCAGTCGGGGAGCAGGTTCTTCGGGGAAGCCATCGGCCCCCGGCTTAGCACGCGGTGGGGCGAAACTCGATCCCGGCCACGACGCCGTCCGGCTCCTCTTGCACCCAGACGACCCGCCCGACAAGCGGGCTCGCCGCCTCGCCCTCGGTCGTGAGCACGACGTCGAAGTCGGCCCCGGGCTCGACCTTGTCCTCGAGGATCACGCGGACCCCGCCGCGGCTGATGTTCAGCGCCCAGCCCTCGAGGACCATGCCGTCCTTGGCCTTGAGGGTGACCCGGGCCGTGACGTCGTGGCGGGCGCCCCCGCGCCGCGTCGCGTGCACGTCGTCCCCGGCGGCGGGGAGGGTCGAAGGGGTGAGGCTCCGGCGGTTCTTCAAGCGTGTTCGACCCATCATACCCGTTGTGGGCCTTGACGGGTACGCCCGCGCCAAACGATGCTCGCACCTCGAGTCCCCGCCCTCGGATGACAGGTTCGCCCCCCCCCCAGGCCGCGCGCTTCAAGCGCGCGCTCATCGACGCCGGCTTCGAGGTCTTCCGCACGCGCGGCGAGGAGATCGTGCTGGCGGAGCGGCCGCGCGAGAACCTCATCATGGACTCGGGAGTGCGCCTGCGCATGAGCGAGCCGCTCGAGGTCCGGGTGGTGTTGCGCGTCCAGAAGGCCGATTTCCCCCACGACGACGAGCCGGCCCTGTTCGCGCGCGTGCGCCAGCTGGGCGAGCGATCGCTCGAGGGCGACGGCTTCGCCGAGGTCTCCGCGTCCGTCATCCCCGTCCCCGACCCCGGCGACGCCGCCCGGACGCTCGATACGTTCTACGAGATCACCTACGCCAGGGCCGCGCCAGGGCTCGAAGACGCCATCGCGCTGCTCAAGTTCGCGCTCGGCCTCGAGAAACGCGCGTAGGGCACCGAGAAAGGCCCGTCGACGGGCCCCCGGGCGCGTGATAGAGCGGGCCGTCCGCCCATGCTCGACATCTTCCGGCAGAAAGGCATCTCGAACGTCGTCTACGGCGCGGTGATCGCTGCGACGATCTTCGCCTTCGTCGTGACGTTCCGGCCCCAAGCGACGTCCAAGACGGCCTCGCTCAGCGAGGTGTGCGCAGCGCGCGTGCGCGGGCGGTGCATCGACCCCAAGGACTTCTCGGCCGCGTACCGCATCCTCATGCCGTCCAAGAGCCAGGCGCTGTCGCGCAAGCTCAACCTGAAGAAGGTGGCGCTCGACGGCCTCGTCGAGCGCGAGCTGCTCGACGACGAGGCCGCGCGCCTGGGCATCACGGTGACCGACAAGGAGGTCACCGACGAGCTGTTCGACGGCTTCGTGCGCGTCAGCATCCCCGCCGACGACCCGCGGCAAGCCCAGCAGATCCTGGGCGAGATGTACCAGAGCTACATTCGCGCCGGCCTGCTCTCGCCCGAGATCGCGCAGCAGCGGTTCAGCGACCGCGACACGGCCATCCCCGTCGACTTCCGCGACCCGAAGACGAAGGTCTTCGACATGAAGATCTACGAGCGGCAGGTCCGGAACCTGAGCAACCGCTCGACCACCGAGTTCCGCGAGGAGCAGGCGCGCGAGCTGCTCGCCGCCAAGGTGCGCGACATCGTCCGCGCCCCCATCCGCGTCAGCGACGAGGAGGCGTGGGACGAGTACGAGCGCCGCTACAGCACCGCCACGCTCTCCTACCTCACCGTCAAGGAGTCGTGGGTCGGGCGCTGGGCCGTCGCTCCGACGCAGGCCGACGTCGACGCGTGGATGAAGGACCACCAGGCCGACTTCGACAGGACGTTCGAGGAGCGCAAGAAGGAGGACGCGCCGCAGGCGGGCCACCTGCGCCACATCCTGGTGAAGCTGCCGTACGGCGCCACCGACGACGAGAAGGCGACGGCCCTGGCGAAGCTTTCGTGGGCGGTCGGGCGCATCCGCGCGGGCGAGCCGTTCGCGGAGGTCGCGCGCGACGTGTCCGACGATCCCGGCAGCGCCGCGCGCGGCGGGGATCTCGGCGACAAGACGGCCGGCTTCGTGACGCCGTTCAAGGTCGCCGCCGACGCGCTCAAGCCCGGCGAGATGACCGCCGGCGCCGTCGAGACACAGTTCGGCTACCACTTCATCGAGCGCGACGATCCCGCGAAGGCGGCCGAGATCGAGGCCGCCCTCAAGATCTCGCTCGGGCGATCGCTCGTGGCGAAGGCCAAGGCCGCCGACCTCGCGCAGGCCATCGCGACGCGGATCGACACGGCGATGCGAGGCGGGACGGGCGCCGAGGACGCGATCAAGGCGGCCATCGACCCGTACGTGAAGCCTCAGAAGATCGAGGCGCTGAAGATCCTGCCTGCGCCGCCGGAGGCGAGCGACGCCGGGGCCGACGCCGCCGTCGACGCGACGGCCGCCGCGCCGGGCAAGCCCGTGGCCTCTACCCTGCCGGCCAGGACGTTCGACGCTGCGGCCGACGGCGACCGCCCGCAGGTGCAGACGTCGTCCGCGTTCAACCGCGGCGGCGAGCCGGTCGCGGGCCTCTCGCCCGAGGGTACGGCCAAGGTCATGACCTTCGCCTTCAGCGCGAAGGAGGGCGACGTGATCGACACGCCGGGCCGCACGCCCGACGGCTGGGCCGTCGTCTGGCTCAAGCAGCGCAAGGTGGCCACGCGCGAGGAGTTCGAGAAGGACCGCGCGACGTTCCAGGAAGAGCTCGTGCGCATGAAGCGCGACGAGGCGCTCTCGCTCTACGTCCGGCGGCTGCGCGACCAGGCCAGGAACGACGTGAAGATCGACGAGGCCTACGTGCAGGAGGCCCGCGCCGACGGCGGCGCCGCTCCCGCCGAGGAAGATGAGGAGGCGCCCTGACCGCGCCCTACCGGGTCGCAACGCTCGCGAGCGGGCTGCGCGTCGTCGTCGCCCCGACGCCGTCGCTGCACCGGGCGCACGTGGCGCTCTGGGCCCGCGTCGGGTCGCGCTTCGAGACGCAGGCGGACAACGGCGTCAGCCACTTCCTCGAGCACATGATCTACCGCGGGACGCGCCGCATCCCGAGCGCGCACGCGGTGAACCTTGCGTTCGAGGAGCTGGGCGGCTCGCTGTTCGCCTCGACGCAGGTCGACCACGGCATCTTCTCGCTGTCTCTGCCGCCCGAGTCGCTGGACGCGGCGTGCCGGCTGTTCGGCGAGGTGATCTCCCAGCCGGCCTTCCTCGACATGGAGGTCGAGAAGGGGATCGTGCTCGAGGAGATACTCGAGGACCTCGACGACGAGGGGCACCAGGTCGACCCCGACAACCTGTCGCGCGCCCTCATTTACGCTGATCACCCGCTCGGCTTCACGATCACCGGGAGCGAGGCCCAGGTGCGCGCCTTCGACGAGCGCACGCTGAGGCGGTGGCACGAGGCGCACTACGCGGCGAACAACGCCGTGCTGGCGTTCTCGGGCCCGGTCGACGCCGAGGCGGCACTGCGCCTCGCGGAGCGCGACTTCGGAGCCCTGCGGGCGGGCGCGAGGGCGTCGGCCGCGCCCCCACCGCACACGCAGACCCGGGCGCAGCTCGAGATCGTCGACAACGTCGCGAGCCAGACCGATCTGCGCATCTGCCTGCGCGCCTTCTCCGAGACCGACCCTCGCCGCCCGGCGCTCGACGTGCT
>JAJYCT010000318.1 GCA_021778125.1 Myxococcales bacterium
CTCGGCGAGGCGAGGCGCCCGCGGCGGGTCAGCGAGCCAGCGCAGGAGCTCGACGCCGTCGCGCGGCCGGAGCGCAGGATCCTTGGCCACCATCCGGTGCACGAGCGCGTCGATCGCCTCGGGCACCTCGGGGCGCAGCTCGCGGACGCGCGGCGCCTCGTCGAGCAGGATCTTCGCGAGGACGGCCATGACGTGCGCCCCGTCGAAGAGGCGCCGGCCCGTGAGGCACTCGAAGAGGACGCAGCCGAGGGCGAAGACGTCCACCGTCGGCGCCAGCTGAGGGTCGCCGCGCGCCTGCTCGGGAGCCATGAACCCCGGCGTGCCGAGGAGCTTTCCGGAGAACGTGATGGGGCGCACCGGCACCGTCGCGCGCGCGATCCCGAGGTCGATGACCTGCACGCCTGCGACCTGGCCGCCCGGCAGGAACAGGTTGCTCGGCTTGAGGTCGCGGTGCACCAGCCCCCGCTCGTGCAGGTACGCCAGCGCCCCGGCCACGGCGCGCGCGATCGTGAGCGTCGCGTCGACGGGCAGCGGCCCATCGCGCAGCGCGTCCTGCAGGTCGCGCCCGTCGAGCCACGGCATGACGAGAAAGGGCGTCCCGCGCGGGCCCACGCCGTGCGCGACGTAGCCGACGATGTGCGGGTGGTCGATCGCCGACAGGATCTCGACCTCCTGCTCGAAGCGGTGCGCCGGCTCCTCGCCGCGATCGAGCAGGACCTTGACGGCCACGGGGACGCCCGTCTGCCGGTCGCGCGCCCGGTAGACGATCCCCATCCCGCCCGCGCCGGCGGCGCGCAGGATCTCGAATCGTTCGGCGAGGACGTCCCCAGGGCGCATGGACGGTGCTGCGGGCGCCGGGACCGGCGAGCCCCGTCAGCGGCGCTTGCGGCCCTTCTTCGCGAGCTTGCGCACCTGCGGGTCGTCGCTTGCGAGGATCACCGCGGCGGCCAACTCGGAGAGCGCCTCGGCCGCCTCGAGCAACGCGCGCAAGGTCTCGACGTCCAGCTCGAGAGTGACCCTCTTCTTCGACGATGCCCTCTTCTTCGCGGCCATGGCGGTGCTCCCGGGTGAGACAGGCGGTTTCCCTCGATCATTGGGGCCGCAAGTCGGCCGCGACGTCAACGGCGCACTTGCAGGGAGGCCCTGCGAATCGTCATGACGCCCTGCGTGACCCGCGACCCTCGCAGCGCGCCGAGCCCTCGCCGGGGTCGGGCGCCTACTCCGCCGGCGCCTCCTCGATCGCGCCGAGGCCACGCTCGCCCTCGTACGCCGCCAGCTCGTAGGCCGTCCCGCCGCTGTCCCCGTACGCCTCCTCGCCGTGCTGCGTGGCGTCGAGGCCCTCGCGCTCCTCGACCTCGGGCACGCGCAGGCCGATCGTCGCGTCAACCCCCTTGAGGATGCCGTACGTGACGACCGCGGCGTAGGCGCCCGTCGCGGCGCAGGCGAGCGCCTGCACGCCGAGCTGCCGCGCGTTGCCGAAGAGCGCGCCGTCGGCGCCCGCGTCGTTCAGCGCCTTCTGGGCGAAGACGCCCGTCAGCAGCGCGCCGGCGAGGCCGCCCACGCCGTGGACGCCGAACGCGTCGAGCGAATCGTCGTAGCCGAAGCGGTTCTTGAGCAGGACGGCGCCGTAGCAGACGCCGCTCGCCACGAACCCGACCACGATGGCGGCCCACGGAGCGACGTAGCCGGCGGCGGGCGTGATCGCCACCAGGCCCGCGACCAGGCCCGAGGCGACGCCGAGCGCCGTGGGCTTGCCGCGGTGGCGCCACTCGATCGCGAGCCAGCCGATGGCCCCGCCGGCGGCGCCGAGGTGCGTGGTCACGAAGGCGAGCGCCGCGAGCTGCCCGCTGGCGAGCGCGCTGCCGGCGTTGAACCCGAACCAGCCGAACCAGAGGAGGCCGGCGCCCGTGAGCGTCATCGTCAGGTCGTGCGGCAGCGCCCGGTGGCGCGGATAGCCGGCGCGCTTGCCCACGACGAGAGCGCACACGAGCGCCGAGACGCCGGCCGTGAGGTGGACGACCGTACCCCCGGCGAAGTCGAGGGCCCCGAGCTTGAAGAGCCAGCCTCCGCCGGCCCACACCCAGTGCGCGACCGGATCGTAGACGAGCGTCGACCAGAGCAGGATGAACGCCACGTACGCGCTGAACTTCATGCGCTCGGCAAACGCCCCCGAGATGAGCGCCGGCGTGATCACCGCGAACATCATCTGGAAGGCGGCGAACGCGAGCGTGGGGACCGTCCCGTGCACCTCGCCCGCCAGCCCCTCGAGGCCCGCGTACGCGAGGCCGCCGATGAGCCCGTGGCGCGTCGGCCCGAACGCCAGCGAGTAGCCGAAGAGGGCCCAGGTCACGCTCAGGATGGGGATGGCCGCGATCGAGTGCATGAGCGTGGACAGGACGTTCTTGCGGCGGACCATGCCCGCGTAGAAGAGCGCCAGCGCCGGGGTCATCAGCAGCACGAGGGCGCTCGAGACGATGAGCCAGGCGGTGTCGCCGGTGTCGATCTTCGCCATGCCTCATGGCGTACCGTCAGACTGTTTCGGGCGCGTTTCGCCACGGTTAGCGGAAACGCAACGCGGCGATAGGCGGCCGAGGAGGCGCGGGCTACGCTTGCTCGCATGGGCGGGGAGAGGCCGCCGCGAGGGCTCGGCTGGGTCGGCGCCGCGTGCGTCCTTGCCGCCTGTGCAACCAGCGCCGGCAGCGGCACCGCTCCCGACGCGGGAGACGTCCCGAGCCTCCTCGGTGACGGCGGCGCGGTCTGCGTCGGGAGCGAGCTCGCGTGCCGCCAGGTGGACTGCAAGGCGGTGGGGCGGCCGCGCACGCGGCTGAGCGGCATCGTCTTCGACCCGGCGGGCGTGACCCCCCTCTACAACGTGTTCGTCTACGTCCCCACCGCGAAGCCCGACCCGATCGAGCCGGGCCACCCGCGCTGCGCGCCGTGCCAGGCCGACGCGACGGGGCACCCGCTCGTCTACGACTCGACCGACGCGCAGGGCTGGTTTCACATCGACGACGTCCCCGCCGGCGACGACGTCCCGCTGGTGCTGCAGATCGGCAAGTGGCGCCGGCAGATCGTGGTGCCGCACGTCGACCCGTGCGTCGACAACACGCTCCTCTCGCCCGACCTCGTGCGCCTGCCGTCGAAGGCCAGCGAGGGCGACCTGCCGCTCATCGCCCTCGCGACCGGCTGCGACGCGATCGAGTGCTTCCTGCGGAGCGCGGGGATCGACCCGTCGGAGTTCACCGGGCCCGAGGGGCCGGGGCACGTGCACGTGTACGCCGGCCACTACCCCGGCATGACGGTGCCGGGGATGGGCGACGCGTACGCCCTGTGGGCCGACGCCGCGCGCCTCTCCCGGTACGACCTCGTCCTCGCGGCGTGCGAGTGCGCCACCTTCCCCCGGGACACCGAGGGTCCGGCGTACGCCGCGATGAAGGCGTACCTCGACGGCGGCGGGCGCTTCTACGCCACCCACTTCCACGTCAACTGGTTCGCGCCGCCGACCGGGCCGCTGCCGTTCGAGTCCGTGGCCACGTGGGGCTCGGGCGACCAGATGAGCGACCCGTTCATCGCCGATTACGTCGACACGTCGTTCCCGCGCGGCCTGGCCTTCGCGCAGTGGCTCCAGGCGGGGCACCTCTCGCCGGAGTACGGCCAGGTGCTGCTCACCGACGCGCGCGACAGTGTGAAGCAGGTGGCCTCCGCGACGCGGTGGATCTACGGCGCGATGTCCCCGACCGCCCCCGACTACGAGGCCAAGTACCTGAGCTTCAACACGCCGACGACGGCGACGCCGCAGGACCAGTGCGGCCGCGCGGTCTTCTCCGACGTGCACGTCTCGGGCACCTCCGACGACCCGGGGGTCTTCCCCCAGGAGTGCGCGGTGCGCCCGGACAGCCACGCCATCAACGAGCTGGCGCTCGAGTTCCTGCTGTTCGATCTGGTCTCGTGCGTGCAGGACGACTCGCTCGGTCCGACGCAGCCGCCGGCGCACTGAGCCCTGCCTGGCGCCCCGGCCCTCCCGGGCCGTCAGGGCGAGCCGGCGCCGACCGACACCAGGGCGACGAACGCTCCGGCGACAACCGGGTGCGCGCCGCGCGCGATCGCGCCCGGCAGGGCCCCCTCGGCCGTGTCGAGCACCACGCGGAACGGGCCGGGCGGCAGCGCGAACGAGAGCGTCTCGGCCTCGCCGTTCATGAGCACGACGAACGAGTCGTCCTCGTGCCCGCCGTCGAGCCGGAAGGCCATCGCCGCGCGCGCGGGGCGCTCCCAGTCGGCCGGCGTCATCTCGCCGCCCTCGGGCCGGAGCCAGGTGACCTCGCGCGCCGTGAGGAAGTCGTGGCGACGGAAGATCGGGTGGCGGTCGCGCAGCGACGAGAGCGCCCGCACGTGCGCGAGCATCGCGCGCGCCTCGGGCGTCTCGCTCCAGTCGAGCCACGTGAGCTCGGAGTCGTGGCAGTACGCGTTGTTGTTGCCGCGCTGCGTGCGCCACCGCTCGTCGCCCATCTCGAGCATGGGCACGCCGTGCGCGACGAAGAGCGTGGCCATCAGGCTGCGCGCGATCGTGCGGCGGCGCGCGCCGATGGCCGGGTCGCCCGTCTCGCCCTCGACCCCGCAGTTCTGGCTGACGTTGTCGTCGAGCCCGTCGCGGTTGCCCTCGCCGTTGGCAAGGTTGTGCTTCGTCGCGTAGCTCACCAGGTCGCGCAGCGTGAAGCCGTCGTGCGCCGTGACCAGGTTGATGCTCGCGTGCGGGTGCCGCCCGTCGTCGGCGAACAGGTCGCTCGAGCCGGTGAGGCGGTAGCCGAGGTCGGCGATCACCTTGCGCTCGCCGCGCCAGAAGGCGCGCAGCGTGTCGCGGAAGCGCCCGTTCCACTCCGCCCAGAGGATGGGGAAGTTGCCGACCTGGTAGCCGTCGTGGCCGACGTCCCACGGCTCGGCGATGAGCTTGATGCGCGAGAGCACGGGGTCCTGGTGCACGACGGCGAAGAAGGAGCTGAGGTGCTCGACGGCGCCGTCCTCCCCGCGCGCGAGCGACGGGGCCAGGTCGAAGCGGAAGCCGTCGACGTGCATCTCTTCGACCCAGTACCGGAGGCTGTCGGTGAGGAGCTTGAGGACCTGCGGGTGCGTGGCGTCGAGCGTGTTGCCGCAGCCCGTGTAGTCGACGTACCGGCCCGGCTCGCGCGGGTCGAGCCGGTAGTAGACGTGGTTGTCGATGCCGCGCAGCGAGACCGTGGGGCCGGTGGCGTCGCCCTCGCACGAGTGGTTGTAGACCACGTCGAGCACGACCTCGATGCCCGCGGCGTGCAGGCGCTTGACCATCCCCTTCACCTCGCGCACCGCGTCACCGCCGCGCGTGGCGAAGCGGCGGTCGGGCGCAAAGTAGGCGAGCGTGCTGTAGCCCCAGTAGTTGGTGAGGCCGCGCGCCGAGACGGTCGTCTCGTCGAGGTGCTCGTGCAGTGGCATGAGGTCGACCGTGGTGACGCCGAGCGCCTGCAGGTGCGCGATGGCCACGTCGGAGGCGAGGCCGAGGTACGTGCCGCGCAGCGCCTCGGGGACGTCGGGGTGCAGGCGCGTGAAGCCCTTGACGTGCAACTCGTAGAGGACCATGTCGCGCCAGGGGACGCGCGGCGGCGCGTCGTCGCCCCAGTCGAAGGCGCCGTCGACGACGACGCCCTTGGGCTTGCTCGCGGCGTCGTCGCGCTCGTCGGCGACGTACGCGCCGCGCGTGAGGTCCTGCCGGTAGCCGTACACGGGGCCGCGCGGATCAAACGCGCCGTCGAGCGCGCGCGCGTACGGATCGACCAGCAGCTTGGCCGGATTGAAGCGGTGCCCCTCGCGCGGCGCGTAGGGGCCGTGCACGCGGAAGCCGTAGCGCTGCCCGGGGCCGAGGCCCGGGACGTAGACGTGCCACACGTACAGCGAGCGCCACGGCATCGCCACGCGCGTCTCGCGGCCCTCGGAGTCGAAGAGGCAGAGGTCGACGGCGGTGGCGTGCTCGCTGAAGAGGGCGAAGTTGACGCCGCGGCCGTCCCAGCTCGCGCCGAGCGGGTGGAAGGAGCCGGGGGTGATGGGGAGGGTCATGGGCGATCGTTGCGCACGAACACCTAGTACGGGCTGGCCCCAACGACCTCGTACCGCGGCGACAGACCGTGGGAAAGACCCAGCATAGCGCACTCGCCCCGAAGCCCGACACCTTGAGGCGGCTGCCGCGGACTCGAGCCGCCACGTCGGTCGGGCGGCGAGGGCGGTACGCGGGGGCCGCAGCCGCCGGAGCGTCCGGCGGCTGGGCCCCTTTGCGCGCATCCACGCGCGCGTCTACATGACGGTGGCTAGCCTTGGCCCGTCACGACCCGCGTGGCCGCCGCCACCGCGGGCGCCGCCGTCGAGGCGCCGTTCGTCCCGTTGGCCCCGTTCGCCGCACCCGC
>JAJYCT010000319.1 GCA_021778125.1 Myxococcales bacterium
TTCCCGCCTGCGGACGTGGCCGTCCTGCGCAAGGTGCGGGCGCGCCTGGGGCGCTGATACGCTCCGGGTATGGCCGCTCCGAAGACCGACGCCCTCCACACGCTCGCCATCGACATCGGGGGCACGGGCCTCAAGGCGCTCGTGCTCGATCCACGCGGCAAGGCGCTGACCGAGCGCGTGCGCGTCGAGACGCCGCGGCCCGCCACGCCGCGCGCCGTGCTCTCCGCGCTCGCGTCGCTCGTGGCGCCGCTGCCCGACTACCACCGCGTGTCCGTTGGCTTCCCGGGCGTCGTGCGCGAGGGCACCACGAAGAGCGCGCCCAATCTGCACCCCGGCTGGGCGGGCTTCCCGCTCGCCGACACGCTGCGCAAGCGCCTGGGCAAGCCCGTGCGCGTCCTCAACGACGCGGGCGTGCAGGGCTACGGCGTCATCCACGGCAAGGGCGTCGAGATGGTCCTGACGCTCGGCACGGGCCTGGGCTGCGCGCTCTTCGTCGACGGGCGCTACGTGCCCAACCTGGAGCTCGCGCACCACCCGTACCGCAAGGGCAAGACGTACGAGCAGTACCTCGGCGCGCTCGCGCTCAAGGCGGTGGGCAAGAAGAAGTGGAACCGGCGCGTCGCGCGGGCGCTCGCGCAGATCGATCCCATCTGGAACCCCGATCGCATCTACCTCGGCGGAGGCAACGCCAAGCACCTCAAGGTAGAGCTGCCCGGCCACGTCGAGGTGACCTCAAACGTGGCCGGGCTGCTCGGCGGCATCGCGCTCTGGCGCGCGTGACCGCTAGCGGCGGCGCCGGCGCCGCGCGAGCACCGTGGTGAGGCCGCCGAACGCGAGCAGCGCGAGGCCGCCCTGCGAGGCGGAGTCGGAGCCGACGGTCGCACACCCGCAGCCGCTGCTGCTGTCGCCGGGGAGCAGCGTGTCCGAGTTGGCGCCGCCGCTGCTGCTGCCCGACGGGCCCGCGTCGAGCGCCAGCGGGCCGCCGCTGCTCGAGCCCGAGCTGCCGCCGCTGCTGGAGCCGGAGCTGCTGCTGCTGCTGCCTCCGCTGCTCGATCCGGAGCTGTTTCCGCTGCTCGACCCGGAGCTGCTGCCGCTGCTGGATCCGGAGCTGCTGCCGCTGCCGGAGCCGGAGCTGCTGCCGCTGCTGGATCCGGAGCTGCTGCCGCTGCTGGATCCGGAGCTGCTCCCGCTGCTGGAGCCGGAGCCGCTCCCGCTGCTGGACCCGGAGCCGCTCCCGTAGAGCGCCGCGCCGTTGGGCGTGCCCACGCCCGTCGGGCCGTCCCAGCCGGCGGCCGCCGTACACACGACGGAGCTGCACTGCCCCGTGGGGTCGTTGTTGCCCTGCGTGACGTCGTTGAACTTCGACATGTTGTTGTAGAGGAACGCGAAGCCTCCGCTGGCCGAGATCGTGGGGACCAGGCCGAGGCGCGTGAAGATCGCGGCCACCAGGGGCGCCGCGGCGCTCGTGCCCACGACCGGCTGCCAGCCGCTGCCGGACGTGTAGTTGGCGATGCCCTGGCCGTTGGCGCCGTTGTACTCGGCGGACGCCGAGACGTCCGTCGACGCGCGGTTCGAGCACGACGCCCCCGACAGCAGCGACGCGATCGAAGACTGGTAGCTCGGCGCCGGGAATTCGGTGCTGCAGCCGCTCCCGCCGGCGCCGCCGTTCGACCCGTCGTTCCACACGACCTCGCTGCCCGGAGCCGAGAGCGTCGTGCCGCCGACGCCGAGGATGTCCGGAGCCGAGGCCGGCCAGCTGGGTGAATTCTGGCCGAGGTTGTAGCCCTGGTCGCCCGAGGCCGCGAGGACCAGGTGGCCCGGGGTCGTGAAGGGCTCGTACGACGACTCGCCGCCCTGCTCGTTGCCGCCCCAGCTGATGCTGCTCGCCGACACGCCGAGCTGCGCGGCCGTCGCCGCGGCCGTGACGAAGTCCTGGTCGGACGGACCCTGCGTCGAGGGGAACTGGATGAGCAGAATGCTGCAGTCGGGGCAGGCGGCGCTGATCATCTCGACGTCGAGGGTGGTCTCGCCGTCGGCCTGGCCCGAGGTGCCGAGGTTCTGGTTGAGGCTTCCGCCGTTCTCGTCGACCGACGCGAAGCACGGCGTTCCGCTGCCGGTGGGCAGGCTGGTGCACTTCGGCAACGCCGGGATGCCGTAGGCCTGCCGGTAGGTGTTCATGTCGCTGAAGGCGTTGCCGTCCGGGGAATCCTGGACCGCGACGATCTTGCCGTTCGCAGCGCTGTTCGCCGCGGCGCCCGACAGGTAGGCCCCGAGTACGTCGCTGGGGGCCATGCCGCTGCCGGCGCCCCCCGCCATCGGCCGCGGCGCGACGTCGAGCGAGTCGCCCGGCTTCCACGTCGTGGGCAGGAGGCGCTGCGCCATGCAGTGAAGACGCCGGCCGTGGTCGCAGAGGTCCATGGCGTAGCGGCCGTCCGCGCGCAGGTGCACCCCGTGCGGGAGCGGGACCGTGGGGACCGGGTCGGCCGCGCGCGCGGCGCCTCCCGCCAGAAGTACGACCGGCGCCAGCACCATCCCGACCGACCACACGCGACACATCTTCATCGGAGCCTCCTCCGCGGCGGCATCGCTCCCGCAGCGCACGCCGCCCCCCTGCGATGCGCCTGGTCCGTGCGACTTTCAAGCGATTCCGTCATCTTTCGGCGCGCAATTCGCCGCTGCGGCAAACTTCCCATCGTGGTCAACGCACGGGCTCGCGCGCGCCGCGTCAAAACGCTCTACCATCGGCCCCGATGAGCTTTGGCAAGGAGCAGGTCTCGATCGGAAGCGCCCCGGACAACGACGTCGTCCTCGCGGCTCCCGGCGTCGCGCCGCACCACGCGCGGATCTTGCGCCGGGACGGCCACCTCGTCTTCGTCGATCTCGGCGCGGGCCCGTCCACCGCCAACGGCGCTCCTCTCGCGCCCCAGCAGCCCGCTGCGTTCGACTTCCGCACGGTCTTCGCGGTGGGGGGCGTGCCGGTCCCGCTCGCGCACGGCGCGATCTGCACGATGCTCATGGCGCCGGGGCAGATGCAGCCCCCCCCGGGCCAGGTCGTCGTCGGGCGCGACGCGGCGCGCGCGTCGCTCGTGATCGCGCACGGCGCCGTCAGCGGACAGCACGCGACGGTGATGCTCGACCGGATGATGGTCGTCGACCACGGTTCGACCAGCGGCACGTGGGTCGCAGGTCGCCAGATCCCCCCGAACCAGCCGTCGCCGCTCGATCCGAACGGCATCGTCGCGTTCGGTCCGGTGCCTGTGCCGATCGGCGTGCTGGCGCAGTTCACGCAGGGAGGCGCGCTCGCGCAAGTGCCCCCGCTCGCCGGCCCCGCGGCGCACGCCCCGCCGCCCGCGGAGCTCGCCGCCACGACGGGTGGCGGCCCGCGCAAGCACCGCACGATCATCGGGGAGCTGAGCCTCGAGCAGCTCCAGTCGAACGTCATCTCGATCGGCCGTACGCCCGACAACCAGATCGTCGTCAACCACCCGCAGGTGTCGAGCCGGCACGCGCAGATCGTCAAGGTGGGCGAGCAGCTCTTCCTCGAGGACCGCGGCAGCCAGAACGGCACCTTCGTGCGCGGGGCGCGCCTGCCGCCCGGCCAGCGGGTGCCGGTGGCGAGCGGCGAGAAGGTCTTCATCGGCCCGATGCCGCTGCTCATCCACATCCAGGAGAGCCGCGTCAACGTCGTGGTCGAAGACTCGGCCGCGTGGGCGGGCAAGCCGCTCTACGAGATCGAGGCGTGGGATCTGCTGCTCGACGTGCCCGATCGCGACGACAAGACGCAGATGAAGACGCTGCTCGACCACGTCTCGTTCAAGGCGTTGCCGGGCGACATGATCGCGCTGATGGGGCCCTCGGGCGCGGGCAAGACCACGCTGCTCATGACGCTCAACGGCTACCTGCCGCCGACGAGCGGGCAGGTCCGCATCAACGGCGAGGACCTGTACACGATCTACGACGCGCTGCGAGGCAGCATCGGCTACGTCCCCCAGGACGACATCGTCCACCCCGAGCTCACCGTCTTCGAGGCGGTGAAGTACTCGGCGCGCTTCCGCCTGCCGCCGGACTACTCCGAGGAGGAGATCGACCGGCGCGTCGACGAGACGCTGCGCGACCTCGGCCTCGAGGGCGTGCGCAACCTGCAGATCGGCAGGCCGGAGAAGAAGGTGCTCTCGGGCGGGCAGCGCAAGCGCGTCAACATCGCGCTCGAGCTCGTGACCGACCCGGTCATCCTGTTCCTCGACGAGCCGACGTCGGGCCTCGCCGCCGACGACACGACGGCCCTCATCACGCTGCTGTCGGACCTCACCAAGAAGACCGGCAAGACGATCGTGATGACGATCCACCAGCCGGCCAAGGACGAGTTCGAGAAGTTCAACCTCTGCTTCATCATGGGCTACGGCGGCATCCCGACGTACTTCGGGCCCACCGGCGACGCGGCGTACGGCTTCTTCGGGTCGATCCTCTCGAGGGCGAGCCTGCCGAGCAAGCGCGTCGACAACCCGCGCGACATGTTCGACATGCTCAACGTGCGCGAGCGCCTCGTGCTCGAGGAGATGAAGCGCGCCGACCCGAACGCGTCGCGCGGGCGCGCGCGCGCCGACGCCGCGCGTGCGTGGCGAGGGGAGTTCTTCCGCAACGAGAACCCACTCTACGGCCAGATGTACTCGGGCCGGCGCGCCATCGGCACGGCGCAGGGGGCGCGCGGCGTACCGGGGCGCGCTGACGTCGCGGTCCTCCGGCAGTTCCAGCTGCTGCTGTCGCGCTACTGGCGCGTCAAGCTGCGCGACGGGGCCGGGGCGGCGATCATGTTCCTACAGGCACCCATCATCGGCGTGCTGCTCTGGCTCGTCTTCGGCGGGCAGACCTCGGCCGTGCCGTTCTGGTGCCTGGGCGCGCTCCAGGAGCTCTCGACGCGGAACAGCATGGCTCAGAGCGCGACGACGAACCTGCTCAACACGATGCAGCCGACCACCGACCACACGGCGGCGATGTTCTTCGTCGTCGTGAGCTGCGTCTGGTTTGGCACGAGCAACGCGGCGCGCGAGATCGTCAACGAACGGGCGATCTACCTGCGCGAGCGCATGGTGAACCTGCGCCTCTTCAACTACGTGATGTCGAAGTTCGCCCTCCTCAGCCTCTTCGCCGCCATCCAGTGCGCGATGCTGCTCGGGATCGTGTTCTTCGCCCTCGGCTTCAACGGGGGGCCGCTCGCGTTCCTGATCGAGCTCGCGAACCTCATCGCGCTCGCGATCAACGCGACGGCGCTGGGGCTCCTGCTGTCGACGGCCGTGGCCTCGGCCGAGGCGGCCATGGCGCTGACGCCCATCGCCCTCATCCCGCAGATCGTGCTCGGGGGGCTCATGGTCCCCATGACCACGAACCCGAACATGAAGCCGATGATGTACGTGATGCCGGCGCGCTGGGGGTTCGAGGGCGCCATCGCCAACGAGCGCCTGGCCATCGCCGCGTCGAGCGCGTGGAACATCAACCTGCACAAGCCCGATCTCTCGAGCCCGCCCGACTTCATCGTGAACGGCAAGTTCCAGTGCGCCCTCGCGCAGGTGGCGAGCGACTCGCTCAACGGCGCATGGGGCTTCGGCGAATACGCGTCGCTGTGGTTGCCCGCGACGGTGCTCTTCGCGATGACGTTCGCGATGATCGCGGTCCTGCTCGTCGCCCTCAAGCGGCGCGACCCGGTCTGACGGGGGGCGGCTCAGCTCATCGCGAACGCGCCGTAGCCGATCACCTCGTCGGTGTCGTCCGGCGACGCGCTCCCCTGGCGCACGTCCAGGCACGTCGCTCTCATCCCCCGCGCCCGCGCCACGCGGAGCATCGCGCGCAGGGCGGCGTGGCCGCACGCGCGCTCGGCGTCGAGGACCGCGCCCTCGAGCGCCTCGATCGCGCGCGCCGTCTGCGCGTCCAGGCGCGCGGCCGTGGCCGCGTCGAAGTAGCGGCTCAGGTCCGTCGACACGACCGCGAGCGTCGAGGCGTCCCAGAGCGCGTCGAGGACCTCGGCGGCCTCCTCGTCGAGGACCTCGCCCACGAGCAGGGGCACGATGGGACGGTCGGGCAGCACCGTCTGGACGAACGGAAGCTGCGCCTCGAGCGAGGACTCCTGCTCGTGCGGCACGTCGGTCACCACGAGCTGCGGAAAGCGCCGCGCGCCCTCGATCGCCAGCCGGTCGACGGCCACGACGCCCAGCGGTGTCGCGAACGCGTCGGCGAATGGGGCGGCCACGCCCGAGAAGGTCACGTGGTGCGAGGGGCCGAGCAGCAGGACGCGTCGCACCGAGGGGGCGACGGCGCGCACGCGCGACCACGCCGCGGCCGCGACCGCGCCC
>JAJYCT010000029.1 GCA_021778125.1 Myxococcales bacterium
GCCCTCCGGGGCGGCCGCGCGCGGCGGCGTAAAGGCGAACATCTCGGCCACGGGCGCGACGGGCGACGCGCGCCCCTGCACGCGCGACGCCACCTGTCCGCCCGACGCCTACTGCGAGTTCACGCCGGGGCTCTGCGGGGACGCCAAGAAGCCGGGTACGTGCCGCCCCAGGCCGTCGTCGTGCGACGGGCCCTACGCCCCCGTGTGCGGGTGCGACGGCAGGACGTACGACAGCGAGTGCGCCGCACACGCCACCGGCGTCGATCTCGCCGTGCTCGGCGGGTGCGGGGCGCCCGTCGCCGACTACGCGCCGTGCGGGCGGCGCTACTGCGACGTTCGGACGTCGTACTGCGAGATCTTCCTGAGCGACGTCGCCGAGCTGCCGACCGACTACTTCTGTCGGCTGCTGCCTGCGAGCTGCGTCTCGACCGACGGGGGCACGCGCGCGTGCGACTGCTTCCCGGCCGGGACGCGGTGCGGCGCGTTCTGCGGCCCCCTGCCGACGGCGCCCGGGGCGCGAACGGGCTTCCACCTCACGTGCCAGGGCACGCGGCCTCCGGTGCAGTAGCGCCACGCGAGCGAGGGCGGGCGTCCTCCGCGGCACGCTCGCGCCGGATCCCCGCGCCCCGCTCCCGCCCGCCCCGCTCCTCAGTTCCCCCCGCCCCCCCCGCTCGCCTCGTCCTTCATCCCCGGCAGCGAGATGAGCTCCTCGATGTTGGGCACCAGCGAGATGTCGATCCGCCGGTTCTTCGACCGCCCGGTCGCGTCCGCGTTCGACGCCACCGGATCGAACTCCGCGTACCCCGCCGCGCTCAGCGACCGCCCGCTCACCCCCTGCGACGCCAGATACTGCACCACCACCACCGCCCGCGCCGTCGACAGCTCCCAGTTCGACGCGAAGTCCTTGTTCTTGCCGATCGGCAGACTGTCGGTGTGCCCCGCCACCTGGAAGCTGCGTGCGCTCACCGTCCTGAGCGTTTGCGCGATCTCCCCGAGCGCCTTCTTCCCCTCCGGCTTCAGGGCCGTCTTCCCCTCGTCGAACAGCACGTCGTTGTGGAGCGACAGCACGATCCGCCCCCTCCGCACGCTGATGTGCACCTTCCCCGCGTCGATCATCTTGCGGAACTTCGCCACGAAATCGTTGAACAGCGCCGCCCGCGCCTCGGCCGCCGCCTTCTGCTTGCGCAGCTCCTCGAGCTGCGCCGACAGCTCCGACGACCGGTCCGGCGGCGGCGCCTTGCCCGTGCAGGCCGCCAGCGCCCCCTGCGCCTGCGCGAGCTGCGCGGCGTCCGCGTCGCACTTCTTCTGCTTCGCGTCCAGCGCCGCGCGCGCGGCGTCAGCGCTCTTCGAGGCGTCGGTGGCGCTCTTCAGCGCGTCGTCGTACTTGCCCTTGGAGACGCACGCCGCCAGCAGCAGCGGCGCGGCGGCCAGAAGGATCGCGGAGCGGCGCATCATGCGTCCACGATAGCGCTGGCGGTGCCCGCGGCGCCCGCGAACCGCGCGCCGCCCACCTGAAAAATGAGGTCACGCCGTCTTCGTCGTCGCCACGATCTGCAGGCCCAGCTCCTGCACGGAGAGCTCCCGCATCCGGAACTTCTGCACCTTGCCCGTCACCGTCATCGGAAACTCCTCGACGAACCTCCAGTGCCGCTGGATCTTGAACGTGGAGATCTTGCCCGTGCAGTACGCCGCCAGATCCTCGCCCGTCGCGCGCGCCCCGGGGCAGAGCGTACGCCTCTCCCCGGGAACGGGTGGCTCACCTCCCCACGGCTGCGAAGGCGGCCCGCCCGGAGGTCACTCCTGGATGCGGATGAGCCTTGGCGGCGCCGCGGCGACGCCGCTGTGCGCGATGACGTCGAGGGCGCGCGTGAGGTCGCGTTCGCGCGCCTCGTGCGTGAGCAGGACGATGTCGACGGGCACTCCGCTCGAGCCGCCGCCGCCCTCCTGCACCATCTGCTCGATCGACACACCGGCGTCTCCGAGCGCTCCCGCCAAGCGCGCGAGCACGCCCGGGCGATCGTGCACCAGGAAGTGCAGGTAGTAGCGCGCCCGCGCGTCGCCGAGCGGCAAAAGCGGGCGCTTCTGCATCTGGATGGCGCGCGTGGCGGTGCCGGCGAAGCCGCTGCGCCGCGCGCGAGCCACGTCGAGCACGTCGGCCACGACGCTGACCGCCGTGGGCATGTCGCCGGCGCCGCGGCCCGAGAGCAGGCAGGGCCCGAGGGCCCGCCCCTCGAGCGCGATCGCGTTGAGGACGCCGTTGACGTTGGCCAGCGGGGTGTCTCGCGGCACGAGCGCCGGGTGCACGCGCAGCTCGATCGCGTCGCCATGGTCGCGCCCGATTGCCAGGTGCTTGATCGTGAAGCCGAACCGCTCAGCGAACCGGTGGTCGATGGGAGCGACGGCGCGGATGCCCTCGGTCGGCACGCGCGCCGCGTCGACGCGCGCGCCGAACGCCAGGATCGCCAGGACCACGAGCTTGTGGGCGGCGTCGTGCCCGTCGACGTCGAGGCCGGGATCGGCCTCGGCGTAGCCCTTGGCCTGCGCCTCGCGGACGGCCTCGTCGAAGCCGAGGCCGGCCTCACGCATCCGCGTCAACATGTAGTTGCACGTCCCGTTGACGATCCCCTCGAGGCGGATCACCCAGTCGCTCGCGAGCGCGTCGCGCAGCACCCGGATGACCGGGATGCCACCGCCCACCGAGCCCTCGAACGCCAGGTCGACGCCCTTCTCGACGGCCAGGTCGAGCAGCGCCGGGCCGTGCAGCGCCAGGAGCATCTTGTTCGCAGTGACGACGCTCCGGCCCGCGCGCATCGCGCGCTCGACGTAGCCGCGCGCCGGGTCGACGCCGCCCATGACCTCGACGAAGACGTCGATCGACGCGTCGCCCAGGACGGCCTCGGGATCGGTGGTGACGAGCGCGCGGTCGAGCTCCGGCACGCGCTCCTTGGCCGGATCGCGCACCAGCACGCGCGCGACCTCGAGCGGCGCGCCCACGGTCTGCGCCAGGTACTCGGCGTTGGCACGCAGGAGCTGGATCACGCCGCCGCCGACGGTTCCGCACCCCAAGAGCCCAAGTCGTGTCGGCTTCATCGCGGAGGATGAATGAATCACAAAAATTGAGAGACCAGGAAGGCGTTGCCGCCCTGGCCTCTCGATCGTTGCGCTGGGTCTCTCGAGCTTGCCGGTCAGTTGGTCGGAGGCGTGGCGGCGGCCGCGACCTCGGACTTGGGCTTGGGCATCTCCTCGAGCGCCGCCTCGAGTACCTGCTCCATCTTGCTGACGAAGACGAACTCGAGCTCGTTCTTCACCTCGTTCGGCACCTCGTCGAGGTCGGCCTTGTTGCGCTCGGGGACCAGGACGCGCTTGATGCCCGCGCGGTGCGCCGCGAGGACCTTCTCCTTGAGCCCGCCGATGGGTAGAACGCGCCCGCGCAGCGTGATCTCGCCCGTCATGGCGACGTCGTGGCGGACGCGGATGCCCGTGAGCATCGAGACCAGCGCCGTGAACATCGTCACGCCGGCGCTCGGCCCGTCCTTCGGCATCGCGCCGGCCGGGATGTGAATGTGAATGTCGCTCTTCTCGAGGAAGTCCTTGCCGATGCCGAACCGCTCCGCGTTCGTGCGGACGTACGAGAGGGCGGCCTGCGCCGACTCCTTCATGACGTCGCCGAGCTGGCCGGTGAGCTGGAGCTTGCCCGAGCCGTACATGCGGGTCGCCTCGATGAAGAGGATCTCGCCGCCGACGCTCGTCCACGCGAGCCCCGTGGCGACGCCCGCCTCCGCGGTGCGCTCCGCGACCTCGCTCGTGTACTTCTGCGGGCCAAGGAACTCGCGCACCGCATCCTCGTCGTCGATCTTGCGCGGCGTCGTGTCGCCCTCGGCGATCTTGACGGCCACGCCGCGGATGATACCGGCGATCTGTCGCTCGAGCGTGCGGACGCCGGCCTCGCGCGTGTAGAAGTCGATGACGACGTCCACGGCCTTGTCGGTGATGTCGAGCTGGCTCTGGGTGATGCCGTGCTCCTCGAGCTGCTTGGGGATGAGGTGCTGGCGCGCGATGGCCAGCTTCTCGCGCCGCGTGTAGCCGGGGATCTCGAGGATCTCCATGCGGTCGCGGAGCGGCGCGGGGATCGGATCGGCCACGTTCGCCGTCGCCACGAACATCACGTTCGACAGGTCGTACGGGATCTCGAGGTAGTGGTCGGCGAAGGTGTTGTTCTGCTCCGGATCGAGGACCTCGAGCAGCGCCGCCGCCGGATCGCCGCGGAAGTCGTGCCCGATCTTGTCCACCTCGTCCATCATGAAGACGGGGTTGATCATCCCCGACTTCTTCATGCCCTGGATGATCTGACCGGGCAGCGCACCGACGTACGTGCGTCGGTGGCCGCGGATGGCCGCCTCGTCGTGCACGCCGCCGAGCGACACGCGGACGAACTTGCGCCCGAGCGCGCGGGCGATGCTCCGGCCGAGCGACGTCTTGCCGACGCCGGGCGGCCCGATGAGGCAGAGAATCGGCCCCTTCTTGTCCTTCTTCAGCTTGCGCACCGCGAGGTACTCGAGGATGCGCTTCTTGACCTTCTCGAGGCCGTAGTGGTCCTCGTCGAGGACCTTGCGCACGGAGGCGATGTCCATGTTGTCCGGCGTCTGCGCCGTCCACGGAAGATCGAGTATCCAGTCGAGGTAGGTGCGGACGACCGTGTACTCGGCGCTACCGACCTGCATGTTGCGCAGGCGCTTGAGCTGCTTCTTGGCGACCTGCTCGGCCTCCTGCGGGAGGTTGGCCTTCGCGACGCGCTCCTCGAGCCCGTCGAGGTCGCCCTGGTCGCCCTCGTCCTCGCCGAGCTCCTCCTTGATCGCCTTGAGCTGCTGACGAAGGACGTACTCGCGCTGGTTTTTGCCCATCTCCTCCTTGATCTGGGAGTTGATGCGCTCGCGCATCTTGAGGATCTCGAGCTGCCGCGTCAGCAGCTTGAGGACCTTGCGGATGCGGTCCTTGACGTCGATTGTCTCGAGCAGCTGCGCCTTCTCGTCGACGGGCGCGTCGAGGTTGGCGGCCACGAGGTCGGAGAGCGCGCCGGGCGCCTGGATCGAGTCGATGAGCGAGCCGGCCTCGCGCGGCAGCTCCGGCATGAGCTGGATGACCTGCTTGGCGATGTCGCGCAGGCTCATGCTGAGCGCCTCGGCCTCGTCGTCGGCCTGGGGCTGCTCCTCGAGTCGCACGATCTTGGCCTTGAGGTACGGGCCGCTCTGGGTGATCTCGTCGAGGCGGATGCGGGTGAGCCCCTGGAGGATGAGCGAATAGTTGCCCGAGCTGTGCTTTAGCGCCTTGAGCACGCGCGCGGCACAGCCGACGTGGTGCAGGTCCTCCTTGCCGGGATCGTCGGTCGAAGGATCGCGCTGGGCGAAGATCGCGATGACCGGCGACGTGAGGTTGTCGACATCCTCGACCAGCGCGACCGACTTCTCGCGACCAACGTCGAAGGGCGCGACGGCGCCTGGGAAGAGAACGGCGTTGCGGATGGGGAGGACCGGCAGCTCGTCTCCGAACTGGATCGTCTCTTCCTCTTGCCGCGCGGGGGGTTGCTTCTTTTCCGACATGTCTCTCCTGAACCCTCTCGGCCGGTCAGGCCGGCATCTACTTCGTCAAGGACAGATGCGCGGCCCAGCGGCGGCGTCGCGTCCTCTCGCGCATCGTAAGCATGCATTCTCAGCACGCCATCCCCGCCGGAGCAAGGACCGCGCCTGAGCCACGCATCAGGCCGTATCCCACTCGGGCACCTTCCCCCCGGGCGCCCGCTCGCGCGCCCTAGCCGGCCACCTGACGCGCAGGGTCGAGGGTGTGGATCGCCAGGCCGGTGGGAACCTTCGGGTAGAAGAAGGTGCTCTTCTGGGGCATCACCTCCCCGGCCTCGGCGACCTCGCGGACACGGGCGACGGGGGTAGCGTTCATGAGAAACAGGACGTTGCCCTTGCCGGCGCGCAACTCGGCGAGGGCGGCTCGGGCGTCCTGCGGGTACCAGAGGTTGGTCTTCGCCGCCTGGGCTGCCGGGGTGATGCCCAGGAGGGGCTCGAGAACGCCCGTGTGCAGCAGGGTGACGTCCGTACGCCGCAGGACGGCGGGACGGTGGCCCAGCGTCGGGTGGACGGAGAGGTCGGCCTCGACGCGGAGCGTGAGGACAACGGCGCGGCCGTCGCCGGACGCGGCAGCAAGGCTGGGGCCGCGGCGGCCCGCGCTCGCGAGCGCGGCGACGATCGCGTCGGCCGGAAGGTCGCGCGGGAGCGACTCGACGTGGAACAGCCCGGCCGCGTCGCGCTCGAGGGACTTGAACGAGAACGACGGGAGCGAGTGCACGTGCCGGTGCGTCGGGAAGACCACCAGGTCCGGATCGTCGCCGTTGACGAGGAACGTCATGAAGAAGCGGTGCTCTCCGCGGGGGGACGCGCCCGGCGTCGCCTCGTCGACCTCCTGCGAGTAGCGCAGGGCCGTCTCGTAGCGGTGGTGGCCGTCGGCGATGAGGAGCGTGGAGCGGGCGACGCCCTCCACGATGGCGCGGACCGCGTCGGGCCGGCCCACCTTGGCCAGCGCGTGGTGGACCCCGTCGGGCGTGTCGAACTCGGCGATCGGGTCACCGGCGTCGAGGGCAGCGTCGAGCTCTCGGCGCGCGTCGCGGTAGAGCATGAACCCGGGGCTGAGATTCGTACGCGTGGCGCGGAACAGCTTGAGCCGGTCCTCCTTGGGGCCGGAGAGCGTGCGCTCGTGCGGCAGCACCATCCGGTCCGAGAACGGGACGAGGCGGACGAGCGCGAGGAAGCCGCGCCGGCGGATCCGGGGCGCGCCGGCCGGCGCCCCGGGCGGCGCGAACGTCTGGTCGTGGCGGTAGAACGCGGGCTGCTCGTCGCGGACGAGCGCGCCGTCGCGCCGCCAGGCGCCGAGGCTCTCGGCGGCGTGGGCGTAGCGCGTGTCGCCCTCGCCCTCGGGCAGGATGAGGCGCACGACGTTGTGCGGCTCCCGCGCCGCGAGCACCTCGCGCTCCGAGGGCGAGATGACGTCGTAGGGAGGGGCGACGACGCTCGAGAGACCGCCGGACAGGCGGCCGAGGTCGTACCGGAGGGGGGTCAGGGGCGCGATGTTGGCCATGTCTCTTCAGCTCCTCGTCGCGCCGGGGAGCCTGTGCTGCAATAGCGCAGGCTCACGTTGCCCTCGGGGCTAGCGCGCGGCGTCCGATGTCGCGGCGGTGATGCTCGCCGGTCCAGTGAATGCCACCCACGACCTCGTAGGCGGTCCGCGCGGCGGCGTCGAGGCTGGGCGCGCTCGCGCCGACGGCGAGCACGCGCCCGCCTCGCGTGGTCACGGCCCCGTCGGCGCCGCGCTCGGTGCCGGCGTGCAGGACGAAGGCGCCCGGGGGGAGATGGGCGTCGAGCCCCTCGATGCGGTCGCCGACGCGCGGCTTGCCCGGGTACCCCTCGGCGGCCATGACGACGGCGAGGGCCGACCGGGTGGGGGGCCGCGCCTCGACTCCCGACAGGTCGCCGCGGGCGGAGGCGTCGAGCAGCTCGAACCAGTCGCCGTCGTAGGTGGGGACGAGGACCGCCGTCTCCGGGTCGCCGAAGCGGACGTTGAACTCGAGGACGCGCGGAACCCCCTGGTCGATCATGAGGCCGACGAAGAGCACGCCGCGGAAGGGCATGCCCTCGGCGGCCATGCCCGCGAGCGTGGGCCCGACGACCTCGCGCATGACGCGCGCGTGGACCTCGGGCGTGACGACAGGCGCCGGGGCGTACGCGCCCATCCCGCCCGTGTTGGGGCCGCAATCTCCGTCGCCGACGCGCTTGTGGTCCTGGGCGGGCGCGAGCGCGACGCCGCGCGTGCCGTCGCACACGACGTGGAAGCTCGCCTCCTCGCCAGGCAGCAGCTCCTCGACCACGATCCGCGCCCCGGCGGCGCCGAACTCGCGCTGGCGCAGCATGCGATCGACGGCGGCGCAGGCCTCGTCGACGCCAGCGGGGACGACCACGCCCTTGCCGGCGGCCAGCCCGTCGGCCTTGACGACGAGCGGACGCCCGGCGGCGCGCACGTACCGCTCCGCGGCGTCGGCGTCGTCGAAGACCGCAAACGCAGCGGTGGGGATCCCGTGGCGAGCGCAGAACTCCTTCATGAAGGCCTTCGATCCCTCGAGGCGCGCCGCGGCACGCGAGGGGCCGAAGGCGCGGATGCCGCGTGCGGCGAGCGCGTCAACGAGCCCCGCAGTCAGAGGCGCCTCGGGGCCGACGACCACCAGATCGGCGCGCTCGCGCACGGCGAGGTCGACCAGGCCGGCGACGTCGTCGGCCCCGACGGGGGCGTTGCGCCCGACGACCGCCGTCCCCGCGTTGCCGGGCGCCGACACGACCTCGTGCCCGCCCGACGAGAGGGCCGCGGCGAGCGCATGCTCCCGAGCTCCGCTGCCGACGACGATCACCCGGGCTCGCGTCTCCATCGAATGGCTCTCGCGAGCCGGTACCACGAGGACCTCCCCTCGCCAAGCGCCGCGGACCCGGCGTATCCTGGCCAGGTGCCCGAGGATCCGAAACCGCCGGTCGCCGTACGGATCACGCGCCCCCAGGCGAGCGAGGAGGAGTTCCTCGAGCAGGAGCTCGACACGCTGTCGCGGACCGGCGTGATCTTGCTCGGCTCGCAGGCGCGGCCGCAAGGGGTCGTCCTGCGCTTCGAGCTCGCGCTAACCTCCGGGGCCCTGCTCATGCGCGGCGAGGGCCGCGTCGTCGGCTACAGGGACGACGCGCACGCCGGTCTCGGCGGCCTGGTGCTCCGGTTCACGCGCCTCGACACCCGCTCGAAGGCGCTGGTCGACCGGGCCACGGCGCTGCGGGAGCAGCGCCGCGCGCCGCACCCCGCGGAGCCCTCGGGCCCCGTGTCCGGCCCCATCTCGGGCCCGGCGTCGACCGCGGCCTCCCTTCCGATTTCCGGCTCCGAGCCCCGTGCAGCGCGAGCGCCCGTGCCCGCGACCCCCGACCGCGACGCGCTCCTCGACCGCCTTCGCGCGCGCGCCCGGGGCCTCGACGCGGGCGTCGTTCAGCAGATCCTCGCGAAGCGCCGCGCCTGAAGAGCGCGATCCTCACCGGAGGATCGCGCTCGTCGACTCAGTACCGGCCCTCGAGCGCGAAGTACGCCTCGGTGTTGTTGTAGTAGTAGAGGTACGGGTGCACGACGCCGTCGTGCAGAACCGCAGGATACCCGAGGCTTGGATCGCCGTTGGCGAACGCGAAGGTCAGATCGCTCTTGAACCCACCCACGTCCGGCAGGATGTAGCGGGTGAAGATCTCGCCGCCGTAGCTCTGCTGGAAGGGCTGGTTGTCGATGTTGGGGTACGTGGTCGCTCCGTAGAAGGTCGACGACGCCGGGCCCTGACCCACGTTGTAAAACCAGACGTACTGGTCGGTCACGGCCGCGCCGATCGACCAGGGGCGGTGGAACGGCATCGAGTACTCGGCCGCGAGCGCCCCGCCAAGGCCCCACTTCGAGTTGGTCTGGCCCGCGCCGGAGTCGGGCCCGCTGGTGCCCTGGCCGATTGCGTTCGCCGTCGTGTAGCGGTCCCACGAGTAGCGACCGCTCACGTTGAACGAGACGAGCAGGTCGCCGAAGCGACGCGACAGACCCACCATCAGCGACGGCGTCGTGATGTTTGATGCCAGCTGGCTGTCGTACGAGATGGGCGCCGTGAGCGTGCCCGTCGCCTGGAGCACGAATTTCTCGGGCAACGGCACGATACGCGAGTACGAGAGCGACAGGTCCGAGGCGCGGAGACCGCTCTCACCCGAGTCGGCCATGAAAAACTGGTAGCCGCCGCCGGCGAGGATGAGGATGTCGTTGTCGGTGAGGCTATACTTCGCGGTCGCGAACAGGACGTTGAACGTCTTGACCGGCCCGAGGCCCTCGGCCACGTACTCCTGACGGACGAGGCGGTGCGTCTCGAACGTGCCGCTGACCTCCCAGGGTTTCTCCTCGGGCTTGGCGCCGGTCGTCTCGTCCGGGTTCATGGTGCTCTTGCCGCCGTAGGGGCGGAGCGTCGTGTCGATGGAGCCCCCCTGCTCGGCGGACCCGCCGGCGCCGGCCGCCGTGGACGTGTCGGGCCCAATACCGGCCTTCCCGCCCTCGTTGGCCTTGCTCCCGGCCGCTCCGCCCTGTGGCGCAGCGAACGCGACTCCGGTCGCGAGCAAGGCGGAAATCCCGAACCCCACGGCTGTCAAACGCATGCGCCTACTCCCTCAAGGTCGACTGCGGCGGCGCGAGTGAACCGAAATTCAGGCCCGCGCGCAAGAGCTCTTTTCCCCACCTGGTCGGTCGATGACGGTTCCCCGCCTCCCGCGGCGCCTTGCCTCGTACGCCGCCTGGGCTCGGAACGTCCAGCGGAAGTAGCCGAGGCTTGCGGTGGATCAACGAGTTCGGGCCCCCTCAAGTCCGCCGGGTGCACGCCCTGGCGCCGGCTCAGAAGGCCCGGCGGAACGCCTCGGCGAACGTACGGGCCCGGGCGGGGTCCACGGGCCCGCCCGCCTTACCGTCGGACCGCAGCGCGCTTCCGACGATGACGCCGTCGCAGTGCCCCGCGAGCTGCGGCAACGAGTCGAGCGTCGCGCCGCTGGCGACCAGCACCTCGGTCTGCGGGACCGCGCCCCGGACGCGGCGCAGCTTGTCGAGGTCGACGCCCCGGCCGGTGCCCTCTCCCGTCACCAGGACGGCGTCGGCCAGGCCACGCTTGACCAGATCCTCGGCCTCGCGTGCGACGTCCACGGGAGCGAGCGCCGACGAGTGCTTCACGTCCACGTCGGCCCAGACCGCGACGCTCTGCGCGCCGAGGGCCCTGCGCGCACGCAGCGTCTCGGCGGCCCTGCCTTCGATGAGGCCCTGATCGGTGATCCGCGCCGCGGTGTGCACGTTGACGCGGATGCACGCGGCGCCGGCGACGGTGGCGATCGCCAGCGCCGCGTCGGCGTCGTTGCGCAGGACGTTGATCCCGACGGCGAGACGAGGCGCCGCGTCGCGCACGGCGAGGACGCACGCGGTCATCGCGCTGATGGTCACCGGGGGAACCCGCCCCGCGAAGAACGGCGCGTCGCCGAAGTTCTCCACGACGACCAGGTCGAATCCGGCGTCGTCCAGCGCTCGGGCGTCGCGCGCTACGCCGAGCGCGAGGTCCGCGCACGACGCCTGCGCGCGGGGGCTGCCGGGAAGCGGGGGCAGGTGGACGACTCCGACGAGGCGGGGGCGCCGCGCGCTCACGGGTTGCCCCGCGGACCGAACGGGCCCGGCGCGACCTGCGCCGGAGCCGACGGCAGCGACGGGAACGCCGGGGGAGCAAGCGACGACCCCGCGGCCGCGCCTCCCGCCGGGATGAAATCGAGCCGCGCGAGCGGGCCGCGCACTGCCCAGCCGTAGAAGCCGTCGCCGCGCTTTGCCTGCTTGACGCGGGGGTCGGCGAGCTCGAACAGCGCGGGGGCGCTGGAGCCTGGGGCCCCGAAGAGGCTCTTGGTCACGTCGTTCTTGGTGCGGTACGCGTCGTTGATCTTGAAGCGCACCTGCGCGTCGCAGAGCGAGTCGCCGATCGTCTCGCGCAACGTGATGCGCCCGTCGCCCTGCAGCTCCACGTCCTTGCCCCCGGCGGTCAGCTTGGAGATCCGCAGCGAGCCCTCCTTGGCCTCTCCCGAGATCGCGAGGGTCCCGATCTCCAGCTTCGGCAGGGCCAGGGCGCCCTTGATCTTGGCCTTCCCGTCACCCACGGCCACGCCGGTCGCCTCGAGTTCGACGGTGCCGCTCCCCTTCGACGCCTTGCCCTCGGGCATCGTGAGGCGCACTGTCCCGGCGACCTTGCCCTGCATCGGCACGCCCAGCATCTGGACCACGGGATCGATCTGGCCGAGGTCGACCGAGTCGAGCGTGAGATCGATCGATCGGTCCTTGCCGTGCACGTCGAACGCGCCGCTGACCTCGCCGCCGAACGCGTAAACGTCGAAGCTCAGCGACGTGTTGCCGATGAGCGCCGACAGCAGGGAGTAGCGAGCGGTCGCCTCGTCGATCTCGATCTTCGAGGGAGGCTTGCCCGGCTCGGTGGCAGCCGACAGCAGGCGCACGCCCCGGGCGCGCACTCCCGTGAGCCAGTAGCCCCGGAGCTCGTCGACCTGCAGCTCCTGCGTTCCGTTGGTCGCGCGCTGGTCGGCGTTGAACGTCGCGACGAGGCGCTCCCGGAGCTTGTCGTACGGGACCATCAGCGCCGCGAAGACGAACAGGCATGCCAGGTAGAAGAGCGGATACCCGACCAGGGGCGCGTACTTGACGAGGCGTTCCTTCATGGCTGGCCGCTCCCGGCCGGGGCCGCGCTGGCCGCCGGGGCCACGCGATCGTAGGACGTCACGCCGAGGTCGACGTCGTACGAGTCGGCCTCGCCGCTTCGCTTCCGGATGTCGAGCTTGGAGACGACGACGGGGTAGCCGCTGCGCTCGATGGACTCGAGAAACCGGGAGAGCGCGAGCATGCCGGTCTTCTTCAGCCTGACGTTGGTGCCGTGCTCGACGTAGCGCTTGCCGTGAGGGACGTCCGGCAGCGGGGTGGAGTCGGTGACCTCCACCTTCACGGCGCGGGCCGCCGTCTCGAGGAACCCTGCGAGCTCCGGGGCCTTGCGCGCGTAGCGGGCCGTGATGCTGTCGCGCTTCGCCTGGCGCTCGCGCACGACGCCCCGGGCCTCTTGCACGTCCGAGAGCGCCTGCCGCAGCTCCTGGGTGTCCGCGGACTCCGAGCGGACCCAGGCCTCGAGGCCGAACGGGATCGCGAGCAGGAGCACGATCCCCCCCACCAAGCCGAGGACCGCCACGAGGCGCCGCTCGCGCGCGTTCATCTGCAGGACGGGGCCGGCCATCTCACTTCTCTCCTGCGCTGGCGGCTGCGCTGGGGCTGGCCCCGGCGGCGGACTTCTTCTTCTTCGCGGGGCCCTTCACGTCCTCGGGGCACCGCAGGTCGAACTCGAGCACGTACTTCTGGCGGTCGGTGCCGATGGCCTGCGTGGTGCTCTTGATCTTCACGTCGGCCAGGCAGCGGTCCTCCGAGAGAGTCGAGGCGATGGCCTGCGCGTCCGACACGGAGCCGACCACCCCGCGGATGGTCACGTGCGACTTCTGCACGTCGAGCTCGTCGATGTCGTGCTTCATCGACGGCGGAACCGCCCGCGACATGCGCACCAGCACGTCGAACGCGTCGGCGTGCGGCATCGGGTCGTCGTCGCTGGACCCGACCTCCTTGGCGAGCAGGTCCTGGGCATCCTGCGCCGTCGTGACCTCGGACCCGAGCACCTCCTTCGTCACCACGCCGAGCGCCTCCTGCAGGGCGTTGCGCTCCTTGTGGGCCGCGTGCAGGCGCGCCCACGCGCTGAAGACGAAGCTCACGAGGATCACGGCGGCGAGGCCTGCCAGGACGGGGATGCGCTCCCGCACCCAGGCGAAGCCGCGCTCGAAGGCGAGCGGACCGCGCCGCAGGTTCATCCCCGCGCCGCGCCCCGCGAGCGACAGCGCCAGGGCGACCGCCTTCGAGTACCGCGGCAGCTCGCGCAGCGCCTCGGGCGCCATGCCCGTCATGTCGAGCTGCGGCTCGGGCAGCACCTGCACGGGGATCTCGAGCGACGCCGAGAGGAAGCCCTCCGCGCCGGACACGAACGCGCCTCCGCCGCAAAGCAGCACCCGCGCGGGCGCGCTCCCGCCCAGGGCCCGGTACGCCGCGAAGCTGACGCGCAGGTCGCGGGCGAGGCGCTCCGCCGTCCCGGGGAGACCCTCGGTGCCGGTGGACAGCGTGCGCGCGAAGACCGGCTCACCCGCCTCGAGAAGGAGGACTTCGCTGGCCTTTGCGCCGAGGTCGACGACGGCCAGGGTCTCGCGCTCGGCGAGCGCCGGAACGTACGGCACCAGCGCGGCGAGCGTGAAGGCGCCCACGCCGACGCGCTCGGGCTCGTGCCCGGTCGCCTCCCTGACGACGTCGATCCGTGCGCGCACGTCGTCGATGCGCGCGACGGCGGCGACGAGGGCCAGCTGGCCTTCGGCGGTCGGACGGTCGAGCACGCGCCAGTCGAAGACGGCCCCTTCCATGTCGAAGGGGACCTGCGCCTCCAGCTCGTAGGTGAGGACCTCGATGAGCTGTTTCTGGGCCGCTGCCGGGAGCGTCAGCCGGTGGATCGCCGCGCGGGCCCCCTCGACAGCCACGACGGTCGCGTCCACCGCCTGGCGCTCGCCCTCGAGCGCCCCCGCCGCAGCGCTGCGCACGGCGTCGGCAATCATCCCTGGCGCCGCGATCTCCGCGGAGGCCACGCGCACAAGCGAAAGCTTGCGATAGGCAGACCGGACGACGGCCGCCTTCACGCTCGTGCTCCCGATGTCGATCCCCAGCCACGTGGGCATGTGCCGTGCTCCCTTTACTCGATCTCGTAGTAGAGCACCTGCCCGCCGACGCTCGGCTGCAGTGCGGTGGTCATCGCACCGGCCATCGCGGCCGCGGTTCCTGCCTGCCCGGGGGCGGTGGTCGTCTGCGCGGGCGTCCCGCCGGCGGGGCCGGAGCCCGGGAGCAGGTCGTTGGTCGCGCGGAAGTCAACGACCGTGTGGATCTTCACGCGCGTCTCGCGCCGGAACCCCTTCACCACCCCCACGGCGTAGATCGAGAACACCTTGCTGGTGGTCGAGAGACTGTTCGCGAAGTCGCTCTCCGACTGAAACTTCACGGGCTTGAGACCCATGAGCGTGAGCATCGGGCCGATCATGCCCTTGCCCTCCATTGCGTTGATGAAGTCCCTCGGCGTGCCGAACAGGGGCGCCCCCATCGTGATGCCCCGCGCCATGGTCATCGCCATCACGAAGAGCTGCATCTGCATGGGGTCGATGCACATCTCCGCCAGCGGAGCGCCCGAGCACACCACGCCGTAGAGCGTGAGGGCATTCGCGGAGTTGACGTTGACCGTCCCCTGCCCCCACACGGTCATGATCCGCTTCTTGGGGTCGGTGGGCTCCGGGTCGACGAACGTCGACCAGAAGTCGTCGGAGACACCGCGCACCATGTGCAACTCCTCGAGCGAGTCGTACGGGGCGTTCTTGCGACGGTAGGGCTTCGGCAGCATCTGGTAGTACGAGTCCTCGACCGCGTTCGACGACGGACCCTGCGTGGCGTCGCAGGAGAAGAGCTGCTCGTCGGGGTCCGCCCAGTCGATGAGCGCGGAGCACGTGGTGAGCCGGTCGGAGAAGTTCCCGGTGGCGTCCCGCTGCTCGAAGAGCGTGTTGTACTGAAGGGGAGCCATGGCGCTCATCAGCTCCTTGGAGAGGCGGATGTGCGCGATCTCGTTCGACGCCCCCATGTTCACGTTGAGCTTCGCGTCCTCGTCGACGACGGTGACCTCGAAGCGCCCGGCCTTGAGGCCGAGGTTCTTGGAGAGCGAGAGGTCGAGCCCGGACAGACTCGAGAAGTCCTTCGAGCCGTCCGAGTCGTTGAAGGCGCCTAGGATACGGTCGGAGTACTCCCAGACGGGGAGTTGCGGCGGGCGCTGTCTCATGAGCGCGAACAGCGGCGTGATCGCCTGCCTCATCGTGGGCTCAGACGCGATGAGGAGGCGCTCGAGGTTGACGGCGCTGCGCGCGAAGTACTCCGCCTGCACGCCGTCCCGGGCCGCCGTCGCCGCGGCGTACTCGGCGCCGGCGTCGTCCTGGAACTCGGCGAGCATGACGATCATGATCGCGATGGCGCCGAGCACCATGATGAGCGCGACGCCCCGCTCTCGCTTCCGGCGTCTGGCCCGCGCCGCTGCGCGCTCGGCGCCGCTCATTGCTGGATCCCGAACGACAGCGGCTGCTGGATGGGGATGAAGACCTTGGTCGTGTAGCTGTACGGCGGACCGTCTCCGACCCCCTTGAGGACGATCGTGATCTCCACCTCCAGGGGCAGCCGGTTGGGCTGGCCAGTCACCTGCGTCGTGTCCCAGGTCGTGATCCACTGGCTGGTCATGGGGTCGAGGTACCGGAGGTGGAACTCCTGGATGTCCTCGGCGACGACGTTCACGATCCCGCCGCGCTGGGGGTCGAGGTCGATCGGCGTCTGCTCGCGCCGGACGAGATCCATCTTGCCGTCGACGTCCGGATCCCGCGCGGCGAAGTACCCGACCTCCGCCTGATCCGACTCGTGCACGTCGCGCTCCGTCCGCAGGTGCGCGAACGCCGTGAAGTCGAGGCGGTCGTAGGGCGTCGACGCGCGACCGATGAACGCGGTCCTCTCGAGCTGCAGCGCGATCATCGCGGGCACGTGCATCGAGATGTAGGCCGCCGACAGATCGCGGACGATGCGCTGCATGGCCTCGCGCCCCTGGTGCATGCGCTCGGCGCGCGCCGCCTCGCCCTTCTTGCCCTTCGCGAGCGACGACGTGACGCCCTGGATGAGCACCGCAACGCCCGCGAGCACGGCGACGGCCACCATGACCTCGAGCAGCGTCATGCCGCGGGCCGAGGGGCGACGGCGCCGGCTCATCGGGCCATCCCCGGCGCCATCCCGGCAGCGCCCGGACCGGCGGCGCCCGGGAGGACCCCGCCGAGCATCGCAGCGCCGACGCCGCCGCCGTCGGCGAAGGCGCCCGCGTCGCCCACGGCCGCCAGCAGACCGGCGCGCGACGGGTTGGTGATGTACTGCTGGAGGGTGAAGTCGCGCTCCTGGCGCCCCTCCGTCCAGTGCACGACGACCGTCACCCGGCGGATGGCCGCCTCGAGCATCGGCTTGAGCGACGGATAGACGATCCCGAAGACGAGCGAGAGCAGGCCGGACATCCCCGCCCCCGCGCCCGCGCCGCCGAACGACTGCGTGAGCGACTGACCTATGTTCTGGAGCCCGGCATCGAGATCGAGCGTGGCGCCGCCCATCGGGTTGACCAGAACGGTCCCCGCAGGCGAGGCGAGCGAGGTCGGCATTCCCCCGGCCCCCGACATCATACCCGCGTCGAGGTCGAGCCCGCCGCCGAGGATCGAGCCGACGCCCGCATCGCCGGAGAGCCCGATCGGCTGCGGCAGCAGGACGCGCTCGACGCGCCATTCGCAGGTGAACCCCGGCGTTTCACGCTCGTTGCAGCAAAGGGGGCCCTGGTCCTTCTCCTCCATCTCCGGGTAGCCGAGCTTGAGCTGCTTCTCCTCGATCTCGCTCATGCGGCAGCGACCGACCTCGATCGCCTGGCTCATGTTCGTCGCTGTGCGATCGCTCGCCACGAGCCCCGCCTGCGCCGACAGGATGATCGTGACGACCGCGCCGAACAGCGCGACGGCCATCAGCACCTCGAGCAGCGAGAAGCCCCGGCGACGGCGCATGGCTCAGAACACCCCGTCCTGGCGATCGGAGAGCTGAACGTCGTCGGTCGGGACCTTGAGATCGACGGCGCCGACCTTGATCGACACCTTGCCGGTGAGCGGCGCCACCTGCAGGGTCAGCGTCTGGCTGTCCTCGGTCGACTCGCCGATGCGCACCTGGATCGAGGCCAGCTCGGTGCGCCCTCCCGGCCAGAAGTAGAGGTAGGCCCGGCCGGACGTGCGGGGCTTGTCGTCGTGCGGGGTCTGCACGGAGCGAAACGTGATGCCCCGCTCGAGCAGCTTGCCCTTCTTGCCGCCCTTGTCGTCACCGAACCCCCACGTGGCGATGGGCTGAAACCGTGGCTTCGCGATCGGCACCCCCTGGACGATCCGCTGCCCCTCGGCGAGCGCGGCCCGCTCCTCGTTGGTGACGGGGTCCGCGCCCGCCGCCGCGAGCTTGCTCTTGGACTGAACGAGCATCGGGAGGTCGCTCTGCTCCAGCCAGATCTTCTTCTCGTCGAGATCCATGACGAGCCGGAGGTCCCGCGACGTAGCCGTGGCGCGCGTGTAGGCCACCTTGATCGCGCTGGTGATCATGGTGGCCGAGCCGCGGAGCCGGGCCGACGGGAGCTGCATCGATCCCGCGATCGCGACGCCCGTCACGAGCGCCACGATCGCCATCACGACGAAGATCTCGATCAGCGTCAGCCCACGGCTGCTGGCTCTCGCGCGGCTCCTCTTCACGGCACCAGCTCCGCTACGTCACTTCCCGGTCGAGCCTTGATCGGCCGGCGGAACCCGGATGTCGTCCTCGCTGCCCTCCTTGCGGTCGGGCCCGTTCGTCGAGCACGTGATCTCGTCGACGTCGCACGCCACCTGGAACGGGTTCCCCCACGGGTCCTTGGAGTTGAACGCCTTTTCGAGCAAGCCCTCCTGCTTGAGCTGGTCCACCGTCGGACAGTCGTCCCCGGGGTGCGAGCTCTTCCAGAGGATGCTGGCGCTCCGGATCGAATTGCAGGCCGTGTTCGTCGTGCCCACATCAGCCTTCTTCTTGGCCGCCATGACGCCGATCGAGATCGCGGCCGTGAGCACGCCAATGATCGTGATGACGATAACGAGCTCGACGAGCGTCAAGCCGCGCGAAGCGGCCTTACGCAGGGCGCTCCTGGTCTTTATCGGTCGCATCTGATTCTCCTTCAACGGGCCTCTCGGATTCATCCTTCCCCCTTCACTCGACGCGGTCTACGCCCCCCAGCTCGCCGTCCGGGCCGTCGCTGGAGACATCGAAGCCGGCGGGGTCCCGCCGGCCGGGGCAGGTGACGCGCAGCGCGTGGCCCCAGGCGTCGCGCGGGACGGCGCGCACGTAGCCGGCCGCGACCAGGTCCCCGAGCACTCCGGGGCACGTCCGGTCGTGGTCCGCCCGCCAGGCGGCGACGGCGTCGATCGTCGTCGTGATCGTCGCGCGCGTCGCTCGCACGTCTGCGGCGTGACGCTCGCGCGCGCGCAGCCAGAGCACCGCAGCGACGCCCGCCGCGACGAGCAGCGCCTTGCGCGCCCGCGCGCGCCCGAGCATCGAGCGCAGGCCTCCACGCTTCTCCCACGAGAAGAAGACCTTGGGCTCACCGCGGGTTCCAGGCATCGTCTCTTGCCCTACTGCTGGATGAACTCGTTCATCTGGATGAGCGGCATCAAGATGGCGAACGCGATGAATCCTACTCCACCGCCCATGAAGACGATCATCAGCGGCTCGAGCAGGCTCGTGAGGGCCTGCACGCGCGTCTCCACCTGCGCATCGTAGGCGCGCGAGACGTTCTCGAGCATCTGCTCGAGCTGACCGCTGCGCTCGCCGACCGCGATCATGTGCGTCACGATCGGCGGGAAGTCACCGCTTCGCTTGAGGGGCAGGGCGATCGACTCGCCCTCGCGGATGCTCCCCGTGGCGGTCTCGATCACCTTCTCGAGCTTGCCGTTGTCCAGGACGTTCTTGACGATGTCCATCGCCTTGAGCAGCGGCACCCCGCTACGGAGCAGCGTCGCGAGCGTGCGGGCGAAGCGCGACACCGCCAGCATGCGCACGAGCGTCCCGACGATCGGGAGCTTGAGCAGGAACCCGTCCTTGGTGGCCCGGCCCTCCGGCGTCGCCACCCATGCGATGAGCCACGCGATCCCGAGGCCGGCGAAGAGGCCGACCACGACGCCGACCGCGTAGGCCCCCAGAGATTCGACCGAGAAGGCGCCGAGCACGAGCATCGCCCCCGAGACGAGCGAGAGGATCACGAACACCAGATGCTTGGTGCGCTCGCTCTCCTTGTAGTCGCGGAGCGCCGAGCGCGTGAACGTGAAGGTCACCATCGAGACGACGAACCCGAACATCTGGGTCGACGAGATGAAGTGCGACGTCCCGATGAGGGCCTCGGTGTACCAGGGCAGCGCGCGGTCGAGGCTCTCGAAGATCGCCGTCACCTTGGGCACGACCACGACCATCATGACCGTGATGAGCGCCGAGCCGATGAACATCATGAGCGCCGGATACGCCAGGGCGGCGCCCACCTTGCCGCGCAGCTTGGACTGCGACTCGAGAAAGTCCGCGAGGCGCTCGAGGACACCCTCGAGCGTGCCGGACGCCTCGCCCGCCGCGACCATGCTCACGTAGAGGTTGGTGAAGACGCGCGGATGCGCCTCGAGCGCCTTGGCCAGAGAGCTGCCCTCGTTCAGCCGGTCGACGACCTGCGTGAGCACGCGCTTCAGCTCGAGCTTCTCCATCTGCTCGATGAGGGCGCCCACGGCCTCGACCAGCGGGATCCCCGCGCTCACCAGGGTGGCGAGCTGCCGCGTCATCATCGCGATGTCGTCGATACTGATACGGTTGAAGAGCGACAGGCCGCCGCCGCCCCCCTTGCCCGCTCCCGCGCGCGCCTTCACCTCCTCGTGCGCGTTCGTGAGGAGGATCCCCTCCCGCTTGAGGACGGCCCGCAGGACCTTGGCGTTGTCCGCGTCGCGAACCCCGTGGACCTGCTTGCCGCTCGCGGCGAGGATGCCTCGATACTCGAAGACGGCCATGGGTCACTCCGCCTCGGCCCCGACCCGCGACACGGGCGCCACGGCCGCCCCCGCAGCCGCCCCCGCAGCCGCAGCCGTCCCCTTGTCCGCCTCGACGTCCTCCTGCGTGGCGGCGAGGACCTCCTCGACGGTCGTCATGCCGGCCAGGACCTTCCGCGCCCCGTCGTCGCGGAGCGTGTCCATGCCCATCTCCTGCGCGGTGCGCTTGATCGTCTGCGCATCCGCCCTCTTGAGGATGAGCGGGCCGACCGCGTCGTCGACGAGCAACAGCTCGTAGATGCCGCGGCGCCCGGCGAAGCCCGTGTTCGAGCACTCGGCGCAGCCGCGCGCCTTCCAGAACATCGGGCGCTGCGCGGGGTCGAAGCTCTCGAACAGGTCCCCCTCCCCGACGGTACGTGGGAAGTACCGCGACGCCGGGTTGTTGCGCCGGGCCGCCCGCGTGCGCATCCGCTCGGCCGTGAGCCCGAGCTCCTCGAGCTCGAAGTCCTCGGCGAGGTACTGGTACTTGCAGTGCTTGCACAGCACGCGCACCAGGCGCTGGGCCAGGATCCCGATCACGCTCGAACGCAGCAGGAACGGCTCGGCGCCCATGTCGATGGTGCGCGTGACGGCGCCCGCCGCGTCGTTCGTGTGGATCGTCGAGAGCACCAGGTGGCCGGTGAGCGAAGCGTTGATGGCGATCTCGAGCGTCTCGTGGTCGCGGATCTCGCCGACCATGACGATGTCCGGGTCCTGGCGCAGGAAGGCGCGCAGCGCGCTCGCGAACGTCAGCCCGATCTTGGCCTGCACGTGGACCTGGTGGATGCCCTGGATCTCGTACTCGACCGGATCCTCGGCCGTCAGGATGTTCAGGTTCGGCTGGTTGATCCGGTTGATGCACGCGTACAGGGTCGTCGTCTTGCCGCTGCCGGTCGGCCCCGTGACGAGGATGATGCCGTCGGGCCGCCGGATCAGCCCGTCCATCAGCGCGTACTCGCGGGGGCTGAAGCCCAGGTCGGGCAGATCGAGCAGGACGCTCGACTTGTTGAGCAGACGCATCACGATGCGCTCGTAGCCGCGGCTCGTCGGGATGGTGCTGACGCGGATGTCGAAGCCCTTGCCGGCGATCTTCTTCGTGATGCGCCCGTCCTGCGGCAGGCGCTTCTCGGCGATGTTGAGCGCGCTCTCGATCTTGATGCGGCTGATGATGCTGTTCATGAACGCGCGCGACGCGCGGCGCGCGACGTAGAGCTCACCGTCGATGCGGTAGCGGACGATGACCTCCTTCTCCTCCGGCTCGATGTGGATGTCGCTCGCGCGCTCCTTCATCGCCTGCAAAAACAGCGAGTTGACCCAGCGGATGACGGGGGCCTCCTCGTCGGAGTCGAGGATGTCGCTCGCGGCTTCGTCCTCGGGGTTCGCCTCGTCGCTCTCGAGCTGCTCCTCGCCCGCCTGCTTCTCGTAGACGCGGTTGATGGCGTCCTCGATGCGGTCGCGGCCCCCCACCGAGGCGTCCACGGTCTTCTCGAAGATGACGCGCACGTCGTCGAGCGCCTGGGTGTCGAACGGATCGCTGCACACCACGTGCACGGCGGCGTCGCTCTCGCGGACCACGAGGATCCGGTGCGCCTTGGCGAACGCGATGGGCACGCGCGTGGCCACCGTCGTCACGATGTCGGCGGGGTCGATCCGCACGACGAGCGGGAGCGCCGCCTCGTCGGCGAGCGCCTTGGCGATCGCCATCTCGTCGGCGACGTTGGCGTTCACCGCCAGGTCGAACAGATCCCCCCCCCGCTCCCGCTGCGTCGCGAGCAGACCGTCGAGCTTGTCGGCCGGCAGCGCTCCGCGCCGCACCAGGATCTCGCCGAGGAAGCGCTGCTCGGAGGCCATCCGCTCACCTCTCGATCCGCTCGAAGGTGCGCGGCGGCGGCGCCACGTTGAGCTGAGGGCTGGCGGGGGCCCCGGGCGCAGGCGGGGCAGGAGCGGGCGACGCGTTCACCGGCGTGGCCCCCGTGTGCGGCGCCGCCCCCGGAGCGCCCACCGGGGCCGGAAGCTCCAGCGGCTGGCCCGGCTCGTGGGTCCTCATTTCGCGCGGCTTGGTCAGCTCCTCGAGCCGGCGCTGCTCGTCGACCTCGAGGTACGACTGGCGCACGTCCTCGAGCAGCCCGTTGGTGCGCGAGTAGTCCTTGGGCGGCTCGTACTCCTGCTGCTCCGCGAAGACGAAGTAGTGGTCGAGGAACTCCTGCCGCTCCTGCATCTTGCGCTCGAACACCCTGCGCAGATCGGCCTGCTCGCGGACGATGTACGGCGTCAGCACGAGGATCAGGTTGGACTTGGTCATCGACGTCGAGCGCGACCGGAACAGCGCGCCCAGCACGGGGATGTCGCCGAGCAGCGGGATCTTCGTGTCGAGGCGGTCCACGTGGTTGCGGACGAGCCCACCGATGACCACCGTCTGCTGGTCCTTCACGACGAGCTGCGTCGTGGCGGTGCGCTTGGCAAACGGGATCGCGCCCAGCGAGCCGAGCGGCTGCTGCCCGGCGATGTCGCTGATCTCCTCGCTTACCTCGAGCCGGACTTCGTCGGAGTCGTTGAGGTGGGGCACGATCTTGACCTTCGTGCCGATGTCCTGGCGCGGCGCCGTCATGCCGAAGCCGGGCATCATGCCCATCATGCCGCCCATCATCGGGCTCCCCGCGGCTCCTGCGGCCCCCGGCAGCCCACCGAACCCGCCCATGTTGGTCTGCAGCGGGATGTTCTGTCCGACGTTGATCTCGGCCGGGACGTTGTCGGTGGCGAGGATGTGGGGCGTCGACAGCGTGTCGGCGTCGTTGTTGCTCGAGAGCGCGTTGATGAGGACGCCGAAAGCCGGAATCGAGATTCCGGTGCCCAGCAGGTTCTCGGTGCCGGGCACGCCCGGACCGCGGATGCCGAGGGCGAACGCGTTGAGCGTCGAGTCGGTGGGGCTGGGAAGGAGGATCGTGCGAAAGGGGTTGAGACCGCCGTAGAGGATCGACTGCCCGGTGCCGACCGGACTGTTGGCCGCGGCGGCCGCGTGGAACGACATGCCGAGCTGGTTCTCGCGGTCGATCGTGAGATCCATGATGACCGCCTCGATGAACACCTGGCGGCGCGCCATGTCGAGCTTGTCGATGACGGCGCGCAGGTTGGCGAAGTCGCGGAGGCTGGACGTGACGACGATCGAGTTGGTGGCCTTGTCGGCGCTCACCTTGATCTTCGACTCGAAGATCTCGAGCGGCGCGGCCGCGACGGCGCCCTTGCCCTGCGGCGCCGCACCGCCCGCGGCGACGGCGCCGGTGATGATCTCGTTCAGCGTCTTCGCCATGTCGACGGCGTCGGCATGCTGGAGCATCACGACGTGGATCTCGCCCTCGCCCGTCTTCACCGGCAGGTCGATGCGCTTGATGAACTCCAGGATGCGCAGGTACGCACGCTCGGTGGCGACGATGACCAGCGAGTTGCTCCGATCGTCGGCGATGATCTTCGAGACGTGGACGTCGCTCCCGAGGCTGACGGGGGCGGCGCCGCCCTTGGTGTCCTTGCCCCCGCTCCCGGGCTTGATGTCGAAGACCTCCTCGAGCCGCGAGGCGATGTCGGACGCCATGCCGTAGTGGATCGGCTCGATCCAGATCTGGTCGCCCACGCCGCCGACGTCGACGTCCTCCAGGATCCGCATCATCCGCTGGATGTTCGAACCCGTGTCCGTGATGATGAGGAGATTGCCGGGACCGTAGACGGTGATGTCTCCGTCCTTGTTCTTGAAGTGTCCGAGGACGGTCGCCACCTCCTCGGCGCTGACGTTGTGCAGGCGGTGCATCCGCGTGACGTACCGCTCCTCGCCCGTCCCCCCCTGCCCCGCGACGTAGACGGGCGCGCCCGTCTTGGCGTCGGGCGAGTCGACGATCTTGTAGAAGCGGCCGTGCGGGACGACCGTCAGGCCGTTGGCATCGAGGATCGACAGGAAGGCCTGGTACGCCTCGGCGACCGTGACCTTCTGCGGCGAGAAGACGGTCGCCTTGATGTTGTGGACCTTGCCGCCGAAGATGAACCGCTTGCCCGTCAGCTCGCCGATGACGCGCACGAGTTCGGGCAGGTCGGCGTCCTCGAGTGAGAAGGAGACCTTGTCGCCGCCGGCGCGCGGCTCGTACTCGACGCCGGTCTCGAACTGCTGCAGGCCCCCGGTGTCGCCCATCGGCTTCCCGTTCGGGCCAAGCACCGGCACGGGTGCAAGCTTGCCGGCGGCGACGCCCCCTGCACCGCCCGCTGCGGCCGGACCGCCGGCCCCCGCGGTGGAGTCGGGTGCGGGCACGGGCACCGGCGCCGCGGGGCCCGTCGGCGGGATCGGAATGTTGGGCCTGCGCGGCTGGGCCAGCGCGCTCGCGGTGGTGAGCGCGAGGGCCGCGTTGCACGTCCACAGGGTGGCCTTCAGGTGCGATCTCATCGTCTTGGCGCGCACGTACGTCTCCCGCTACTTCGAGACCTGGACGAACGGTGCCGGGTGGCCCGGCACGAGGGGCGCCCCGGGCACCGCACCGTGCACGTTGCCCGCCGGAATGAGCGCGGGCTCGCCGCTGCTCGCCTCCCCCTTGTCCCCCTTCGGCGACACCACGCTCGAGACGACCGCGCTGGCGACCAGGGTGATCGTGCCGACCACGACGATGCACGCGCCGACCATCGCCCCGGCCGTGACCAGGGTGTGACGCAGCAGTGTTCGGTTGTCGACGGGACCTTCGGGCATGGTTTCGCTCACTTGATGTTGTAGTCGAGGTTCTGATTCTGACCCTTCCGGTTGATCTGGATGGTCAGGTGATCGGCGGTGCGCAGACGCGCGTACGCCTCGAGCGCCTTCTCGGGGCTCGTCATGTCGAACCCGTTGATCGTCTGCAGGCGGTCGCCATTTTCCATGCCGAGCGTGCCGAGCAGCGTGTCGGCTCGGACGCCGAAGAGACGGATGCCGACGACCTTGCCGTTCTCCTGCTCGGGAACGATGCGGGCCTGGCGCATCAGCTCTGCCTGGTTCTCGAGGATCTTGTCGACGACGGTTCGGTCGACGTTGAACTCGTTGGGCCCCACCCGCTGGATGCCCTTCTTGATGTCGTCGGCGACCGCACCGGCCCCGCCTCCGGCCGGCATGGGCGCGGGCGGGGGCGGCGCGGCGGACCCGCTCGCGGCGGGCGGCGGCTTGAACATCTGGGCCTGGCACAGGAGGCTGCCGCTGGTCATCCACACGCGATCCCACCCGATGAACCGGACGGTCTTGCCGTCGATGTCGCTGCCGCGCCGGCGCAGCACGCTCTTGCCCTTCTCCTTGGTCGTCTCGAGCGCCGCGAAAGACCAGTCGGGATCGGCCGACGCGGTGATGATGAGGACCTTGACGCCCTCGCAGTCGGGCGCATGGAATGGATCGCTCATGTCCGGAGGCGCCGCGATCGCCTGCTCCTGCTCCGACGCGATCTCCGCGGCCGCAGCGACGTCGAGCGGGCCGGTCACCGAGTCGAACGGGTTGCGGTGCAGGATCGCGTCCGCGCTGAGCGCGTGGGGGCTGGCCGAGCCGGCGCCCGGGGCCGCCATCGAGACGAACGGCGGCGTCGCGAGCTGCTTGGCGTCCGCTCCGAGGCTCGCGCCGACGACGTGCATGATCCCCTGCGCGTCGAAGAACGCGGCCGCCGCGACCAGCAGGAGGATCACGGCCCAGAAGTGGCGGCGGAGCAGCTTGTCGAGGGCCATGGGGGTCGGGGCGCGGGGTGCCCCGCAGCCCTTTCTGCGAGGCACGTGCCATCCCTCAACCATGCGAGGTTATTGGATGTTTCCACATGGCCCCGGGGCCCTCTTCGCCACCTTGGCGAGCGGCTCACGGCCGGGTCGCCGGACCGGGACAAAATGTCAACGCGGCCGATCGCCGTCGTCGGCCACCCCGTCGAGCTTCCGGTAGATGGTCCGGGTCGAGATCCCGAGGAGCTGGGCCGCGACGCTCTTGTCTCCCCGGGTGTGTCGCAGGGTCTCGCGGATGACGCGCAGCTCGATCTCGTCGAGCGGGGTGCCCATCTCGAAGGTGAGCTGCGTGGAGGCCGCCGCGGGCGCGCTCGCGATGTGCTCGGGCAGGTCCGCCTCGCCGAGGGCGTCGCTGCGCGAGAGCACCACGGCGCGCTCGATCACGTTCTCGAGCTCGCGGACGTTGCCCGGCCACGCGTAGTCCATCAGCCGGTCGAGCGAGCCGCGCGTGGGGTGCAGGCGCGGGCGGCCGTTCTTCGCGCAGTACAGGCCCAGGAAGTGGTCGACGAGCAGCGGGATGTCCTCGCGGCGCGCGCGCAGCGGCGGCGCGGTGATCGCGATGACGTTGAGGCGGTAGAAGAGGTCCTCGCGGAAGCGTCCCGCCGCCACCTCGGCGACCAGGTCGCGGTTGGTCGCGGCGACGATGCGCACGTCGGCCTTCTGCGTGTGGCCGCCGAGGGGTTCGAACTCGCCCTCCTGCAGGACGCGCAGCAGCTTGACCTGCACGCTCGTCTGCAGCTCGCCGATCTCGTCGAGGAACAGCGTGCCGCCCGCGGCCCGCGCGAAGCGGCCGTCCTTGCGGCCCGTGGCCCCTGTGAAGGCGCCCTTCTCGTGGCCGAAGAGCTCACTCTCGAGGATCGTTTCCGGGATGGCCGCGCAGTTGACGGCTACGAAGGGCCCGCGAGCGCGCGCCGAGCGCTCGTGGATGTACCGGGCCAGAAGCTCCTTGCCCGTGCCGCTCTCGCCGAGCACGAGCACCGTCGCCTGGCTCGGGGCCGCCTGCGTCGCGACGTCGACGACCCGCCGCAGGGCAGGCGACGAGCCGACGAGGTCGCGGTGCGCGAGGCGCTTGATCTCGTCCTTGAGCGACCGGTTCTCGGCGACGAGCTTCTGGCGCTCGGCGGCCTTGCGCACGCTCTTGACGATCGACACGCGCTTGAGCGGCTTCTCGACGAAGTCGTACGCCCCGTCGCGCATCGCACTCACCGCAGCCTCGACCGAGCCGTACGCCGTCATGAGCACGACCTCGACGTCCGGAGCGACCTGCTTGACGGCCCGCAGGAGCTCGAGCCCCGTCGTCCCCGGCATCATCAGATCGGTCAGCACGACGTGGACCCGGTGCGTGCGCACCACCTCGAGCGCGCGCTTGGCGTCCGAGGCGCAGAGCACGCGCATGCCCTCGCGCAGGAAGATCTTCTCGAGCGACTCGACGTTCGACCGCTCGTCGTCGACGACCAGGACCGTGATGGCGTCCGGCGACGGATCGGGCACGGGCGCAAGCGGCGGGGAGGCCGGAGCCTCGGGGAGCGCTGCGGCAGAGCCGGGAGGCGGCGGGAAGATCGGCACTCCTGTCATCGCGGTGGACAAGATGTCACAGGGTGGACAGAGCGTCAAAGACGGGGCGGCCACGGTCGACCGCGCCTCGGCTGCGACCGGCCGCGGGTCGCGTCCGACCGACCGACTCCGGCCCCCTTCACCCGAACAGGTGTACCCGGAAGCTCTTGAGCCAGGCCCCCGCGTCGCTGCGCAGGTCGAAGCGCAGCGTGGCGCGCCCGATCTCGGCGCCCGCGTCGTCGTACAGGCTCACCGGCAGCGTCGTGAGCGAGGCCACGGGCGCGAAGCCGAGCCACTCCTTCTGCCCGGACAGCTCGTAGGCCCGCCCGTCGTCGCCGCGGAACCGCAGCCGGTACGGGAGGCGCCGCTCCTCGAGCAGCCTGAAGACGAGCGTGCCCTCGACGTCTCGCCGCGCCGCGAGGCCCTCGGCGTCGAGCGTCCCGCGCAGGCGCAGCGTCTTGTCGCGCGCGAAGGTCGCCACGTCGTCGGCGCGCGCCTCGAGCGTCACCTCGATCGCGCGCTCGTCGGTGGGCGCGTCGAGCCGCCAGTAGCTGCCGCGCATCGTCTCGCGGAACGAGAAGCCCGGGAGCAAGGGTCAGCCCTCTCGCCGCCGGCGGTGCTCGTCGAGCCCCGCGACGACCAGGCGCTCGACGATCTCGCCGCGCGCCGCCGCCTCGGCGATGGCATCGACGTCGGCCTCCGTCACGTGCCCGTACACCACGTGCTCAGGCTCCACCGCGATGCTCGCGCCCACCTCGCACAGGTCGAGGCACGAGGCGGAGCAGGCGCGCGCGACGTCCTTCGCGACGCCCAGGCGCGCGAGGGCCTCCTTGAGCCTGGCGACGACCGCCTCGGAGCCCTTCTCCGCGCAGGACCCCTTGGGGTGCCCCTCGGGGCGGCGGTTCGTGCACACGAACAGGTAGCGCTGGCGATGCGGCATGGCCCCGTCGACACGTAGCACGGCGGCTGGCGGGCGGGACCGCGGCCCTGCCCACTGCAGAGCCTTGCGCTCGCGAGCGACCCGGACGATCCTCCGGCCCGCATGAACGCCCACCGCCTTCTCCTCCTCTCTCTGCCCCTTCTTCCCGCGGCCCTCGCCATCGCCTGCGGCGGTGGAAACGAGAACCTGCCGCCCCCGCCGCCGCCCCCGGCCCCCGCGCCCATCGAGTCGGCCCCGCCGCCCGTGGCGAGCGCGCCGCCGAGCGCGTCGGTCGCCACCCCGCCG
>JAJYCT010000320.1 GCA_021778125.1 Myxococcales bacterium
CGGCGGCTGCGGCGGCGGCGGCGGCCAGGGCGGCGGCCAGGGCGGCGGATCGTTCGGCGTCATCCTCTACAACGCGTCCCTCGACCTCACCGGGACGCTCATCAACCGCGGCAGCGGCGGCCACGGCGGCAACGGCGGCAACGGCTACCAGGGTCAGGGCGGCGGCGGCGGTGCGGCCGGCGCGGGCGCCCCCGGCCAGACGTGTGGCGCCATCGGCTACTCCGCCGGCGGTGGAGGGGCGGGCGGCAACGGAGGTGGCGCAGGCGGCGGCGCAGGCGGCGGCGCCGGCGACGGCGGCCTGCCGGTCGCGGTCGTGACCGTGGGGACGAGCGCGTACAGCGGCGGCCCCTCCCTCCTCGGCGGAACGGCCGGCGCGGCCGGCACGCCCGGGCAGGGGGGCGGCAACGGCTTCGGCAGCGTGGCGCCGGCTGGACCCGGCGGCGTCGCCGGCGCCCTCAGCGACTCGTGCGGCCCCGGGCCGGGCTGCTGACCCCACCCCGCCGGGGGTGAGCGGAGAGACCGCGAGACGGGGAGCGGCTCCGGGGTCGTCAGGCCCCCGGAAGCTCCCCGTCTCCGCGTCGCCCCCCGAGATCCTCTACACTGCGCCCCGTGCGCCGCGCGTCGATCCTCGCTCTCCTCTCGGCACTGTGGGGCTGCAGCTCGTCGTCGAGCGCGCCCCCGGTCACCTTCGCCGTCGGCGCGTTCACGGTGCGCGTCGCGCCGGGCACGGCGAACCTGAGCGTGCTCGGCCCCGGCGGCGCGGAGCTTCTCTCCGGGCTCGACGCGTCGGGCGACGTCGGCACGCCGCAGTCGCAGAACGACGACGCGCCGCCGATGACGGGCTTCGCCGTGCGCGACCTCGGCGCGACCATCCAGATGCAGTACGGCTCGTTCGCCATCGCCGACGACACGACGCAGCCGTGGCACGTCGTCACGCGCGCGGTGGTCTCGGGCGCGAGCGTCGCCCTCGTCGAGGCCGACGGCACGCGCGCCGCGTCGATCGCCTTCGCGCGCGGCGACGACGACGACCACCTGGTCGCGACGATCACCCCTGGCGACGGCGCCCCCGCGTACAAGGGATCGGGCCCCCGGCGGCGCATCTCGTGGGGCTTCGGCTGCGACGCGAGCGACGAGTTCGCGGGCTTCGGCGCGCAGACCTGGGGCGTGCGCGCGCGCGGCGAGACGATCCCCATCTGGGTGCAGGAGGAGGGGATCGGTAAGGACCTCGCGACCGACGATCCCAGGGCCGGCTGGCAGATCGTCGGCCGCCGGCACTCGGCGTACATGCCGCTGCCCGAGTTCCTCGCGCGCCGCGGCTACGTGGCCGTCGCCGACACGCAGGCGCGCTCCACCTTCGCGCTCTGCTCGGAGCGCAGCGACGTGGCGCGCATGGAGCTCGAGCTGCCCGTCACGGTGAACCTCTTCTACGGGCCTTCGCCGCACGAGGCGCTCTCGCGCGCGACGGCGCACTTCGGCCGGCCGCGGGTGCCGCCGGCCTTCGCGTTCGCGCCGTGGAACGACGCCATCTTCGGCTCGGCCAGCGTGCGCGCCGTCGCCGCGGCGCTGCGGGCCGCGGGCGCGCCCTCGAGCGTCCTCTGGACCGAGGACTGGCGCGGCGGCACCTGGAGCGGCAACAGCTACGCGCTGAAGGAGGAGTGGGAGGTCGACCGCACGCTCTACCCCGACTTCGAGGCCGTCGCGTCCGACCTGCACGCCGCGGGCTTCAAGTGGCTCGTCTACTTCAACTCGTTCGTCGAGCAGGACAGCAAGGCCTGGCCCGAGACCGCGCCCAGCGGGTACCTGATCAAGAAGAGCGACGGCAGCCCGTACACGTTCACCGACGCGAAGTTCCAGCCGGCGTCGATGGTCGACCTCTCGAACCCCGACGCCGCGGCGTGGGCGGTGGGCAAGATGGCCGCGGCCATCGCGCTCGGCGCCGACGGGTGGATGGGCGACTACGGCGAGTGGCTCCCCACCGACGCGAAGCTCACGGGCGGTACCGGGCTCGATCTGCACGACGGCTACCCGGTGCTCTGGCAGAAGGCGCAGCGGCAGGCGCTCGACGCGGCGATCGCCGCCGACGGCGTCGAGCGGCTGTCGTTCGTGCGCTCGGGGTGGCTGGGGACCGCGCCCCTGGCCGACGTGTTCTGGGCGGGCGACCAGCGCACCGACTTCGAGGTCGACGACGGCCTGCCCACGATCGTCCCCATCGGCGCGAACGTGGGCCTCGCGGGCGTGTCGACGTTCGGCAGCGACATCGCCGGCTACCAGAGCGCGACCAACCCCACGTCGACCAAGGAGCTGTTCTTCCGCTGGACCGAGCTCGGGGCGTGGTCGCCCGTGATGCGCACGCACCACGGCACCGAGCCCAGGCTCGAGTGGAGCTGGCAGAGCGACGCCGACTCGACGGCGCACTGGGTGCGCTACGCGAAGCTGCACACGGCGCTCGCGCCGCTCTTTCGCGGGCTCGCGCAGGCGGCGCACGACACGGGCGTGGCGATCTGGCGGCCGCTGGCCGTCGAGTTCCCCGCCGACGACGCGTCGTGGGCGGTCGCCGACGAGGTGATGGTCGGCGGCGGGCTGCTCGTCGCGCCCGTGCAGGCGGCGGGGGCCACGTCGCGCAAGGTGGTCCTGCCGCCCGGGCAGTGGTTCCCGTGGAGCGGCGGCGCGAGCGTCAGGGGCGGCACGACGGTCACGGCGCAGGCGCCCGTGGGCGAGATCCCCGTCTACGCGCTCGCCGGGACGATCGTGCCGACGTACCCCGACGGCGTCCAGACGCTCGTGCGCGAGGCGTCGAGCGCGAAGAGCGCCTCGAGCGTCGGCGACGACCGCGTCGTCTACGCGTTTTCCGGCGGCAGCGGGGCGTTCGTCGAGGCGCCCGACGCCGGCTCGCTCGCGTACTCGGTGGACGTCGCGCCGGCGGGGGCGCCCGCGTGGAACGGCGCGGCGCTGGCCGCCTGCGCCGCGACGCCGGTCGCGCCGTGCGCCGCGTCGGCGACGGGGCAGGTGACCGCGTACGTCACGGGGCCGGGCACGCTCGTGGCGGCGGGCGCGAAGGTGAGCGCGACCGGCGGCGCCGCGACCCGCGCGCTGACGATCGTCGTGCGCGAGTGAGCGGCGCTCTTCACGGCCGCCGGCCACGGCCTGTCCTCGAGTCGGACTCGGGGTCCCATCCGCCCCCCAGCGCCACGTACAGCGCCACGGTGTCCTGCAGGCGGGTGGCGACGGCCTGGACCCAGCCGATCCGCGCCTGCAGGTACTGCGTGTCGCCCACGAGCACCTGCAGGTACGTCGCGAGGCCCGCCTGGTAGTTGGCCTCCAGCAGGCGCAGTGCCTTCTCGGACGCCCCGACGGCGTCGGTCTGCGCGGCCACGGCGTCGGCGACGAGCACGTCGGGCCGCTGGCGAACGAGCTGCGACGGCACCGTGAGGGGCACCTCCTCGGGCAGCGCGAGCTCCGCGAGGGAGACCACCGGCTGCCGGAACGTCGCGGGCGTCGCGCCCACGAGCGCCGCGAGCAGGTCGGTCGCCTGGTCGGTCTTCTGCTCGAGGGGCGGGATCGTCGCCCGCGTGATCGCCGCCTGGCCATGCACGCTGAGGACCGTCGCGCAGGGGGCGGTGCCCGCGGAGGCCTGCGCGGCCGCGATGCGCGCCTGCTCGCCCAGGAGCACGAGCGTCGCCCGCGTCGCCGATGGCCTTGAGCGCGCCGAACTTGTCGAGGTTCTCGAGGACGAACGTGTAGAAGGTCTGCCCCGAGATCGAGAGCCCGACGACGAAGCTGATGGCCGTCATGAGCAGGAGGTTGGTCCCCATGCCCGTGCGGAACGCGTACCAGCTCGTGATCCTGTCGACGAAGCCCTGCTCGGTCGCCGTCTCGTTGCCGAGGCGGGCGACCTCGGCCCGGATGCGTGGGACGGTGGCGGCCGAGCTGACGTCGGGCACTGCACGATGTGCGTCCGGATGCATGGGTGACGCGGGGTGACCGGCGGCCGCGTGGGTGCGGCGGCTCACGGCATGTCACGCACGGCCTCCGGCATGCATCGGTCCCCAGTGCGGAACCTCAGGTGCTGCGCTGGAGCCGGTGACGGCCCGGGGCCGGGTGCACTACAGTGCGCGGCACCATGCGCCGTACGATGAACTTCAACGCCGGCCCCGCGACCCTCCCTCTGCCCGCGCTCGAGCGCGCCCGCGACGAGCTGCTCGACTTCGCGAGCACGGGCATGAGCGTCATGGAGCACTCGCACCGGGGCAAGGAGTACGAGGCCGTGCACGACGAGGCGCTCTCGCTGCTGCGCGAGCTGCTCGGCGTGCCCACGACGCACGACATCCTCTTCCTGCAGGGCGGCGCGTCGCTGCAGTTCGCGACCATCCCCATGAGCTTCCTGCCGCCCGGCGGCAGCGCGGACTACGTCGTCACGGGCGCCTGGGGCGCGAAGGCGTACAGCGAGGCCGGCAAGTGGGCCGCCATCGCCGGGGCGCGCGCGAACCTTGCCGCGACGACCAAGGACGGCGGGTACACGCGCATTGTGCGCCCCGAGGAGGCGAAGCTCGATCCCGCCGCCGCCTACGTGCACTGGACGAGCAACGAGACCATCCACGGCGTGCAGTACCGGGACGTCGTGCGCTTCGGCGCCCGCCCGCAGGTCTGCGACGTGTCGAGCGACTTCCTGTGGCGCAAGATCGCCGTCGCTCCGTTTTCGATGATCTACGGCGGCGCGCAGAAGAACATCGGCCCGAGCGGCGTCACCGTCGTCATCGCGAGCAAGGACTTCATCGGCGCGGGCCGCAAGGACCTGCCGAGCATCCTCCAGTATCGCGAGCACGCCGAGGCGCGGTCGCTGCTCAACACGCCGCCGACCTTCGGCATTTACCTGATGCGCAACGTGCTGGCCTGGCTCGAGGGGCTCGGGGGCCTGGACGCCATCGAGAGCCGCAACCGAACGAAGGCCGACGTCCTCTACGCAGCCATCGCCGCGCACGCGGGCTTCTACCGGTGCCCCGTCGCCGAGGACAGTCGCTCGGTCATGAACGTCGTCTTCCGCCTCCCCACCGAGGACCTCGAGAAGCGCTTCGTCGACGAGGCCAAGAAGCAGGACATGGTCGGCCTCAAGGGACACCGCAGCGTCGGCGGCATCCGCGTGTCGCTCTACAACGCCGTCGAGCCGGCGTGGGTCGACGCGCTCACGCAGTTCATGAAGGACTTCGCGAAGCGCGCCGGCTGACCCTACGACGCGTGCTTCTTGCTCTTGCGGTCCTGCGCGTGGAGCGCCGCCCGCTCGATCGCGCCCGCGAGCTCCGCGGGCAACGCGGCGCCGCGGCCCCACTGGTCGACCTTCACGAGCGTCGTCTGAGCGGCGTGCGCGACCTTCATGCGGCGGTGGCGGGTGAGGGCGCGCAGCTTGTTCTGGGCGTCGTTGGGCACGGGGCGAACGGCAGACTGACGGGATCCACGCATGGGACAGACGCTCGTAGCGCGGATTCACCGCGCGAACAAGGCCACCTGGCACGTGGAGGTCGGGAGGAGCCGCACGCGGGAGGCCGACGGGTCGCGCGAGTCGAACGTGAGCGCCCCCTGCGCGCGGATCTCGCCGGCCAGCCTGGCGAGGCCCGCGGCGTCGGCGAGCTTCCGGAGCTGGTAGGCGAGGTCGAGGGCGTCGCCCTCGGCGGCCGCGGGCTCGAACGCCGCGCACGGCACCGGACCCGCCGTCCACGCCAGGTCGGCCCTCACCCCCCCGTCTCGCGCCTGGACCACGCCGGTGAGCGAGCCCTCGAGGGGGCCGGCCGCGAGGCGCGAGCGCGAGAGCGCCAGCCCCTGCGCCGGATCTCCGCTGGCCGCCGCCTTCCACGAGACGTCGAGGGGCCGCGGGAGGCCCAGATCGAGCGCGTGCAGCGCCCCGCTCGCGGTGAGGTCGGCGCGCGCGCCGGCGGCCGCCTCGTAGTGGAGGAGCGCCTCCAGCTCCAGGTCCTTGCCGTGCAGGCCGAACAGCGCGGGCGGTAGCCCCAGGCGCGCGAGCGGGGAGCGCTTGATCGCGAGCTCCGCGCGCGTCGCGCGGGTGTCGTCGCCGTCGACGCGCAGCGTGGCGGCGCCGGGCGCCGTCGCGTCGAGCGTCACGCGCACGCGCGAGACGCCTGGGGAGCGCTCGACGTCGACGCCCCAGGGCCCGAGCGATCCTCCCGGCAGCGCGAGCGTGACGTTGTCCGAGCGCGCTCTCACGGTCGCGGCGCCGGCCGCCACGGTGGCCTCGAGGTGGACGTTCGAGGCCTCGAGGCGCACGCGGTCGCCCGCGATGTGCGCCCAGGTCAGCCGC
>JAJYCT010000321.1 GCA_021778125.1 Myxococcales bacterium
AGCGCTCCGCCGACGGCACGTGCACGTGGTATCCGCAGGCCGCGCCCTGCCCGCGGCGCATCGGCGGGCGCGTCGCGCCGTGCAACCCGCCTGCCCCCCATCAGGTGCAGTGCCCCCCGGGCGACGGAGGTACCTGACACGCCGCGCGCGTGCGGCTACCCTGCGCGCGCCATGACCGAGTCGCCGCTGCGCAGGACGTCCCTCTACGACGAGCACGTCGCCCTCAAGGGGCGCATCGTCCCCTTCGCGGGCTGGGAGATGCCCGTGCAGTACACCGGCATCGTCGACGAGCACCAGGCCGTGCGCACGGCGGCGGGCCTGTTCGACGTGAGCCACATGGGCGAGCTGCGGCTGCGCGGCGAGTACTCCGCGCACGTGGTCGACTACCTCGTCACCAACGACGCCAGGCGCCTCGTCGACGGGCAGGCGATGTACACGTGCTGCTGCAACGAGCGCGGCACCATCCTCGACGATCTCATCGTCTACCGGCGCACGCAGGACGACTGGACGATCGTGTGCAACGCGTCCAACCGCGACAAGATCGTCGGCCACTTCGCCCGGGCCGCGCAGAACCACTGCGAGTTCGAGGACGAGAGCGACGCCACGGCGCTCATCGCGCTGCAGGGGCCCAGGGCCTTCGACGTCCTCGTCAAGCTGGGCCCCGACGCGGCGAAGCTCCGGGAGCTCAAGTCGTTCCACTTCCGCCCGGCGGTGGTCGCGGGGGTGGCCTGCATGCCGGCCCGCACCGGCTACACGGGCGAGGACGGGGTCGAGATCTTCTGCCCCTGGGAGGAGGCGCCGGAGCTCTGGCGGGCCATCCTGGAGGCCGGCAAGCCGCTCGGCGTGAAGGCGGCGGGCCTGGGCGCCCGCGACACGCTACGCCTCGAGGCGCGCCTGTCGCTCTACGGCAACGACATCGACGAGACCATCAACCCCATCGAGGCGGGCCTCGGCTGGGTCGTGAAGGTGGAAAAAGGTGACTTCGTCGGACGGGCGGCCTTGATGGAGATCAAGGCCCGGCCACTTCCCCGCAAGCTCGTGGGCTTCGAGGTGACAGGAAGGGGCGTGGCCCGGCACGGTTACCTCTTGCGCGACAGCGACGGCCGCGAGGTCGGCGTCTGCACGAGCGGCAGCCCTGCACCAACGGTTGGCAAGAACATTGGTCTCGGGTATTTGCCGTCGGCCATGGCCGAGATCGGGATCCCGTTCCTGGTCGACTGCCGGGGCAAGCACGTCGAGGCCGTGGTCGTGAAGACTCCGTTTTACAAGAGGGCGCAATGAGCCAAGAAGTTCCCGCCGACCTGCGGTACACGAAGGACCACGAGTGGGCGCGTCCGGGCGCCGAGGTCGCCGTCGGCATCACGGCGTTCGCCGTGGAGCAGCTCGGCGACATCACGCTCGTGAACCTGGACGTGAAGGTCGGCGACACCGTGGCGGTCGGCAAGGCGTTCGGCACGATCGAGAGCGTCAAGACGCTGAGCGACCTGTACGCGCCGGTGGCCGGCAAGGTCGTCAAGGTCAACGCCGACCTCGCGAACAAGCCCGAGCGGGTCAACGAGGACTGCTACGGCAAGGCCTGGATGCTCGCCATCGCCCCCGCCGACGCGAAGGCCGTGGAAGCCCTGATGGACGCCAAGGCCTATGGGGAGTATTTGAAGACCGCCGCGCACTGAGGTCGAGCGTTGAAGCGTGCGAGCGGGGGATCTCGGAGGGAAGGCAGCATGTTGCGCAAGATGACAATCATGATGGTCGCCGCGGGTTTCGTGGGAGCCCTGGCGGCCGGCTGCGCGGGTCAGACCGGCAAAGACGAGGGCGAGTCGTGCAGCCGTGACGAGGACTGCAACAACCAGCTGTTCTGTCAGCCGGTGCAGGGCCGGACGGGGGACTTCTGCTGCCCCGCACCGCCCGAGTCGAGCAACTCGTCGAACTGCCACCCGGTCAGTCCGCTGCCCGGGCAGTAGGCGGAGCTTTCGTCCGGGGGTACCCTCGCCAGGGCCATGCTCTCGCGGGGCGCCCAGGTTCACGGCTACGAGGTCTGGGGCAAGCTCGGCGAAGGGGGCATGAGCGAGGTGTGGCTCGCGAAGCACGCCGTGCTCAACGTCCCGGTCGTGATCAAGACGCTGCGCCGGGCGATCGTCGAGAGCGTGGGCGACGCGGGCGCGCAGCGCATGTTCGACGAGGCGCGCCTGATGGCGCGCGTGACGAGCGGGCGCGTGGTGCGCGCGGTCGACGCGGGGACGGTCGACGGCACCCCCTACCTCGTCGAGGAGTACGTCGACGGCGTCGACATGGCGGAGCTCGATCGCGCGCGGCGCGGAGCGCTCGGCGTGGGCCTTCCGCTCTGGACGGTCTGCCGCGTCATGGAGGAGACCTGCCAGGCGCTGCACGCCGCCCACCAGGCGGGGGTCATCCACCGGGACGTCAAGCCGTCCAACCTGTTCGCCGCGCCCGAGACCGGCATCCGGCTCGGCGACTTCGGCATCGCCGTGGCGCGCGGCGAGGGGCCGCCGGTCGGGATCAGCGGGACGCTCCGGTTCATGGCCCCCGAGCAGCTGCGCGGCGAGCCCGCGGACCGCGCGAGCGACGCGTACAGCGCCGGCGCGACGGCGTTCGACCTGCGCTACGGGCACCCCCCGTTCGAGGACGCGTCCACGGCGCTCGACGACTCGATGGCCCCCGCCTTTCCGCCCCCGCACGGCCCCGGCGAGGCGTACTTCCAGGAGGTCGTGCGCGGGATGCTGTCCAAGCGCAAGGCGGACCGGCCGCAGGAGCTCTGCGTGGCCGCGGCGCACTTCCGCAACGCGTACCAGGCGCTGCGCCCCGCCGAGGATCCCGCGTCGCTCGTGGCCCTGGACCGGTGCCACTACCGGTTCCAGGGCTGCGACATCACCTTCCGGGCCGGGGACATCGCCGACGAGGCCGCCGACGCCATCGTCACGAGCGCGCGCTTCGACATGTCGATGCGGTCGGGCGTGGGCGAGGCCGTGCGCAGGCGCGGGGGCGACCAGATCGAGCGCGAGGCGATGAGCGGGGGCGGACGCGCGCTGGGCGAGTGCGTCGAGACGGCTGCCGGTGCCCTGAAGGCGCGGTGGGTCCTGCACGCGGTCAGCGCGTGGAACCAGACGTCGTGCGTCGGGCGCGCGACGTTGCGCGCCATCGCCGCGGCCGACCGGCTGGGGCTGCGGACGCTCGCCTTCCCCGCGCTCGGCACCGGGGCGGCGCGCGTGAGCCTCGAGACGTGCGCGAACGCAATGGGGAGCGCCCTGCGGTGGCGGCTCCAGCTCGGCGGATCGCGCCTGCGCGCCGTGAGCTTCGTGCTCGGCGACGAGGCGAAGCTCGCGACGTTCCGCGACGTGGCCGTCGGCGCGCTCCGGGGCGGCGTCGAGGTGGTGCGTCCGGCCGACGTGGGCCTCCCGGACGACGGCCGCGCGGTCACGGCGGAGTCGGCGACGTGTCTGGACCCGTCGAGCGGGGCACCCCCTCCGGACGGCGGACGACCATCACCGTGACGGATCCGGCGAGGATGAGCGCGCCGCCCAGGAGCGCCGTCGCGCCCAGCGACTCGCCGAGCCAGGCGGCGCCGAGGAGGATCGACACGAAGGGCTCGAGGAGCGTGAGCGTCGAGGCGTGCGCGGCCGGCATCCGGCGCAGCCCCCAGACGAACGCGAGGCCCGCTAGCGCCCCGGGCCCGACCGACGCCAGCGCGAGGAAGCCCGCCGCGCCGGGGGACGCGGCCGCCCACGCCTCGCGCGGCACGAGCAGCGCGAGCAGCGGGGTGGCGACGACGCCGTGCCAGAACATCGTCTCGCTCGTCGAGAACGACGCGGCGATGAACTTGTTGACCACGACGTTCGACGCGTAGAAGACGGCGCTCCCGGCCCCGAGCGCCGCGCTGGCCCAGACCGCGCCGCTCGCCGCCCCGGCCGCCGCGGAGGGCACGAGCATCACCGCGAGCCCCGCGAACGACGTCGCCACGGCCACGACCGTGCGCGGCGTCATCCGCTCGCGCAGGACGAGCGGGGCGGCGAGCGCGACGAAGAGCGGCGTGAGGTAGTGCGTGAGCACGGACACGGCGATGGTCAGCTTGTAGGCCGCGAAGAAGAGCACGACGTTGGCCGCGTCTCCGACGCCGAGCCACGCAATCCACGCGCGCTCGCGCCACGGCGCGCGGCGAGAGACGCGGTCGCGCAGGGCGAAGAGCCCGGTCACGGCCGTAATGACGGCCATGACGATCGTCGACTCGAGGGACGTGGGCATCGCCCCGAGCGCCTCGGTGCGCCGGATGACGAGCCCCCACGTCCCCCACGAGGCCGCCGCGAGCGCGACGGCCACATACGGCAGCTCGCGCCGCCCCCACGGGCCAAGGCTCGCGCCGATCGGCCGGGTCTTCACCTGCACAGCCGCCTCACGGCTCCCGGGCGGCCTTCTGGAGGCGCGCGACGAGCTGGAGGGCCTCGAGGGGCGTGAGACGGTCGACGTCGACCGCGCGCAGCGTCTCGAGGGCGGGGTGGGGCGGAGCCGGGACGGCCGCCGCCTCGAAGAGACCGAGCTGGGGCCTGCCCTCCCGGGCCCCGGCACGCAGAGACGCCGGGGCCCCTCCCTGCAGGGCACCACCGCGCTCGAGGTCCCCGAGGAGCGACCGGGCGCGCGCGAGCACCGGCTCGGGCACCCCGGCCAGCCGCGCGCAGGCGACCCCGTAGCTCCGCGACGCAGCGCCCCGCTGCAGCTTGTGGAAGAAGACGAGCTCGCCCTGGTGCTCTCGCGCGCTGACGCTCCAGTTCTCGCAGGTCGTCGCGCGCGTGGCCGAGAGCTCGGTCAGCTCGTGGTAGTGCGTCGCGAACATCGCGCGGCACGCGATGACGTCGTGCAGGTGCTCGGCGACGGCCCAGGCGATGGCGAGGCCGTCGTAGGTGCTCGTCCCGCGGCCGATCTCGTCGAGCACCACGAGCGACCGGCGCGTGGCACGCCGCAGGACGTTGGCCGTCTCCTTCATCTCGACCATGAAGGTGCTCTCGCCCCGGGACAGGTTGTCGCTCGCGCCCACGCGCGTGAGCACGCGGTCCACGACGCCGATGCGCGCCGCGCGCGCCGGGACGAAGGCCCCCATCTGGGCGAGGATGGCGGCGAGCGCCGTCTGCCGCATGAGCGTGGACTTGCCCGCCATGTTGGGGCCCGTGACGAGCCACAGGCGAGGCCTCCCCTCGCCCGCCCCGAGCGAGACGTCGTTGGGGACGAAGCGGCCGTCGGCCGCGAGCCTCTCGACGACCGGGTGGCGCGCGTCCTCGAGCACGAGCTCCAGAGAGTCGTCGACGTCGGGGCGCGACCAGTCCCCCTGGTGGGCCACCTCGGCGAGCGCCGAGGCCACGTCCCACGCCGAGAGCCTCGCCGCCAGCGCGCGGAGGCGCTCGCCGTGTGCGGCCAGGTCCCGGACGAGCCGGGCGAACAGCTCGGTCTCCCGGCTCGAGGCGCGCTCCTCGGCGTGCGCGAGCTTGTCCGCGAGCTCGTCGAGGGCGTCGCACGTGAAGCGCTCGCCCGTCGCGATGGTCTGCTTGCGCCGCCACTCCCCGGGGGCCTTGCCCAGGTGGGCACGGGTGACCTCGATGTACCAGCCGAAGACGCGCGTGAAGCGGAGCTTGAGCGTTGCGATGCCCGACGCGTCGCGCAGTCGCGCCTCGAGCTCGACCATCAGGCGCTGGCCGCCGCGCATCAGCTCGCGCGCCTCGTCGAGCGTGGCGTCGAAGCCGTCGCGCACGACGCCCCCGTCGCTGGCGCGCGCGGGGGGATCGTCGGCAACCGCCCGCGCCAGGAGGGCGTGCAGGTCGTCGCAGTCGTCGAGCCAGGGCTCCCCGGGGGCGACGCCGAGCGCCTCGACCGCGGCCGGCTCGGGGCAGCTCGCGAGCGTCCCGGCCACGCGAGGCAGCGCGGCGAGCGAGCGCCGCAGCGCCACGAGGTCGCGGGGGAGCACGCGATCGAGGGCGAGCTTGATGGCCAGACGCTCCAGATCGCCCACCTCGGCCAGGCGCTCGCGCAGCTCCGTCCGCACCCCCGGGTGCGCGACGAACAGGCCAACGGCGTCGTGGCGGCGCCGGATGTCGGCGATGGCCGTGAGCGGCGCGAGCAAACGCCGGCGCAGCAGGCGCGCGCCCGGCGCCGTCATGGTGCGGTCGATCTGCTCGAGGAGCGAGCCGCGCACCCCGCCGTCGACGGCCCGTACGAGCTCCAGATGGCCCTGGGTCGACTCGTCGAGGATCAGCGTCTCGCCGAGCGCGTAGAAGG
>JAJYCT010000322.1 GCA_021778125.1 Myxococcales bacterium
TGATCTTACAATCCTCCGCACTTTGCGGAATAGCCTTTTCTTGCGACAGGGGAGTCCTTCGGTGGCCGCAGATGGTACGGTGCGCGAGATGCGCGACCCTCCTGTCGACGACCCGGCGGTGCCGGAGCACGTCGAGCCAGTGGCCGCCAAAGAAGAGCAGGTAGTTGCCGAGCGCTGCGAAGATCGACGCCCGGACGCTCCAGTCGCCGATCGCCAGGTAGTACGCGATGGGCAGCGCCGCGACGATCCCCAGCCACTTCACCCGGATGGGCAGGATGAAGAAGAGCAGGATCTGCACGTCGGGGAACGTCGTCGCGAACGCGAGGAACAGCGACAGATCGAGCCACGTGTTTGACTGCGGCCCCGCGAGGATGGCCGCGAGGATCGTACCCAGGGCGCCAAGCAGGTAGTACGCGTTGAACTTGAACGCGCCCCAGTGCTGATCCAGGCTCGAGCCGACCCACCAGACGAAGTACAGGTTCATCAGCACCCAGTACGACGAGCCGATGGGGATGAAGAGGAACGTGACGAGCCGCCAGAGCTGGCCGGCGCGCACGGCGTCCATGTCGAGCATCAGCCGCCCGAGCACCTCGGGGCGCGTCATCGACAGGACCCAGAACAGGGCCATCCCGCCGACGATGTAGATGATGAAGTTGGGGATCGCGTACCGACCGATGCGACGCTCGAGCCGCGCGAGGAGACGATCCATTCGCCGAGCCGAGTAGCACGGGCGCGGTGCCGCTACACGCGCGCTCGGTCAGCGCAGCGCGAGATACGCGAGGACCAGCGCCAGGGCCACGGCACCGACGACCAGCAGCGGCGCGTAACGGGACCGCTCGTCCGCGCGCGGCGGCGGCGGGGGAGCGTGGCTCAGCAGCTTGCGCGCCTCGACCAGCGCCGCGGCGGCTTCGGCCGGATCATCGACGGTGCTGACCGTCGAGGCGTGCACCATCCCGGAGATCCTCTCGCGCCCCGCAAAAGGCAGCGGCGAGGACAAGCCAGGCGGCGGGCGCGAGGACGTGCTCGCGGGCGGATCGCTCGCGCGGGCCGGAGGCGGGCGGGGCCCACTGCCCGACTGCCCGAGCGCGGGCGGGGGCGTGCTCGGCGACAGCTTCTGCCGCAGCGACTCGTCGCCCTCCAGGGCGGCCTTGAGGGCGGCGCGCATCTCGCGCGCGCTCTGGAAGCGGTCGTCGGGGCGCTTGGCGAGCGCCTTCATGCAGATGGCCTCGAGCCCGAGATCGACCTTCGAATCGACCTTGCTCGGCGGCGTGGGCAGCTCCTCGACGTGCTTGATGACGAGGCGGATCTTGCTCGTCGCGATGAACGGAAGCCGCCCGGTGAGCAGCTGGTAGAGGATGACGCCGAGCGAGTAGAGGTCGCTGCGCGCGTCGGCGGGCTCGCCGCGCGCCTGCTCGGGGGACATGTACTCGGGCGTCCCGATGAGCATCCCGTGCGCCGTGAGGGTGCCCGTCTGCGTCGCGGTCCGCGTCACGTCGCCAGCGGCCGGATCGGGCTCCGCCTCGACGATCTTGGCGATCCCGAAGTCGCAGACCTTCACCACCTCGATGGCGTCGCCCTCGTCGTCCTTCGCGGGCAGCAGCATGATGTTCTCGGGCTTGAGGTCCCGGTGGATCACGCCCATCTCGTGTGCCACGGCCAGCGCCGCGAGCACCTGCGAGAGGATGCCGACGATGCGCTCGCGCGACAGCGGGAAGTCGTTGCGCAGCACGCCGAGCAGGTCGCGGCCCTGCAGGAACTCCATCGCGATGAAGAGCAAGCCTTCGTCCTCGCCAAAGTCGATGACGCGCAGACTGTTGGGGTGGTCGAGGCGCGACGCGGCCTTCGCCTCGCGCTTGAACCGGTGGGCGAAGGCGCCGTCGGCCGGGCGCGCCTGGTTCAGGACCTTGATGGCGACGGTCTTCTTCAGATTGAGCTGGGTAGCCCGGTAGACGCACCCCATCGCGCCCTGGCCCACCATGGCCTCGATGCGGAACTTGCCGGCGATGACCCGCCCCACCAGGGCGTCGTAGTCGGGGTTCTCGGTCACGGGGTCCATGCGCCAGCGGTGCAGACTAGGCAAACTCCGTGGAGAGGGCGGGGGAAAGAGCAGCCACGGCGACGAGGGGCTTGCAACCTGCGCTGTCCGTGGCAGAAGTACCGTGCCGAGGGGTACCTACACCTGTCACCCCCGGCGGGGACGCCATGTCGTCGAATCACGAGGCCCCGGGCGGCCAGGCCGCCCGCAAGCGCGTGCTCCGCAAGATCGAGAAGATCGAGCCGCAGGCCACCCTGACCGCGCCGGTCGAGCTGTCCTCGCCACCCGCGGCGCGCGAGCGCGACGAGGCGCCCCGGCCGGTCCGCTCGGCAATCTCCGCGCCCACGCTCCGCACCCCCCTCCCCTCCGAGCCGGGGATCGTCGGGCACTACCCGTCCGTGCCCCCCGTGTCGGCGTCGGTTCCTCCGCCCGAGCCCCTCCAGGGGGCCGGTGCAGCGCAGCCCGCCCGCCGCTCGGCCTGGCGCAGCGCCGTCGTCGGCGCCGGGGCGGGCCTCCTCATCGTGGCGGCGTTCGTGACGGGGGCCCGAGTGTCGTTGCACCGTGCCTCCACGACGGCGGCCGCCTCCCCCGGTGCGCTCCCTGCCCCTCGGGCTATCGTGGCCGCGCCGGCGCCGCCTCGCGCGGCGGCCCCCGCCCTCCCGGTCGTGCAGGCCTCGGCGACCGCGACGCAGCCGGCGATGCCCGCCCTGATGCCGCTCGTGCAGGCCGATCAGCTCCCCATCGCGCGTCCGGCGCATCACTGGGGGCCGCCGAAGCACGGGGCGAAGGCCGCTCCGGCCGACGTCGCCGCGGCCGCGCCTGTCGCTTCGGCCGCCGGGACCGATGACACGGACGACGACACCGACGAGACCGACGAGGGCGCCGCGTCGATGACGCCGGTCATCCCGCAGGCGGCGCCGCCGCCGGTCGATCCCCTGGTCAAGGCCGTCCAGAGCGACATCGACGAAGACGAGGCGAGCCACCGCTGAGCCGGTCCGCGCGCCGATCGCTCGTGGTAGGGTCTTGCCTGGCCGATGAGCGACGGTGGGGACAGCGGAAACGCGATCGCGGATCGAATCGCCGCGCGCCTGTCGGTCTACCTCGGCCCGCACACGGGGCGAGCCGCCGTGAAGACGTTCGCGCAGAAGGCGCTCGGCCGCGGGCCCGAGACGCTTACGCTCGCCGACGTCCCGGCGCTGCAGACCGCGCTCCGCCCCATGCTCCGCACGTTCGTCGGCCGCGCCCAGTGCGAGGTCGTCCTCAAACAAATCGCGCAGGAGCTCGGCGTTTGAAATACCGGTTGCTGGCGTTCGTTCCCTTGGTGTTCGCGCTCGTCTTGGGGGGGGCCGCGCTGGCGTTTCCGGGATCGCAGGAGACGGTCCTGACCGTCCAGGCCGAGAGCGGCAAGCTGCTCGACTTCATCGGCTGCCTCGCGGCGGCGCTCGCGTTCGAGCGGGGCGACTACCTGAGCCGCGCGTGGTTCACGTACGGCTCGTGCTCGCTGCTGCTCGTCGTGAAGGACGCCATCGGCGAGGGCGGCTCGCCCACCACGGGCCTGGTGCGCGGCCTGGTCGTGCTCGCGGCCAACACGCTGCTCGCGGTGGGCGTGTTCATGCTCGCGCGGGCGTGGAGCGTGGCGGGCCTCGTCGACGATCCGAAGGCGCGCGCGCGCCGGCGCGCGATGTTCGCCGTCGCCGCGCTCGCGTCGCTGGCCGTGACCGGCTGGCCCCTCGTGCACGACGTGCAGTCGCTGCTGGGCGGGCGCTTCGAGGCGCTCGTGTCGATCGCGTCGGACCTGGGCGACGCGGTGGGTCTCGCGCTGCTGGCGCCGCTGGCGACGACGGCGCTCGCCCTGCGCGGCGGCGTGCTGCGCTGGCCATGGACCTTCATCACGCTCGCGGGCGTCACGTGGCTCGCCTACGACGTCTCCTCGGGCCTCATCGACCACTGGCACGTCGGCCCCGGCCTCGCGCTCGTCGGCTCCGAGGCCCTGCGCGGCGCGGCGAACCTCTTCGCCTTCTCGGCCGGCATCGCGCAGCGGCTCGCCGTCGCGCCGGACGAGGTCCACGCCGCCAGCTGACGGTCCCTGGATCCCACGCGATCCACGCCGCGTGGAGACTGGAAAACGACGGGCGGTGGGGCATCCTTCCGTCAGGAGCCTTGGACGCCACCGAGTCGCCGCGCGTCGTCATCGAGGCCCCGGCCGCTTGCCCCGACGGGGCGCGAGCCGAGGAGCGGCTGCGCTCCGAGCTCGCGTCGGTGCGCGCGCCCGCTCGAGGATGGACCGTCAAGGCGCGCTGGGACCGGGACACGGCGGGCCGCCTTCGCGTCGCCGGCGAGATCACCGACGCGTCGGGGCGACAGGTGGCACACCGCGAGCTCACCGACGCGACCGACGCGTGCGGCGGTCTGGCGCGCGGGCTCGGCATCTGGGCGGGGCTGGTGCTCGAGAGCGAGGTCGAGCAGGCCAGCGCCGCGAGCGAGGGGCCGGTGCCCTCGATCGGAGCGGCGCCCGCGGGGGCCGCGATCACCGCGTCACGGACGTCGACGTCGTACTGGCCCCCCCCGGAACCCCCGCCGACGAGCCGCGACACGCCCTCGCCGGACGCACCGGGCCGGACGCTGGAGTTCGGCGCCGGCGTGTTCCTCATGTCGGGCACCGGCGGCGGAGGGCTGGCCGGGCCCGTCCTGCATGCGGTCTTCGAGAGCGGCGACATCCTGCTGCGCCCGTCGATCGCCGTGGGGCAGTCGCTGGCGTCGGTCCCCCCGTCGGACGTCAGCTCGACGACGTGGGGAGCGGCGCGCCTCGACGCCTGCCTGCGCGTCCCCGGCCACGACCAGCGGCGCACCGGCATGCAGCTCGACCTCTGCGGGGGGGCCGACGCCGGGGTGACGCACGTGCAGGCCCTCGTCGACTCGACGATCCCCTACGTGGCCGTCGGTCCGAGCCTCGACCTGCGCGGAGAGCTGGGGGCGCACCTGTCGGCGGTGCTCCGGGGGGTGGCCGGGTTCGAGATCGTCCGCCGATCGTTCCAGGACCTGAGCGGCGCCACCGAGCTGCCGCCCCTCGCCACCGCGCGCCTCGAGCTTGCCTTTTCGTGGGACGTCCGATGACGGATCGGTCGAGCCCAGGCCATCATGGGGGGGTGACCCAAGGTGTGCTGACCCCCGGTCTCGCCGGCCCCGCTCTGCCCGGCCTCGACGTCGAGGCCGGGGCGGCAACGCGGGCGCGTGCCGAGGTCCGCGTCCGCGACTTCCGCGCCCTGTACGACGCCCACGTCGATTTCGTGTGGCGCAACCTGCGGCGCCTCGGCGTGCGCGACGCCGACGTCGAGGACCGGACGCAGGAGGTCTTCGTGGTCGCGCACCGCCGCTTCGGCGAGTTCGAGGACCGCGGCCACGGCGCGCGCGCGTGGCTGTTCCAGATCCTGCTGCGCGTCGCCAGCGACGCCCGGCGCCACAGGCGGCGGCATCCCGAGGACCCCGACGGCGGCCAGACGCTCGGGACCGCGTGCGTCGACGCCGGCCAGCACGAGGCGATCGTACGCCGCGAGCGGCTCTCACGCCTCGACGCGGCGCTGGAGACGATCGACGTGAGCCGCCGCGCCGTGCTCGTGATGCACGAGATCGAGGAGATGACGGCGCCCGAGATCGCCGACGTGCTCGCCATCCCGATCAACACCGTGTACTCGCGCCTGCGCGTGGCGCGCGCCGAGCTGGAGCAGGCCCTCGCCCGGTCCGAGGAGCGGGAGCCATGAACGGACCGCGTCTGTCGTCCTCGACGCGCGCGCTGCTCGAGACCGCGCGGCGCGACGCGCCCGGCGCCGCGACTCGGGCCAAGGTGTGGGGCGGCGTGTCGGCCGCCGTCGGGGGCGCGGGGCTCGCGGCGGCGTCGGCCGGGACGACCTCGATGGCGCCGGGGGCCGGGCTGGGCGCCGCCAAGCTCGTGGCGTTCGGCGCGCTGCTCGGCTCGACGCTGACCGTCGGCGTCGTCGCGCTGATGCTGCGCGTGGGCTCCGCGGCTCCGGTGCTGGCCCCCGACCTGCCCTCGCGGGTCGTGGCTCGCGTGAAGCCCGCGGTGGACGTCCACCGTGTGCCCGACGTCGGGCCGACCGCACGACCGCAGCCCGCGGGCGCGGTGAAGAGCCCGGACGAGCCCGCGCCGTCGGCGACGTGCGCCCCCGCGGATCTCGCGACGCCTGCGCCGGCGAACGCGCCGGCGACCGTGCGTCGGCTCG
>JAJYCT010000323.1 GCA_021778125.1 Myxococcales bacterium
CCGCGCCGTCGGCCCGGGCGTCGCCCGGCCCCGCGCCATCGACGCTGCCGTCGCCCGCGCCGCCCTCGGGCGCGAAGCCGGCGGGGTTGCCGCTCGAGCCGCAGGCGAGCGCCGTGGCGACGGGGAGAAGAAGACCCGCGAGACGCGAGAAGGAACGCAGCATGACCCTAGCGTACCGCACGCCGGTCGCGCCGGAGGAGCTGCGCGTCACGCGAGGGGGGCCGGCGTCGCCTCCCCTACGCCACCTGCTCGGCCACGAACGGCACCAGCACCGCGTTGACCGCGTCGGGCTGCTCGAGCGCGGAGAGGTGCCCGGCGTCCTCGATCCACGCGAGCTGCGCCCCCGGGATCCGCGCCGCGAGCAGCTCCGAGCGCGCCGGCGCCGTCGCGCGGTCCTGGCGCCCGCACACCACCACCGTCGGCACCCGGATGTCGCGCAGCCGCGCGGAGATGTCCGTCCGCCGGATCTCCACCGCCATGGACGCCCGCGCCGTCCCCTCGCGCGGGAACCCGTTGGCCGCGCGCGCGAACCGCTCCAGGAGCTCGGGCCGCTCGCGGAGCGTCCGGTCGCAGAAGAACGCCGGCCCGAGCTGCGCCACCAGCGCCGGCGGCAGCCCGAAGCGCCGCGCGACGGAGATGAACAGCCGGTACTTCACGAGCCGCGCCGGCTCGTCCTTCTCGGCGCTCGTGTCCAGGAGCGCCAGCGCCGCCACGCGCGACGGGTGCTGCAGGGCCATACGCATGCCGAGCATGCCGCCCCACGACAGCCCCACGAGGACCGCGCGGTCGATCCGCAGCTCGCCGAAGGCGTCGAGCAGCGCGTCGGCGTTGTCCTCGAGCGAGAACGGCGGCGGCACGTCGCTCTTGCCGTGCCCGGGCGGGTCGAACACGACCACGCGCCCAAGCGCGGAGAGCGGCCCGAGCTGGTGCCACCACATCGCCCCGTCGCACAGGAGGCTGGGCCAGAGCACGATGGCCGGGGCGCCCGGCTTCCCCGGGGCCCCGCGCTCCTCGTAGAACCAGCGGCCCAGCCTCGTACGGACGTACGCCATGGCGAGGCGAGGGTAGGCTCCCTAGCCGATCAGGGGAAGATCTCGCGCTCGCGGTACACGGCCTCGATGCGCTGCAGCGCGATGGCGTACGCGGCCACGCGCATGTCGCACTTCTTCTGGCGAGCGAAGTCGCTCACCTCGCGGTAGGCGCGCTTCATCCCGACCTCGAGCCGCGCGTCGACCTCTTCCTCGGTCCACGCCTCGCTGCGCTTGTTCTGCACCCACTCGTAGTAGCTGACGGTGACGCCGCCCGAGTTGGCGAGGACGTCGGGCAGGATCTCGATGCCCTTGTCGAGCAGGATGCGCTCGCCCGCGGGGTTGCACGGGCCGTTGGCGCCCTCGGCGACGAGCTTGACGTCGAGCGACTTCGCCTCGCTCTCGCCGATCTGGTTCTCGAGCGCGCAGGGCGCGAAGATGTCGGCCTTGGTCGCGAAGAACTCCTCGCGCGTGATCGGCTTGCCGCCCGGGTAGCCCGCGATGCTGCCGTGGGCCGCGACGTGGTCCTGCAGCTTGTGCGCGTTGAAGCCCTCGGGGTTGTACAGGTACCCGGTGTGGTCGCCGACGGCGATCGTCGACACGCCGAGCTTCGAGAGGATGACGGCCGTATGCGAGCCGACGTTGCCGAAGCCCTGCACGCTCATCGTCGAGCCCTCGAGCGTGAAGCCTCGCTCCTTGGCCCACTCCAGGATGCAGAAGACGACGCCCTGACCGGTCGCCTTGGTGCGCCCGAGCGTACCGCCGCTCGCGACGGGCTTGCCCGTCACCACGCCGCGGACGCTCTGCTTCTGGGCCGAGCCGACCATGTTCGAGTACGTGTCCATCATCCACGCCATCGTCTGGCTGTTGGTGCCGACGTCGGGCGCGGGGATGTCGTACTCCGGCCCGATGTTCTCGCCGAGCGCGTGGGTGAAGCGGCGCGTGACGCGCTGCAGCTCGCTGCGGGAGACCGAGTGCGGGTCGAACTTGATGCCGCCCTTGCCGCCGCCGAACGGCAGGCGCATGAGCGACGACTTCCACGTCATCATCGCCGCAAGCGCCTTCACGTCGTCGAGCGAGACCTGCGGGTGGAAGCGGATGCCGCCCTTGAACGGTCCGAGCAGGTTGTTGTGCTGGACGCGGTAGCCCTTGAAGAGCCGCACTTCGCCGCTGTCCATGCGGACGGGGAAGTTGATGATCAGCTCGTTCTTGGGCTGGCTCAGGATCGTCGAGACGTACGGCTCGATCTTCGCGACCTTGGCGGCGCGCTCGAGGTAGTCCTGGACGACCTTGTAGAAGTCGTACTCCTTCGCGGTGGCGAGGAGCTGTTTGGACGGCGGGGGGTTGGGGATGGTGGAGGCGGCCATGTGCGCTCGGGGTTTTGCCGCTTGGACGGGCGGAGCGCAAGGGGTCTCGAGCGACGCGACGTGTCAGCGCGTCCAAAGCGCATACAGGTACACGCCGGTCGTCGTGACGAGCACGGCGTCGAGGCGATCGAGGATGCCGCCGTGGCCGGGCAGCAGGGCGCCGGAGTCCTTGACCCCGGTGGAGCGCTTGAGCAGTGACTCGCCCAGGTCGCCCGCCTGGCCGAGCGCGCCGACGACCAGGGCGAGCGCCACGGCGTGGGCGACGGGCAGCTCCCCGCGCAGGAACCAGAGCGCGCCGAGCAGCGCCCACAGGACGCTGCCGAGCAGGCCTCCGACGGCCCCCTCGACCGTCTTCTTGGGCGAGACCGCCTCGTAGAGCTTGTGCTTGCCCAGGAAGCGGCCGGCGAAGTAGCCGCCCGTGTCCGCCAGCCACGCGAGCCCCAGCGACAGCAGCACGAGCCCCGGACCCGCCTGGGGCCACTTCACGCGCATCGTCGCCAGCAGGGTCAGCGGCAGCGCGACGAACAGGGGGCCGAAGCCCATGGCCGCCGCGCGGAGCGCCGCCGTCTCGATGGCGCCCAGGCGAACCAGGGTGAGCAAGGGCCCGAGGACCGGCACGGCGACGAGCAGCGTGACCAGCACGCGCGGGTCGTCGTGGTGGAAGTAGACCGCGAGCGACGCCCCGACCGAGAGCGCGACGCCCATCGCCTGCGAGACGCGGTCGCGCGGGTGGGTCATGGCGAACAGCTCGTGCGCGCCCACCACCAAGGCCGCGAGCACCAGCAGGTAGAACGACCACGCCGGGGCGACGAAGATGAGCGCCAGGATGACGGGGACCGCGACGGCCGCGGTCACGAGGCGCAGCGCGAGGTTCGAGGTCGGCTTCGTCTCTCCGCCTGCGGGCGGACGGGAGCTCGGGCCCATCGCTCAGATCGCGATGCGCGTGATCGAGGCGGGCCGGCGCTCGGAGGGCTCCTCGCGGGGCGCGGGGACGAGCCCGAACCGGCGCTCGCGCCGCTGGTAGCTCGCGATGGCGGCGTGCAGATCGGCCTCGGCGAAGTCCGGCCAGAGCACGTCGGCGAAGTAGAGCTCGGCGTAGGCGAGCCCGTAGAGCAGGAAGTTCGAGATGCGGCGCTCGCCGCCGGTGCGGATGACCAGATCGGGATCGCCGACGGTGAGGCTCGGCATCTGCGCGCGCAGCGCGTCGGGCGTGATGTCGTCGAGGTCGATGCGACCCGCGGCGGCCTCGCCGGCCAGCACGCGCGCCGCGTGCGCGATCTCCTCGCGCCCGCCGTACGACAGGGCGAGCGTGAGCGTCATCTGCTCGTTGCCCTCGCTCTCGCGGCGGAGCGGATCGAGCACCGCGCGCACCAGGCCGGGAAGGCGCCCCAGGTTGCCGATGGCGTTGAGGCGGATGCCGTTGCCCAGGATCTCGCCGCGCTCGGTGAGCAGGAAGTCGCGCAGCAGCTCCATGAGCGCGTCCACCTCTTCCTCGGGACGGGCCCAGTTCTGCTCGCTGAAGGCGTAGAGCGTCAGGGCGCGCAGCCCGAGGCGACGGGCCGCGCGGACGGTGCGACGCACCGCCGCGGCGCCCTCGCGATGACCGAGCGCCCGCCCCTTGCCGCGCTGCTGGGCCCAGCGCCCGTTGCCGTCCATGATGATGCCAACGTGGGCGGGGAGGTTGCGGGCTTCGACCAGGGGCATGACGTCTCGGCCAGGTATCATGCGGCTCCGGTGCGAGCAATTGCCGTGCTCGCGGAGCGACCATGCTCGCCCCGCGGCGCGCGTATCCCCGCCGCCCGTCGCCGACCTCAAGCGACGCCAGCCCGAGCGGGCGCGAACGAGGAGGGGCGCGACGGCTCGACCTCGACGGCGTGCCCTCCGGCACGTAACTTGATGCACCGAGAGGCCGGCGGCCCCCCCCATGCGCTCGCGCGACGTCACCATCCCCCTTGCCCTCTGGATCGGCGCGGCCGTCTGCGCGCACTTCCTGTTCGGCACCGGCGGGCTCGTGGTCGCGCAGATGCACGAGGACCGATCGCACCTCTGGAGCCTCTCGCGCCAGGCCAGCTCGCTGGCGGCGCAGGCGCAGGGGCGGACGATCGAGGTCACGCTCGGCAGCACGAACGACGAGGTCAACGAGCCCCCGCCCCCGCCTCCCCCGCCCCCGCCGCCGCCCCCCAAGCCCGAGCAGAAGAAGGCGACGCGGGAGCCCCCCAAGCCCGTGACCAAGCCGCCCGAGAAGGCGCCGGAAGAGAAGAAGATCGCCCTGCTCAAGAAGGACGAGGAGAAGAAGCAGGCGGTCCTGCCGGAGGATCCGCTCAAGGACCGCCGGATCGCGGTGCGGCAGCACGCCAAGCCGGACCAGCAGGACAACCCCAGCGCGCACTTCATCGCGGACCAGGCCAACCACGTCGACAAGGAGACCGTCGCGACGCAGACGTCCCACGACCGCGACGACGAGTCGCCCACGCCGGGCGGCAACCACCCGGGCTCCGACAAGCAGGCGGGCGACAGCGACAAGACGCGCATCGCCGAGAGCGACGAGCACGCCGGGGAGAAGAACCGGGCGCCCGGCGAGAAGGGCACCGACTTCGACGTGGTGCACGAGCCGAAGCTGCCCAGGCCCACGCCCCAGCCCGCGGCGGCGAGCCAGCAGCCCGCCGCCGGCAACGGACGTCCGGTCGCCCCCGCCGAGCGGCCCGGCGCCGAGGATCCCGCCAACCCGGGCGGCGCGGCGCCTGCGTCGCCCGACGTGGAGTCCGCCGCGGGCGACGGCTGGACGTTCAACCCGGCGAGCCCGGGAGGCGCGCCCGGAGCCATGCCCGCGCCGTCGTCGGGCGCGGCCAACCCCACGCTGCCCGGCGGCAAGCTCTGGTCGCTGCCGGGGCTCGGGGCGCAGGGGCCTCCGGGCGCCATGAACACGAACGTCAACCCGAACCAGATCGCGACGATCGTCGGCTCGGACAACCTCCGCAAGCTGCGCGAGGCCGACGGCGAGCGCCGCAAGAGCGAGCACCGGGGCGCCTGGGCCGCCTCGAGCTTCGAGCGGTGGCGCAGCGCCATCGAGAACTACGTGTCGAGCGTCAAGCCGGGCAACCAGACGGCGCTCAACACGGCGCAGGTGCCGTTCGCCTCGTACCTCAACGGGATGCACAACCGCATCCACCCGATATTCGCCGACTCGTTCCTGGGATCGCTCGACGGCCTGCCCCCCAACCACCCGATGAACGACCAGCACCTGCTCACGCGCCTGGAGATCGTGCTGACGCGCGACGGGCACCTGCGCCGGATGGGCATCGTGCGAACGAGCGGCATCACGGCCTTCGACATCGCCGCGCTCGACGCGGTGGACCGCGCGCAGCCCTTCGGCCCCGCGCCCGGCGCCATCGTCTCGCCCGACGGCAACGTGTACCTGCACTGGGAGTTTCACCGGGACGAGGTCTACGCGTGCTCCACGATGGGCGCGAAGCCGTACATCCTGAGCACGCCGGCGCCCTCGGTCCCCGAGCCGACGCAGCCTCCGGCGCTGCCCAATCCCCCGAGCCCCGCGCACGAGCGCGGCGTGCCGACCAGCCCGAACGACTCGCGCGAGGGGTGGCTCGGGCCCGCGCTTCCCGCCGTGGCGCGGCGGGGCGCGTGATGCGCTAGGCTTCGCGCTCGTCGCGATGACCATGGCCGACCTAGCGCCCGAGGACGCCCCCGCGGGCGCGCCCCCGGAGAGATCCGGCGCGCCGCGCGCGTCGCCGGGCCTCGCCGCCGGGTGGCTGCTGCGGATCGCCGCGTTCGCCGCCGCGGGAGCCGGCGCGATGGGCATCGTGGTGGCGCCGGGGATACGGGGCAACGCCGGCGAGAAGATCG
>JAJYCT010000324.1 GCA_021778125.1 Myxococcales bacterium
AAAAACACGCCGGCGATCGCGAGTGCGCGCCGAAGCCCGAACACCCCCTCCGACGCCTCCACAGCCCCGCGACCCGTGTCGCACGCGGAAAGGACGGCGAGCTCCGTCCCCGCCAAGTCCACGGAAGAGAGTTCGAATGCGCTCACGGCCACCGAGCCTGAGGAAGCCGCGTCGGCGGCAAGCAGCAGGCTCGAGCGAAACATCGCGTCGCGTCCGAGCGCAGCGCGCCAGGGATGGCGTCCGCGCTCGTACGTCGGCGCGTCGAACGGTCGCTCCGCGAATTCGGCGTGAGTCGCGACGTGCAGGATGGAGGGGGACTGTGCGGCCATGAGCCGCGTCCGCGACGCGTCCTTGGCCTCGAGGGCGCACGTACCCGCGAAGCGCTGTGCGACCGCGGCCACCTCGGCGTGCGTGCCAGTCAGTGGAGGGACGTCCGACGCGCCGAAGTCGGGGTTTGCGAGGACGAGCGGCGCACCGGACGTCGAGGCGGTCGACGATGTCTCGAGCAACTCGCTCCCGCTGTCGATCGTGCTGAACACTATGCTCTCTCCACGATAGCGGCCGTTCGGTCCCACAAGCGCGGCGAACGGGGCCACTTGGAAGGCGCCATCAGGCGATACGACGACGTCGGTCGTCGAGCCCAGGTCGGCGAAGACCGGCGCCAGGCAGGCGTCGAGTTCCCGGCCCGCCTTCCCGGGGTCTTCGTGGATCTTGGCGCGGATGGCCGAGAGCCATCGCTCGACGAGGGCGTCCAGACTCCGGGCCTCGCCGAGGTCGTGCCAGCGCGGCCTCTGCTCGCGCGTCATCACCGCCGCCGCGTAGCGACGATCGCCCCAGTCCTGGCGCGCCCCCCGCGCGTTCGCCCGGAACGGGTAGTACGCGACGATCTCCACGAGCGCCGTGTGCGGCGCCAGCGCCGCGCGCACCGCGTCCGCAGTCGGCACGGGACGGGCGGCGCGGTACTCCGCGACAATGGCCGTCAAGTTCGACTCGAGGCGCGTTGTCTCGCGCGTCAGCTCGTCGAGCCGCCTTACGTCGGCGCAGCTGCCCGCCTTCGTCGCCTGCCGGTACGTCGCGGCAAGCTCAGAGCGGGCGGCGACCCACTCCCGAAACTTCTGCGCGTGGACAGGATCGAGGTGGGTGTGCATGTAGCCGACCGTCTCGGCCGCGATGTCGGCGCCGCGCCCCTTCTGACGGAGCACCGTGGTCATCGCGTGGTCGGCCGCTGCAGACATGCGGATGGCGAGCGATACCGCGCGGTCGGTTTGGACGCGCGCGGACTCGAGCAGCTCGAGCATCCCGATCTCCTCCAATGTCTGGCGACCCTCCCATCCCCCCTTCGCGACGAGCTTGTCCAGCTCCTGCCCGGAGCGGTCTGCCGCCGTCCGGAGTAGCTCCAGGGCCCCCGCTTGGTCGTTCGCCGCTTCAGTCGTTGCGGCCTGGTCCAGGACGACGTCCGTCGTCAGCGCCATGGTCGGCGAGATGCGCTCCAGCTCCGATCGCACGTCGGCCAGCAAGCTCGACGACCTCGCGACGTGACCGAGCCGCCTCTCCGCCTCACCGAGCCGCCAGCGGTAATACCACTCGCTCCGGTCGGGACTCGGTTGCGCCGGGAAGGCCATTGGCCGAATGAGGCGCTCAGCCTCGTCCAGGGCCCCCAAGGCGAGGTCGGCCTCGATGCGATCGTCGTTCGCGGTCCTGACGAGTGCCGCGTTGCGCATCTCGGCGGCGTCCTTTGCCGCGCGCGCGAAGAGCGCCTGCGCGCCCGCGTAGTCCTCCGCATCCCGCCGGGACCTCCCCTCGTCGAGCAGGATCGGCGTCCGCACCGCCATCGCGCTCGGCCCATCTCCCGCGGTGGACAGCGCCTCCCCGAAGAGGGCAACCGCACGGTCGTGGTCGTGGACGACGTCATTCGCAGCGGCCGCGCACTGCAGGAACCTCGCGAGGACGAGCGGATCGGACGACGCGCGCGACCGCGCCAGCACCAGCGCCTGCTCCGCCCAGACTTTCGCCTCCGCCCGGGCCTGCGGCTCCTCGGCCGAGTGGATGATGGCGATCCGCGAGAGTTGCTGAAGGCCGTAGGCGCCGCTCATCGGTCCGAGGTGCGAGTCGCGGAAGGGGGACGCGGCCACCCAACTGCGGCGCCGAGGCCAGAGCGCGTCGAGCCTGGCGCGCGTCTCCGACTTGCGGAGGTCGGCCAGCTCGGGAGGCAGCGTTTGCTCGACTGCCGCGAAGTCCGAGTAGTACGCGTAGTCGAGGTTCTCCAGGTACTCGAAGTACTCGTCGCGCGTCGCGGCGGCGCCCTTCGCAGCCAGGCGCACCGCGCGGAGGAGCAGGGGCTCGGCGTCGCCGTACTTCCCGAGCTGTGCGAGCGTCACGGCATAGTGGTTGAGCACTGGTGCAAGCCCCGCGTGCTCTCCCAGCCGTGCCTCCGCCTCGCCGACGGCCTGCTTCATCTCGTTGGCCGCACCCTCATCCATGCCCGCGGTATTCAGCTCCTCGGCCTTCGCGATCCGGGCGTCGATGGCGGCAACGCCGGTCGCGATCGAACGCGGTTGCACGGCGGCGTCCAGCGGTGGCGCACAATCGCGAACGGGCGGCGGATCCTGCGGTCGTGACGGCGCGCTGGGCGAGCGGGCTTCCCCGGCGAGCTGTACCCGCGCTCGCGGAGTCGCGCAGGCGACTGCCGCCGCGACGAAGAGGCAGACTCCCATCGCCCGGACCCTTCCTCGCATCAAGGCGAGCGTACAGGAGCAGGCCTTGCGCGGCGATGCTCGGCCGATCGGTCGCCAGTTCGTGGCAGCGCGGACCGCCATCGTTCCCTCTCGCCCGTCGGGGCCATGCGCGCCCCGAGAGCTGGCAACCGCATCCTGCCTCAGCGGCGCGGCGCTCGCCGCCACTCCATGTTCAGGTGCCCAGTCGCGAAGTACGGCGATTCCCACCCGGCTTCACGCGGCGGCTGCGTCGTCCAAGCCGTGTTGGACGTCAAGGGGATCGTCGGGTGGGACGACGCCCGACATGTTGTCGAGCATCCCCGTGTTCGTGTTGGACGACATGGGCGCGAGCGGGTCGGCCCCCAGGGGAGCCGTCGCGCCGGGGGCGCCCGAGGGCACAAGCCCCTCGGGGATCCCGAGCGCGAGGCGACGCACGGCCTCGCGCCGGCGCTCGTCGACCAGGTGGAGGTACCGCCGCGTCACGTTCAAGTCGGCGTGCCGGAGCAGGTCGGCCACCGTCGACAGGTCGGCGCCCATCGTGAGCGCTAGGGTGGCCGTCGTGTGTCGCAGGGTGTGCGGGGTGATCTTCTTCGCCGTGCCCATCGCCGCGCGCAGGCGCACGAGCAGGTGCTGCACACTCCGCACCGAGAGGCGCGTTTGGCGTGCCGAGAGGAAGAGCGCGGGCTCTTCGGTGGCGGCAAGGTTGGCGCGCTCGCCGAGCCAGGCCGTAAGGAGCGCAATCGTCGGCGCGTTCAGCGGGAGGTCGGCCACGGTGCCGCCCTTGCCTCGCACGCCGACGAGGGTCGCGCTCGCGAGGTCGATCTGCTCGACGTCGAGCGCCACGAGCTCGTGGACGCGCAGACCGGCCTGGCCGAGGACGGCCAGGATCGCGAGGTCGCGGGCGCGCTCACCCGGCCGCGCGACCTCCGCCGCGGTGGTGAAGAGGCGCCGCAGCTCGAACACGGAGAGCACCGGCGGATCGCGTGGAGTCTCTCTCGCAAACGGGATCCCGTCCGTAGGGTTCACGGTCCAGCCGAGGTCGCGTTGGGCGAACTTGGCGAAGGCACGCAGGGCGGCCAGCTCCTGGTTCTTGGTCGAGGGCGCCCGGGGCCGCCCATCGGCGCGCGGACGCGCCAAGAAGCCCTCGACGTCGGCGCGGGTTGGGAGGTCGAGGTCGCCGACCGCGTCGGCGAACGCGGCGATGATCGCGGCGTACGTGGCGACCGTGCGGGGGGAACGGCGCGAAGCCAGGTGCCTCGTGAAGGCGGGAAGGTGTGCGCGCATACGCGCGAGGGTGACAGGTACGATTGTACCCGACCGCCAGTGCCCCGCATCTGCGCGTCAAGGTCCCGGCGGGCAATGGTGCACGAGTGGGGCGCGGGTCGGCACGCGGTTGGTGCAGATCGCCAGGGGATCGGAAAGATCAGCAACGAGAGGAAGCGCTCCGCGATGCCGACGATCACGCGGCCGAGCAAGACCCGCGAGCCGAGGGCGGCGAGGTAGCTGCCGACCGTTGACGGTCGATGCCGCGTCTGCTGCGATTCGCGGCAGGGACGCTCGCGCGACAAAGAACCCCGTCACGTCCCTTGGAGCAGGTCATGTTCATTCCGGTCAGTTGCTACTCGTGCACGAACGCCTCCTACGTCGAGTCCCCTCAGATAGGCATGCCCTTCCAGTGTGGGCACTGCGGCGCCAGCAACGAAGTCGCGTCCCTGCCGCCTCCGCCACCTTCGCCGGGCATCACGGGCGAACAGATCTTCCTCGGCATACTCGGTGTGCTCGGGACTGGCGCGACGCTTTTTCTGGCCTACAAGGGCTTGCAGCACATGACTGACGCGTGGCAGGGCGCTGGCGGAGACAGTCTGGAGTACAGCACGGGCTTCAAGGCTCGGATCAAGTCCGCGCACGTCGCGCGCAACGGGCTCGTCTGTCCGCGTTGCGGTCGGCGTGTCCGCAGTTACTCGCAGCTCCACGTGGACCACAAGAAGACGATCAAGGACGGCGGTGAGCCGTGGGCGTCGAACGCACAGATTCTGTGCGATGAGTGCAACCTCGCGAAGGGTGGCAACTCCAGCGGGTGGGAATACGCCACGGGAAGGTGAGGGGCACCATGGCCAGCACGAAAGTCAAGGAGCTGCCTCTGACCGAGCCGGAGCTGCTGGAGGCGCTCACGAACTTCTTTCAGCTTGTCGTGACAACCAAGGGACCGTTCAAGATCGGTCGTTGCGATGAAGCTGCGACCGACAGCCTCAAGGACCGCGAGATGTACGAGGGCGACCCAAGGTTCACGTCGATCTGGCATGGCTCCCCGGGCAAGTGCGCACGGCTGGAGAAGATCCTGATCGACTACGCACTCAGGCTCCTGCCGGATCGATGCGTCAACCGTCAACGCGGCGGCGGCGGCAGTGCAGATACGGAAGTCCACCACGTCTATTTCGTGCGCTGGCCGGAGTCCAACGTGAACACGATCCGGCAGGCAGTGCGCCGGGCCGTGCGAGAACTGGCCGGGCTGGCGGCAAAGACGTGAGACGCCCAGGTCGGGCGACGATCTAGGGTCCGCGGCTATCCGAACTCCGAACCCGCGTGCCTGCGCGGGCCCCTGCGTGGTCGCAATGTCGTCCAACACGGCTTGGGCGAACTTCACGCCGGGGGACCACCCCGGCGCCCTCGTGTCTCGGAGCGCTCCCCCGAGCGACGCATCACGCGCCGAAGCAGGGAGGAGCAAAGATGAAGGCGAAGGTGATTGCCGGGCGCTTGGCTCTCGGTCTCGCGCTCCCGGCCGCTCAGGGCGGTTGCGAGCAGTTCATGGCCATGCGCCACGCGGAGATGGCCAAGCAGGAGCAGCGCGAGGGGCCGATGCGGCAGGCCGCTCATGCCGAGGACGGGCACGTGTACCTGGAGGGCGGGCTGGGAGCCAATTCGGGCGCCGGAGACAGGCCCTGGAAGTCGTGCGCGACCCTGCACCGCTACGTCCTCGAACCCGGAGAGCCGACGGGCGTCTCGTACGATCCGAACTTCAAGGGCTACGTCGAGCCGCTCATCGAGCAGGGCAAGCTCCCGCACGACCAGTACTACGTCGCGGCCGGCACCTCGCAGACGATCGTCTCCGTTCCCCTCGCGGACCGCGCCGAGCTCGCGAAGAACATGGAGCAGGGGGACGTTTGCATCTGGTCCTCGGGCAAGTTCGAGAAGTTCCCGTGCCCGAACGACAACAGCAGCTCCTGCGTCGTGTCCTATGCGCCGCTCGAAAAGTGGGACGGCGTGCTGCACTACGCGCCGCCCGAACAGAACGGGGCCACCGTTTCCCTCTTCGGCGGCGGCCCCCCGCCGGCCCAGCCCATGGGCGACGGTCCCATGGGGACCTCTCCGCCGACCCCTACCGCATCATCGGGCGGTGCGGGGGCACCTGCCGCGTCCAGCAGCTTGCTCCTCGGCAAGTGGCGCTCGGACCAGGTGGCGAGCGTGACGATGGAGTTTCGCCCGGACGAGTTTCGCTGGATGGCCATGATCGCGACCATCCGG
>JAJYCT010000030.1 GCA_021778125.1 Myxococcales bacterium
CGAGCACCCCGGCCGGGGGCAGCGGCAGCGACTCGAGCGCCTCGGCCTTGCGCACGGCCGCGTCGCGCTCGCCCTCGAAGGTGTCGAGCAGCGTCTCGACGAAGAGGCGCTGCTCGAGCGCGGCGTCCCAGGCGGGGCCGCGCACCGCGCGCTCGAGCGCCCGGCGCGCTGCCTCGACCCACCCGTAGGCGGCGTAGGCGGTCGCCTGGAGCAGCGGCGCCATCGTCTCGCGGTGAGCGACGCGATCGATCGACCCCGACCAGGTGCCGATGACGCGCTCGACGTCCCCCGACATCAGCAACCGGCGCATCCGCCAGCGCCGCACGAGCGAGGGAACGATCGCCAGCGCGGCCAGCAGGCCGAGCGGGACCAGCATGCGCGCGTCGTGCGAGATCACCTGAGCCGCGAGGACCGCGCTCAGCGTCGCAATCGACAGCGGAAGGAAAAAGAGCGCGGAGGACGGACGGCGCGGCGCGGGAGACCTCATCGACACCCCTGGATCGTAACCCCGCGTTCTGGCGGCGCAATGCCCCTGGGCCCGTTCGGGGCGGCGCTGGCGCTCCGCGCGCGGGCTCCTAGCCGCGATCCTTATCGTCCCTGCCGTAGCGGCTCGGATCGCCGACGCCGTGACGGCGCAGGTACCCGCGCACGTGGGCCCGCTCCATGGCCGCCCGCCGCCCGATCTCGCTGACGTTGCCGCTGCACTCGGCGTAGAGATCCATGAAGTACTCGCGCTCGAAGCGCGCCAGCACCTCGCGCTTGGCGTCCTGGAACGTGCGGCCGCGCGTCGGCGCGCTCTCGGCGGCGCTGGTCGTGAGGGGCGCGAGGTGCGCGGCCAGGTCGATCGGGCCCTCCTTGGTGAACGCGAGGGCGACGGCGACGACGTTGCGCAGCTCGCGCACGTTGCCGGGCCAGTCGTGGCGCATGAGGCGCTCGAGCGACTCGCTCGCGACGCGCGCGTAGGCGCTCTTGTCCTCCAGGTCCTCGATCATGCGCCGCACGAGGACCGGGACGTCCTCGAGGCGGTAGCGCAGGGCGGGCAGCTCGAGCTTGATCTGCGCGACGCGGAAGTAGAGATCGCTGCGGAAGGTGCCCGCGTTGACCTCGCGCACCAAGTCGCGCCGCGTCGCCGCCACCACGCGGACGTTGACCGGGCGGTAGCTGTTCGAGCCGACGGGCTTGATGCGCCCTTCGGCGAGCGCGCGCAGGAGCTTGGGCTGCACGTCGAGCGGGAGCTCGCCGAGCTCGTCGAGGAAGATGGTCCCGCCGTCGGCCTCGACGAACGGCGAGACGCGCCTGTCGACCGCCCCGGTGAACGAGCCGCGCTCGTGGCCGAAGAGGGCGCTCTCGGCGAGCGTGGGCGGGATGGCGCCGCAGTCGACGACGACGAACGGCTTGTGCGCGCGAGCGCTCGCCTCGTGCAGGGCCTGCGCGACGAGCTCCTTGCCCGTGCCCGTCTCTCCCGTGATGAGGACGGTGAGGTCGGTCGGCGCCGCCTTCTTGAGGCGCTCGAAGACGGCGCGCATGCCCTGGCTGTGGCCGACGAGGGGTCCGAAGCCCGCGACGTCGGGGACCTCGACCTCGCTCGGGCCCGACGGCACGAGCTCGACGACCGACTCGCCCAGCGCGATCGACGCATGCTTGGTCAGGTAGACCTCGGCGATGCGCGTGTCGCCGACGAAGGTGCCGTTGCGCGAGCCGAGGTCGCGCACGCGCACGCCCTTCTCGGTCGCGACGAGCTCCATGTGCACGGCGCTCACCTTGCGGTCGTCGAGGACCAGATCGCAGGCGTCGTTGCGCCCGACGACGACCGTGTCGGCGCCAACCTCGAGCGCCTTGCGCGATCCCGCGCCCTTCGAGACCGTCAGCTTGCCCCCGCGCACTTCGACGCGGGCTCGCGTGGCGATCGTGGACTCCACGGAGGAGAGACTTACCACGATTGCGCGCCCGGACGGCGCTCAGTAGACACACGGCGGCGCGTTCGGCACGCCGGTCCAGATCTGCGTGAGGCCCTCGATCGCGGCGAGGTTGGCCGCCGTGTCGTAGTCGCTCGCGCCGGGCAACGCGCCCGCGTCGGGCGCCGCCTGGGCCAGGTGCCAGTCTCTCGACGTCGAGGACAGGTGGGCCTGCTGCACCACGTAGCCGTGGGGGTCGAGGACGACGCTGAGGAAGCTCTTGTTGGGCCCCCAGGTCACCGTGTTGATCGTGGCGCCCGGCGCGTACTCGTCGAGGGCCCAGCGCAGGCCGTTGTTCTCGTACGCGAGCGGCGAGGCCGTGACGGCGCCCACGCGCACGAAGCCCCCGAGCATCAGCGCGTTGGCCCGCACGGGCTTGTTGGTCAGGACGACGCCGAGCGACGGCACCGTGCCCTCGAGGAATGCCCCGGGCGGCGCGGGGGGGGTGCCCACGCCGCCGGCGTCGAGGGGGTCCATCGTCGGCCCGTCGAAGAGCCCCAGGGTGCTCATCGACGCGACGAGCGCGCTCCCCCACTGCGCGTACGGGCTGGACGACAGCGAGAGCTGCACGGCCGCCGCCTGCGCGCGCGCGTACGCGAGCACGACGGGCCCCTGCACGGCCGTGAGCAGCGCGTCGGGCGCCGGGCTCGTCGCCCCGAGCCGATCGTGGCCGGGGTCCTGGCTCGTCGTGAGCGAGGCGTAGAACAGGCCCGTGCCGGGGTCGCGCGCGCGGTCCCACGTGTACTGGAGGGTTCCCTGCGCCACCGCGACCCACCCGGCAACGTCGGCGCCCGCCTCGACGTCGCTCGCGTGGCGGGCCGCCATGTCGAGCAGCGCCGCCGCGGCCATGATGGACTTGGCCGGCTCGTACGAGATCGTGCCGTCGCCGTTCGGCGAGCCGATGAGCGTCGCGGGCGCGGGCACGCCGGCCTCGCTCGGGCCTCCGGCGCTCCCCCCGTCGGCTCCGGCCTCGGGGGCCCCGGCCTCCGCCACGGGCGGAGGCGGCGTGACCGTCCCGGTGGAGGTCGCGACGACCGACAGCGCGTAGGCCTCGGCGCCCGCGTTCAGCTGCGTGCCCGCCGCGGTCATCTGGATCGTGTTGAACGCCGCGGCGGCGCCGCGCATGTGGAAGTAGTCCGCGCCGTCGTAGCCCGGGGGCGTCGTCGCGAGCTCGCCGGCGAGCACCGTCGCCAGATCGGTCATCGTGCCGTCGTACTGCCGGCTCGCCGCCGTGTCGCCGTAGAAGTCCGCGCCGCAATGGAAGGCGCCGATGGCCGCGGCCAGGGCGACGTCGTCCTGCCACGCGTGGCCCGAGCCGGCCGCGAACGGGCTGACCGAGCTCCACGACGAGGCGACGCCGTGCCCCGGCTGATACGCGTACTGGAGCATGAAGCCGAGGATCTGCTCCTGCGTGCACAGCTCGACGGGGTCGATGTCGGTGGCGACGCCGAACGAGATCGACCTGCAGTTGGACCCCTGGACGTCCTGGAGGCCCAGGGCGTCGTCGACCAGCGACGAGTCGTCGCCCCCGGCGTCCGAGGCGTCGGTACCGGGGGGGGCCGCGGCGCCGGTGGTCTGGCCGCTGCACGCCCAGACGCCGAACGCGAGCCCCGCGGGGACGAGACCGAAGCCAGTGGCGAGGAGCCTGCGCATGTCAGCCGGCTTTTTGCTCGCTCCCGGTCCGCCACGCAAACGGAATCGACGTCTCCGCCGCGTTGCCACAAGCCTCAGGGGCGCCGGACGCCCTTGGACACGCTCGCGGTGCCCGTGAACGTCCGTGAGGTCGCGTCGGTGCGGTCCTCGTGCGACGGCAGGGCGCGAGAGCGCTTGCGGGGCGCGTTGCCCATCTGGCGGCAGAGCCGGCGCCACGCGGCCAGGGCCTCGAGAGCGGTCGCGTACCGCTTGTCGCGCTCGCGGGCCATCATGCGGGCGAGGAACCGCTCGATGCCCGCGGGCCACGCGTCGCCCGTCACCGACGAGAGGGTCGGCGGATCGCGGTCGAGCTTGAGGGCGACGAGCGACAGCGCGTTCTGCCCCTCGAAGGGCAGCCGGCCCGCCAGCGCGCGGAAGAGGACGGCCCCCAGGGCGTAGAGATCGGCGCGCGGGTCGACGCGCGCGCTGGCGCGCACCTGCTCGGGCGCCATGTACGCGAAGCTCCCGAGCGTCGCGTCGAAGGCCGTGAGCGAGGGCTCGCTGGGCTGACGCTTGCGCGCCCGCACCTTGCACACGCCGAAGTCGAGGATGCGGGTGCGCTCGTCGCTCTCGTCGCTGGCGATCTCGCGCGCCGTGAGCCTCCGCCTCTCGATGAACAGGTTGGCAGGCTTGATGTCGCGGTGGACGACGCCCTCGTGGTGGGCGGCGGCGAGCCCCTGCAGGGCGTCGTCGACGATGGGGGCGACGTCGGCAAAGGACAGGTAGTGCTCGCGCCGCAGGCGCTCGTCGAGCCCCTCGCCGGTGAGCAGCTCGAAGGCGATCCAGAGGCGGCCGTCGCGGTCCTTGCCGGCCCCCTGGATGGCGGCCACGTGCACGCTCTTGATCTGCGCGGCGATCGCGGCCTCGCGGTGGAAGCGCGCCACCAGATCGCGATCCTGCGCGGCCTTGTCGTGCAGCACCTTGATGGCGACCTCGGCGCCGCTCTGCCCCTCCGCGGCGTACACCTCGCCCATGCCGCCGGACCCGATGAGGCGGCGCACCTTGTAGATCCCTCCCAGCGAGGTCCCGACGAGGGAGCCCGGGCGGCGCGTCATCCCGCCGGAGATGCTAGCACCCTTTGCGCGGCCGAACCCTGTGCGTCTACCCTCTGCTGCCATGCGAACCGAGAAGGACGTCGAGGCGTATCTGCTGCGCCTTCACCGGCGGTATCGCGCCCTCGACGGCGAGTCGGGGACGTTCCTGGTGGAGTCGAGCGGCGACCAGCCCCCCGTGGCCGTCCGCGTCGACCCGCCGCTCGTGGTGGTCCGCACCCACGTGGGCGACGTGAAGGACGCGCCCGACGAGGCGGCGCTCTACAAGCAGCTGCTCGAGCTCAACGCCGGCCAGCTCGTCCACGCGAGCTACGGCCTCGAGGACGGCCGCGTCGTGCTGTCGAGCGCCCTCGAGCTCGAGAACCTCGACTTCAACGAGCTGCAGGCCACGCTCGACGAGATCGACGTCGCGCTCGCGACCACGATCCCGGGCCTCCGCACCCAGACCTCCGCCTGACCGAAAGACGCGCATGGGGATCTTCAGCCGCCTCGCCCAGCTCATCAAAAGCAACCTGAACGATCTGATCAGCCGCTCGGAGGATCCCGAGAAGATGCTCAACCAGGTCGTCCTGGACATGAACAACCAGCTCGTCGAGGCGAAGAAGCAGGTCGCCGCGTCGATCGCCGACGAGAAGCGGCTGGCCAAGCAACTCGAGCAGGAGACGGCCAACGGCGCCGAGTGGGAGCGGCGCGCGATGATGGCGCTGCGCGCGGGCAACGAGGAGCTCGCGCGCGAGGCCCTCGCCCGCAAGCGCGAGCACGACGAGCTCGCCGCCAGCTACAAAGACCAGTGGACCAAGCAGAAGAACGCGGTCGAGCAGCTCAAGAAGGCGCTGCGCCTGCTCAACGACAAGATCGAGGAGGCCAAGCGCAAGAAGAACGTCCTGGTCGCGCGGAAGAAGCGCGCCGAGGCGCAGAAGGCGATCCAGGAGACGATGAGCGGTCTCCGCGACCCGAGCGCGTTCGAGACGTTCGACCGCATGGCGCAGAAGGTCGACCAGATGGAGGCGGAGGCCGAGGCCCAGGGCGAGCTCGCCGAGGAGTACACGGGCGACGGGCTGGCCTCGCAGTTCGCGCAGCTCGAACGCAAGCACGGCGCCGAGGAGGACCTGCTCGCCCTCAAGCGCAAGATGGGCCTCGCGCCCCCCGAGGAGGCGAGGGCCCCCGAGGCCGAGGCCGTCCAGGCGCGCGTCGAGGCGCCCCCGCCCGCCGCCGCCAAGAGCGAGCAGGACGAGCTGGCCGCGGCGCTCGAGGAGATGGACGCCGAGCAGCAGGAGGAGAAGCGCAAGGCCGGGCGCTAGGCGGCCGGCGAGGGCCTACTGCGGCGTCGGCGGGACGATGACCGTGTTGATGGGCTGGACGCTCGCACCCGACGGATACGCGTAGCTCACGTACTGGTCCCATCCCCACACCGTGAGCCCGAAGGGCGCGTTGCTCGTGATGGTGTGCCGGCCGTTGTTGCAGGTACCCTGCGCCGCCCCGCCGACCACCAGATCGACACGGGCGAGCTGGTAGGGCGTCGTGCCGATGGGCAGCCACCCGCCCACGGTGCCCGCGCAGTCGAGCTTCACGTCCGCGTACGCGCCGTTCGCGTCCGCCTGGCGCACGAGCACCAGGTCGGTGTTGCCCATCGTGGGGTCGGTCATGAACACGTAGCTCGAGAGCCACTCGGCCGGAGGGATGACGTTGACGAACTCGGGATCGCCGGTGCCGAAGTCGCCGCCCATGTACTGCTGGCCGGTCATGTGGCCACCGACATAGAACGGGTGCTGCGCGTCCTGGCTCTTGACGACGAACGGACTGCCCGAGGTGAACATCGCCACCTGGCCGACGTCGAGCGTCGCTGGCGCTCCGGCAGGCGCGGCGGGCTCGTACGTGAGGGTCGTCCCCTTGACGGCTCCCATGATCCGCCAAGGCGGATCCTCCGGGGCCGCGGTGCGGTCGCGGTACTTCACGGCGACGTACTCGCTGCCGAGCGCCTTGACCGGCGGGAGCTGCTGGTGGCCCGAGTCGCAGCAGCAGTCGCCCGGGCCGATATTGAAGCACGAGGCGCCCCCCCAGACGCCGACGGGCTTGTCGCTCTGGATCGGGCTGCCGTTGAGCTCCGCGTCCTGTTTGAGCTGCAGGACCTGGCCGTGGTTCAGGGTGTATGTCGCGGGCGTGTTCGCCGCGCCCGCCGCCACCCCCGTGCCGCCCGCGATCGCAACCTTGGGCAGGATGGTCACGTGCGTCGCGTCCTGAGCGGCCGCGATCTCGATGAACGGGGCCTGGGCCACCAGGCCCGACTGGAACGCGTCGATCGCGAGGTAGTTCGTGTCCCACGCGCTGATGGGGATGAGCAGCGTGGCGCTCGAGATGTAGCTCGCCGATCCGCCGTACGGAAAAATGTCGTAGGCGACGACGGGGGCGGTCGTGGTGAGGTGAAAGGCCTGGATGATGGCGGTGAACTGGCTCGAGGCCTCCGCGACCGTGTAGAAGGCCTGCGTGCCTGAGGGGCACGCCGTGGGGAGCGTCGGCCGCGTGACCGCCGTCGCGTCCGCGAGAAAGACGATCGCGAGCTGGTTGGGGCCGAGCTGGTTGTTCGTCGCCGACAGCGGCGCGTACGTGATCGCCGTCCCCTGCCCGGAGGGGACGTAGGCGTACGGGGCGGCGTCGACCTTCTGACCGGCGTACTCGATCGAGATCGAGACGGGCTGGTCCCACGTGTTGGCGATGTAGGCGGCGAAGCACGACCCGTTGGCCTCGCCGTCGGTGCCGGGGTCGACCGCGTAGTAGTCGCAACCGATGGTGGACTTGTTCGCCGTCGCCGCGTCGCAGGCGGCGACGCACGTGCCGCCCGGGCCGCACCCCTGGTTCGACGGGCACTGGGTCACCACCTTCCCGTTGCAGTCGACGACGTCGTGCAGGTCGGCCGAGCAGTGAACCGCGCAGGTCGTGCCGCCCCCGCCGTCACCGTTGCCGAAGGTGCCGAAGCTCCCGTCTGCGCCGCCGCTGCTGCCGCCCGACGTCGCGTCCCCGCCGGAGCCGCTTCCACCGTCGATCGCGAACCCGCTGTTCCCCCCGCCCCCTCCGCACGCCGACGGGGCGCACACCACGGCGAGGACGGACAGGGCCAGCCAGGACGAGCGAGCAAGCATGCCCTCAGCGTCGCAGGACGCCCGCACGCACGCACGTCTCAAGCTCGTGATACCACCGGAGACCGACCGTGGCCTCCGACGCCCCGCCCGCCCCGCAGCGCCCGATGCACCCTCCGGCCCACACCGAGGCGCCCGAGGCCCTGCTCGAGCGCCTCGCCACAGATCCGGCGCGCGGCCTGACCGCCGCCGAGGTGACGCGGCGCCTCGCCGAAGACGGCCCCAACGAGCTGCCCAAGCCGGTCGGCAAGAGCTCGTGGGTGCAGCTCCTGTCGCAGTTCGCCAACCCGATCGTCCTCACGCTGCTCGCCGCCGCCGTCATCGCGATCATCGACGGCGCCAGCCGCACCCACGAGCCGGCGCTCGTCCGCTTCGGCGACGCGACGGCGATCATGCTCATCGTCGTCCTGAACGCGTTCCTGGGCTTCGTCCAGGAGCGGAAGGCCGAGGCTGCGCTCGCGGCGCTCGAGAAGATGCAGACGCCGAGCGCGCGCGTGCGACGCGACGACACCGTGCAGGTCGTCTCGGCCGCGGGCCTCGTGCGGGGCGACGTGCTGGAGGTCGAGGCGGGCGATGCCGTCCCGGCCGACGCGCGCCTCCTGCAGACCGTGAGCCTGTCGGTCGAGGAGAGCGCGCTCACGGGCGAGAGCGTCCCGGTGCAGAAGGACGCCCTCGCCGCCATCGCCGACGACGCGACGCTCGGCGACCGCGCCACGATGATCTTCGTCGGCACGGCGATCGTCCGCGGCAAGGCGCGAGCGGTCGTCGTGGGGACGGGCCCGCGCACCGAGCTCGGCAAGCTCTCGGCGCTCATCCACCGACCGCGCGACCGCACGACGCCGCTCGAGGAGAAGCTGGAGGCCTTCGGCAAGCGCGTGCTCTGGGGCTGCCTGCTGCTCTCGGCGCTGCTCTTCGCGCGCGGCATGATCGCCGGCGACCGGAGCTGGCACGAGCTGCTGCTCGAGGCGGTGAGCCTCGCGGTCGCGGCCATCCCGGAGGGCCTGCCGGCCATCACGACCATCACGCTCGCGCTCGGGATGCAGCGCATGGCCAAGCGCGGGGCCATCATCCGCAAGCTCGCCGCCGTCGAGACCCTCGGCGCCGCTACGGTGATCTGCACCGACAAGACGGGCACGCTCACGCAGAACGAGATGACGGTGCGCGAGGTGTTCGCGGGCGGCCAGCGCTACCACGTGACGGGCACCGGCTACGACCCGCGCGGCGCCATCCTTGACACGATCAACCAGCGCGTCGAGGCGCCCGACGGGCCGCTGCGGGACCTGCTCGGCACCGTGGCGCTCTGCAACAACGCGATCCTCCAGAAGCTCGACGAGGTCTGGCGCGTGCAGGGCGACCCGACCGAGGGCGCGCTGCTCACGCTCGCGGCCAAGGGCGGCGTGCCGCGCGAGTCGGTCGTCAGCTCCAACCAGGTGGTCCGGGAGCTGCCGTTCGACAGCGACCGCAAGCGCATGACGATCGTGGCCCTGGACGAGACGGGGCGCGAGATCGTACACACCAAGGGCAGCGCCGACGTGCTGCTGCCGCTGTGCGCCGCGATCGCCACCCGCGAAGGGCGCATCCCGCTCGACGGCGAGACGCGCCGCCGCATCCTCGCCGAGGCCGAGGAGATGAGCAGCCGGGCGCTGCGCGTGCTCGGCGTCGCGCGCCGGGAGCTCGACGGCGGGTCCGTCGACGGAAGGCCGCCCTCGGGGCCGGACCACGGCGGCGCGGACCTGGAGCGCCACCTCACGTTCGTGGGGCTGGTCGGCATGATCGACCCGCCGCGCGAGGGCGTGCGCGAGGCCGTGCAGCTCTGCGCCGAGGCGCACGTGCGCGCCGTCATGATCACGGGCGATCACAAGCTCACGGCCATGGCGATCGCGAAGGAGCTGGGCCTCTGGGGGGACGACGCCTTGGCGCTCACGGGCGCCGAGCTCGAGAAGCTCGACCAGAAGGCGCTCGACGCGTGCATCGACCACGTCCGGGTCTTCGCGCGCGTGACGGCCGAGCAGAAGCTGCGGATCGTCGAGGCGTTCAAGCGCGTGGGGCACGTCGTGGCGATGACCGGCGACGGCGTCAACGACGCCCCGGCCTTGCGCGAGGCGCACATCGGCGTGGCGATGGGCAAGGAGGGCACCGACGTCGCGCGCGAGGCCGCGGACATGGTCATCGCCGACGACAACTTCGCCACGATCGTCGACGCGGTGCGCGAGGGCCGCGCCATCTGGCGCAACATCCAGAAGTTCATCTTCTTCCTGCTCTCGAGCAACGCCGGCCTGCTCGTCGCGGTCTTCGCCGTGAGCTTCTTCACGGGGCTCAAGCCGCTCACGCCGCTCATGATCCTCTGGATCAACCTGGTGACCAACGGTCTGCCCGCGCTGGCGCTCGGCGTCGACCCGCCGGATCCGACGCAGATGCGCGAGCCGCCGCGCAAGCGCACGGGCAGCCTGCTGGGCGCGCGCGACTGGCTCGGCATCGCGTACGTGGGCCTGGTGATGGGCGCGGCGGCGATGGCCTGCTACTGGCTGCCGCTGCACGAGGGCGAGCCGATGGCGCAGAAGGAGGCCCGCGCGCTCGCGTTCTCGCTGCTGGCCCTGAGCCCCCTGCTTCACGCGTTCAATTGCCGCTCGTCCACGGCGTCGTTCCTGTCGATGCGGCCCGTGCTCCCCCTGGCGCTCGTCGCGGCGGTGGCGCTGAGCGCGGGCATCCACCTGGTGGCCGTCCTGGTGCCGTCGCTCCGCCCCGTGTTCCAGACGTTCCCGCTGACGCAGGAGGACTGGACGGCGGTGCTCCTGCTGTCGGCCGCGGTCATCCCGGCCGTCGAGCTGCTCAAGCTGGTGCAGCGGCTGCTCTCGGGGAGCGCCGCGGCCACGGGCGCGGTCGGGCCCGCGTCTCGACAAGCGCGGTGAGAAAATCTCAGGGAGACAGGAACGCGGAAGGCGGATCGGTGTCCCTTGCTATGGTGCGGCGCATGCGGCGGATCCTCCCCACGGCGCTCGTCGGCCTGCTCGGATGCGGCGGCGCGAGCGACGCGGCCAAGCCCAGGGCGGCGAGCGACGACACCGACAAGGACTTCTCGAAGTACGCCGCCTCGCACGGCATCGAGACCCTCGAGGGCGGCGGGGCCGCTCCCGAGGTGACGGCCGACGGCCTGCGCCTCGAGGCGCTCGACAAGCCCGTCAAGCTCGACGGCGTCCTCTCGGAGTGGCCGGCGCCTGCGAAGGCCACCGTGGTGTCGGGGACGACGAAGTCGGGTCTCAAGATCTCGCTGCAGTACGACGACGCGAAGCTCTACGTCGGCGCGGAGATCGCCGACGGCGCGTTCGCGGCCGGCCAGGACCACGTCTCGCTCGTGCTCGCGGTGCCCACGCCGGGCGCGAGCTACGCGACGTACGCGCTCTCGTTTTACCCGGGCAAGCCGGGCGAGACCGAGGGCAGCGTGCGCGTGGGCGGGCGCGCCGCCCCGGGCGCCAGGATCGTCGAGGCGCCCGGCGCCGAGGGCGTCACCTTCGAGGCGACCGTGCCGTGGGGCGCGCTGCCCGAGGCGCGAGTCACCCGCGTCGGGATCCACGGCGTGGCGGCGTACGTCGACGGCGACGGCACCGTCGCGACGGGCCCCGGCGACGCGCAGCACCCGCGCGACATGGCGTGGGTGCCGTCGGAGCCGGAGCTCGCGATGATCGAGCAGCTGCTGGGGCCCAAGGGCCTGACCCGGCGCACGCCCGACGTCGAGCTCGTCGCCGACCTCACCGGCGACGGGCGGCGCGAGCGCGTGGCCGTGTGGGGAAACGCGCTGACGATCTGCGGCGCCTCGTACCTGGGCGGCACGGGGTACTTCTTCCGCGACCTGGGCGGGCAGCTCGTCAAGCTCGAGGCGCGCGAGGTCGCGGGCCGCCGCGGCGCCGACGTCGTCGTGCGCCGCAAGCAGAGCGTGGGCGACGCCGAGCGCGAGGTCCTCGAGGTCCTGAGCGCGCTCAGCGCGACGGCGGAGCCGGTGATCACCTTCGCCCACGAGATCGCGATCCGGCAGTCGGACCGGCACATCGACAACATCGTGCGCCTCGGCCGCGGCCAGATCGAGGTCACGATCGAGCCGCCCACGCGCTGGGACGCGCTCTCGTACCGCGAGCCCATCGCCGGCGACGTCGAGCCGATCCTCTTGCCCTGGGGCGACGTGCGCGCGCAGACCTTCCGCTTCGATGGCTCGAAGTTCACCAAGGCCAAGGAGGTGACGCAGAAGGACCAGACGCCCTCGGCCTCCGCGAGCGCGACGGGCGACGCGCCTCCGCCGGTGCACCCCGCCGAGCCGCCGACGCCGAGAGTGAGCCGCGGCGGCGATCTGAGCGGGCAGCTACTCGACCTGTACCGCAAGGACCGCGGGGGCGCGCCGGGCACCGCGCCGAGGTTCGACCTCAAGGTGCAGGTCGCCGGCGACGCGCGGCCCGAGCGCGTGGTGCTCCTCGGGCGCGACATCGTCGTCTTCGGCCCCGGCCTCAAGGGGGGCACGGCGTACGCCTACGTCACGCTGCAGCAGTTCGCCGACGCCGCCGACGTCACCGACCTCGCCGCGCGCGACCTCACCGGCGACGGCGCAGCCGACCTGATCGTGCGGGGCGTACGGCACGTCAAGAGCGATCAGGGCCCCGTCGACGAGGAGGTGCTCTTCGTCTACGCGGTGCAGAGCGACTCGGTCGCGCGCGTCTTCGGCATCGAGACGGCGCGCGAGCAGGGCGGCAAGCGGATCCAGGGGCTCGTGCAGTTCATCCCCGCCCCCGGCGGCAGGTCGTTCGACATCCTCGCGGCCCCCGGGCGGGCCACGGGGTGGACGGAGAAGACCTACCCGTGGACGCAGGACCCGCCGGGCAGCGGCCCTATCGAGCCCGTGCTGCTGCCCTGGGGCGGCATCCCGAGCGTCCGCTACTCCTGGAACGGCTCGGCGTTCGCGCGCAGCGGAGGCTGAGAGGCCTGCGCGCGGGCACGCGTGTTGCGACGGTGGGCTCGCATGCCCTCTCCATTCCGCTTCGTGGCGCCGGGAATTCACGGATCGTGGACGCGCGGCGACAGGAGGCGCGCCGGCTGCGTCGCGCTCTTCGCGCACGCCGGACTGGCCTGCGCCGGATGCAACCACGAGCTCTACTCGCCGCCGGCGCGCATGCTGCCGCTCGAATCGCCCGCGACGCTCGCCCGAGGCGAGACGGGCGTGCAGGCCGAGGGCGCCACGCAGGGCGCCATCTTCGGCCCGAGCGTCGAGACGGGCACACTTCGCGTGCGCGAGGGCATGGCCGACGCCACCGACGCCACCGCCGAGGTGTCGGTCCTGCACGTCGACGGCCGCTCGGTCGCCGACACCTACCCGTACGCCTTCGCGGGGCGCGTGGGGCTCAAGCACGCTGCGCTGCCGTGGCTGTCGCTCGTCGGGGGCCTCGGCGGCGGGGCGTCCGCGGGCGGCGGCTTCGTGAGCCCCGACGTGGGCGTCATCGCAGGGTACGAGAACCGATGGGCTGTACCGTTCGTCTCGCTGCGCGTGAGCGTGAGCGTGCCCTTCGACGGGCGACCGGTCGACACCGGGCAGGCCGGCCACGACGCGCTCGGGCAGTACGTGTACACGCCGCCCTTCACGTGGATCGGCGGCGGCACCGTGGGGCTGCGCGTGCCGGTGGGGCGGTGCGATCCGGGGACGTCGTGCGTGCACGGATCGCTGCTCGGCGGGCTCGGGCTCACCGAGCTCGCGTACGCGGGGGCGAGCGCGGGGCTGATGAGCCTCGCGGGCGGCGGGGAGATCGTGTTCTAGGGGCTTCCGCGGATCGGAGGCGTGGTCGGCGGTTCGGCTTCATCGCCGGCAGTGCCACGCGCCCGGGCCACGGACGCCGGGCTAGAGAAGCGGCCAGTGGAACGCCGGCGGCGGCGCGCTCGGACGCGCGAGCAGGTAGCCCTGCACGAAGTCGACGCCGAGATCCCGCACGCAACGCAGCTCGTCGAGCGTCTCGACGCCCTCGGCGACCACCAGCGCCCCGAGCTCCTTGCACATCGCGACCACGTGCTTGACGACGATCTGCCGCGCGCGGTGCTGGTGCACGTCGCGCGTGAGGGCGAGATCGAGCTTCACGATCGCCGGCTCGAGATCGGCGACGCGCTCGAGGTTCGAGTAGCCCGCGCCGAAATCGTCGACGACGAGGCGCACGCCGGTGCGCCGGCACAGATCCTTGAGCACGCGCATGCACACGTCGAAGTGCGTGAACGCCGCCGTCTCGGTGACCTCGAGATACACGGGCGCGTCGTGGAAGCCGAGCGGATCGTCGGGCTGCACGAGCCAGCGCGAGGAGAGCTCCTGCGGGTGCAGGTTGACGAAGAGGGGCACGCTGCCGGCCGTGTCGAAGGCGATGGATCGGATCATGCGCCCGAGGCGGCCGCACGCGTCCTCGCGGCTCGCGTGCTCGAAGAGCACCGGCGGCGTCGGGTAGTCGGGGTGACGGCAGCGCACGAGCGCCTCGTGGGCGAAGAGCTTGCCCGAAGCCACGCCGACGATCGGCTGAAAGACGACGCGCAGGTCGTCCGCAACGAGCCGCCTCACCCCCGCCCCCTCGGGCTTGAGCTGATCGGTCCAGGTCCACGTGAGGACGTGATCGCCCACCTTGCCACAAGGCTACGCGCGTCTGCCGCGCGTAGCCAGCCCGCGCGAGCGCGCCCGCCCTGCCCGCGGCCTCAGCTTCAGTGCTTGAAGGGATCGCCGACGTCGTCGATGCCGCCGCTCGGCTTGCGGACCGCCCCACCGCCGCCCGCCCTGCCGGGCACGACCACAGCATCGAGCCGCACGGCGACCTTGGCCTCGCTCGCGTCGACCGCGAGCGTCTTGGACCTGTACCCTGCCCGGGAGATGATCAGGGTCGCCGCCTCGCCGTCGGCCAGCGCGAGGGCGACCGGCGGCGAGCCGAGGTTGCGGCCGTCGCGCGTGATCGTCGCGTCGTCGGGCGTCACGCTGACGAGCACCTGGTGGGCAGACGCCGCCGCGGAGGCCGAGGGCGCCGCAGGGACCGCGGAGGGGACGGCGGACGCCCCCGTCGCGGCGGGGGCCGACACGACGGGCCGCGGCTGCGCGGCCCCGTTGCCGCTCTTGGCGATGACCACGCCGATGACCCCGAGCACCGTGGCCACCGCGCCGATCGCCGCGTAGAGCGGCCAGCGCGGCTTGGGCAGCGCAGGCGACCCGGGGACGGGCGCGGGCATCGCGCTCGACCGGAAGTAGTCGGCCGGCACGTTGAAGCCGCCGGAGCGCGCCATCATCTCCTGCACGGCGTCGGGCAGCAGGCCCTTGTCGAGCTTCTCGAGGTCCGCGACCAGCTCGTCCATCGTCTGGTAGCGCCCCTCGGGCTTCTTGGTCAGCGCCTTGAGGACGATGGCGTCGAGCCCCGGCGGGACGCCGACCTCGGGGACGAGCGCGCGGATGGGCACCGGCGCCTTGTACATGTGCTGCGTGAGGATCCCCATGAAGTTCTCGGCGTCGAACGGCACCTTGCCCGACGCCATCTCGTAGAGGATGACGCCCAGAGAATAGATGTCGGTGCGGTGGTCGACCGTCGCGCCGGCGGCCTGCTCGGGGCTCATGTAGTGCGGCGTCCCAAAGACGCTGCCCGCGCGCGTCATCTTCTTGGTGCCGCCGCCGACCTTCGCGATGCCGAAATCGAGGACCTTCGCGAAGTCCTTCTCGGCCCCGCGCGTCACGAGCATCACGTTGTCGGGCTTGAGATCGCGGTGGACGATGTGCGCCGCGTGCGCCGCCGACAGGCCCTGCGCGATCTGCTTGGCGATGTGGCAGAGGCGCGGCACCGGGACCGGTCCCCGGGCCTCGGTCAGCAGGTGGCTGAGCGACTGGCCCTCGAGCATCTCCATGACGAAGTACGTCGCCCCGTCGGGGAGCTGGCCGAAGTCGCTGATGTCGACGATGTGCGGGTTGCCGATGGCGCTGGCCGCGCGGGCCTCCTGCAGGAAGCGCTCGGTGAGCTCGGCGTCGGTGGCCATCTCGCCCTTGAGGACCTTGATGGCGACCTTCTTGTCGATGACCTTGTGACGCCCCGCGTAGACGACGCCCATGCCCCCCTCGCCGATGAGGCGCTCGACGAGATACCGGCCGTCGATCGTCCTGCCAACATAGGGGTCGATCTTCGAGGGTGGGGGGGTGCCCGACACGACGGCGTCGAGCGTGTTGACGTCGCTCGGAGTGAGGGTGGCCTCGGGCGCCGGAGTCGGGGCCGCGACGCCCTGGGGGCGCGGGACGCTGGGGGGGGCCGGGGGCCTGGGAGCTTCCGCCATACTCGATCACCAAGAATACGGTCACGCGGACAAAACGGTGCAATGGAACATTCGCGCAAGAACCGCGCCTACCTCGAGCATACCGGAGCAGCGCGAAACTCCACGGGAAGCATAGCACCCCGGGTACGCAAAGGTTGTCGGTCGGGAAGTTCCTGCGCACCTCGCCCGGTTCGATCCGGGCGCGTTCCGTGGTAGTGCGCGACCCCGCCTCTCATGGGCTACCCCCTCACCATCGCGCTTCGCTACCTGGCGTCGAAGAAGCGCAACATGGTCTCGATCAGCACCGTCCTCGCGGTCGGCGGTGTGATGCTCGGGGTCGCCGCCCTCACGATCGTGATGAGCGTCACGGGGGGCTTCCAGGAGCAGTTTCGCGAGAAGGTCCTGGGCGTCAACGCGCACGTGCTGGTGCTCAAGTACTCGATCGACTTCCGCGAGTACCGCGACGTCATGAAGAAGGTCGAAGGCGTGCCGCACGTCGCCGGCGTCGCGCCCTTCGTCATCAACCCGATGATGGTCACGCACGGCGACCGCACGGCGACCGGCGTGCTGCTCAAGGGCGTCGATCCGGTGCTGATGCCGAAGGTGCTCGATCTGCCCAAGCACATCGTGGCGGGCAGCCTCGCCGGGCTGCGGCGGGCGGGCGCGAGGCCCCCCGAGCGCCAGCTCGACCCGCTGCAAAAGGAGATCGACGCGCCGCGCGCCGCACCGAAGGCCGACGCGGGGACCGACTCGCTGCTCGAGCTCCTGCAGCACGAGGTGGACGACGAGATGCGCCGCGCCGACGGCGGGGCGACGCCGGCCGCCACACCGCGCGGCGAGCCCCTCGACGCCGGCGCGCCGCCCGTCGCCGCGGGCCACGAGGAGGACCTGACGCCCGACGGCGGCTACGGAAGCCGCCTCCCCGACGAGGACGTCATCCCCGAGGCGGTCGATCCGGACCCGTGCAAGAGCCCCGAGAAGGTCGCGAAGATGCCCGGGATCGTCGTCGGCCGCACCCTCGCCCGGCAGCTCGACATCGGCCTCGGCGACTGCCTGCAGGTCACCTCTCCGCAGATCGGCCTCTCGTTCGGAAGCGCAAGGTCCCCCATCGCCAAGCAGTTCCGGGTCATCGCGGTCTTCGAGGCGGGCTTCGACCAGTACGACTCGAAGCTCGTCTACACGGACCTGTACGAGGCCCAGGACTTCTACGAGTATGGCGACAGCGTCACCGGCATCGAGATGAAGCTCGACGACATCGACAAGGCCGATGCCGTGGCGCGCGCGATCTCGGGCCGGCTGAACAACGGCATCTACAACTTGATGACGTGGCAGCAGCTCAACCACGGGCTCTTCACGGCGCTGCTCTTCCAGCAGATCGGCATGAGCTTCGTGCTCGGCCTCATCATCCTCATCGCGGCCTGCACGGTCATCGCGACCCTGGTCATGGTCGTGATGGAGAAGAAGAAGGAGATCGCGCTCCTCAAGGCCATAGGCGCGAGCAACGGCGCCGTCCTGCGCATCTTCCTCTACCAGGGCGGCATGATCGGCGTGGCCGGTACGACCCTGGGGGTCGCCATCGGCTACGTGTCCTGCCGATTCCTCATCGCGTACGCGTTCCCCCTCGACCCGAAGGTCTACTTCATCTCGAAGCTGCCGGTGTCGATGCACGCAAGCGAGTTCGTGATCCCTGCGCTCGTCGCGCTCAAGATCTGCGTGGACGCAACGATTCTTCCGGCGCTGCACGCCGCCGAGATGCGCCCGGCCGACGGGCTGCGGCAGGAGCCGGCCGACGAGCTGCCCCGCTGGCGCGTGCGCGCGGTGCTCGGGGCCGCGTGGCGAGCGTTTCGCGCGCAGTGGCTGGCGCTGTGCCTGGTGCTCCTCCTGGCCGGCGTGCTGCTCGCGTCGACGACGGTCGGCGCGGCGGTGGGCTTCCGCCTGCTGGCTCGCAAGATCGCGCCCGTGCTCGCGCGCGGCCTCGGGCCCGCCGCCGCAGGCCTCGCCGCGTACGTGGCGGGGGACGTGCTGTTGCGCGTGGGGCTGCTGCGCGTCTTCTGCAGCGCCGCACGCGGGGAGACCGTACGGCTGCGGCAGCTTTTCGGCGGCGTCGATCGGTTCGCGCCGCTGCTCGTTGCGCTTTTCCTGCGCCAGCTCGTCGTCACGGTGGAACTCGCACCTCTCATCGTGCCGGGGGTGCTGCTGCAGCTCGGCCTGAGCCTGACGGAGTTCTTCGTCGTCGACCGCCGGATGTCGCCGCTGCAGGCCATGGCGGCGAGCTGGGAAGCCGTCGTCGGCAGCAAGTGGCGCCTGTTCGTCTACCTGCTCTCGGGGGGGGTGCTCGTCCTGGTAGGCGTCCTTCTCGGAGGCGTCGGCGCGCTGGTGGCTGGATCGGTCGTGTCGGTGGGCCTGGCGCTCATCTACCTCGGGGGCCCCGAGGCGGCCTCGGCGACCGCAACGCCGCGTTGACCGTGCCGAGGCCCGGCTGATAAGTGTTCTGCGCAGAAAGGCGAACCGAAGAGCATGCGGTGGCTCGTCGAGGTGACGGCCCTGGGGAAGAGCGAAAGAGAGTCGCTCTCCGTCGAGGCTGATTCTTGGCAGAAGGCGCTGCAGGCCGCGCGCGGACAGCGCGGGGACACGGCGCCGATGAGCGGCTTCTCGATCGAGCTGCTCGACGACGGCTGCCGCGCGGTCGACCCGATGTCTCGCCTCAAGTACGAGGTGCGCAAGGCGCCAGCCGCGCCGGCTCCGGCCCCCATGGCCGCTCCGACGCCCCGGCCCGCTGCAGCCCCTGTCGCCATGCCGACGCCTTCCCCGGTCTCCGCCGCCCCCGAGGCGTCTGCCCCGGCGACGGTCGCGCCGCAGGTCATCTTCAAGCGCGAGCAGGATCCAAGCGAGGCGATGCCGCTCGCCTACCGCGAGTACGTGTATCTGGTGGCTCCGGGGACGACGGAGGCCGAGGCCGAGGCGCTCCTGTCGGCGCAATTCGAGACCGTACGGGCGTCGCTCGATCGCCTGCCGCCGGGCAAGCTCGTGAACCTGGGAGTGTTCGATGTGACCTTCCGGGGCAAGCCCCCGGTCCCACCGCTGGCGACGCTCACGTGGAAGGACTGGCGAGGCGCTCCTGTCGTCGCCTTCCCGCGACGCGCGCCCGCGCCAGCCGCCGCGCCCGGCGCGGTGGCCGCTCCTCCCCAGCCCGTGGCGTTCGTGCCCCCGCCTGCGCCCGTCTTCGTCCCGCCTCCGGTCCCCGTGCCTCCGGCCCCGGACACGCAGCCCATGCTCGGGGGCACGGCCCCGGTACCCCCGCCTCCGGAGACGCAGCCTTTGCTCGGGGCTGCCCCGGCGCGGCCCTCGGGCTTGGCGCGCGCTTCCACGCCCGGGGTACGTTCGCGCGGCGAAGACCTGATCGCCGACCTGTTCGAGGCCATGCACGAGCTGCACTTCCAGCGCGACGCGGTGGAGGGCGGAGAGTTCTGCCTGTCGCTCGCGATGGGCAAGCTGCCTTCGCGCGCCGGGCTCGTACACCTCTACGACATCGACCGGCGCGAGTTTCTCATCACGAGCACGCGCGGCGAGGGCACCGGCGCCCTGCTGCTGCGTCGCCACGCCGAAAGCGACCCGTTGCTGCTCGCCGCGATGAACAAGCGGCGCGCGGTGGTGGTGGCCGACGCGTCCCACGCCCCTGCAGCGAACGTCGACCGCTATGCGACGCTCGGCGGCGTGCGTAGCCTCGTCATCGCGCCCGTCATGGAGCACGGTCGCTTCCTCGGCGCGCTCGAGCTCATCGACCCGCTCGATGGCCAGCCTTTCACCGACGTCGAGGGCAACGCGGTCACGTACATCGCGCAGCAGTTCGCAGAGTTCCTCTCGTCGCACGGCGTCGTGACGGACCCCGAGCGCATCAGCGCCCAGCGCCTTCCGGGCAGCTGAGACGCACGCTCGCGCGCCGCGGAGGGCGCGAGCGACTAGAATCGGCCCGCCATGCCTCGTCGACGGGAGAGGCTCGCGCGCTTCCTGCTGCTGCCGGCGGTCCTCGTGGCCGTCGGCATCCTGGCATACTTCACGTTCCGCACGACCCTTCAGGTCGAGCGCCTGCGGCAACAGTCGGTTCTCGAGGCAACCCTGGGGCTCGCGAGCGAGAAGGCCGACCGCCTCGACAAGCGCATCATCGGCGAGGACAACGTCGTGGTCGCCATCGCCGACCCGCAGCGAATGACGGAGCTGACGTCGCGGTGGCTGCCCACGGCGCAGCGCGAGACACCGACGGTCCGCGCCGTCCTCATCCTCGACGATACGCGCACGGTGCTGGCGTTCGCGTCACGGGCGGGCGGTGCGTTCGCGGAAGAAGAGGCGTTCCGGCGCCTGCTGGTCACCCGCATGCTCGGCGACATGGAGCTCGCCAAGCAGGTCCCCGACGAGCTGCGGCACCTGCACCGTGAATACCGCGGGCAGAGCTACCTGGTGAGCTACTGGCAGCGCGTGGTCGAGGGGCGGAGCTACCTCGTCGTGGCCTGGCACGACATCGGACGCATCGTGAAAGAGGCAATGCCGTCGCTCCTCTCGGAGTCGGCAGCGCCGAGCCGCGTGAACGTCGTCGACGAAGACGGCCGCATCATCTACGGCCCCCCGCTGCGCAGCGGCGAGTTCACCGTGGGCGTGCGCTTCCCTACGACGCTCTACGGATGGCGCGTACAGGTCTCCCCGAGCGCGAGCGACGAGCTCATGGCGCGTGTGCAGAACCGCGCGCGGCTGGAGCTCGTGATGGTCGTGCTCTCGAGCGCGGTCATCGTCCTGGGCGTGGTCGTGATCCTGCTCGCCGCCGAGCGCGAACGGCGAATCTCCGCGATGAAGAGCGACTTCGTCGCCAACGTGAGCCACGAGCTCAAGACCCCCCTGGCGCTGGTGCGGATGTTCGCGGAGATGCTTCAGTCGGGCCGCGTCCCGAGCGACGAGAAGCGGCAGCAGTACCTGGACATCATCGTGAGCGAGAGCGAGCGGCTCTCGGCGCTCATCGAGAACGTGCTCGACTTCGCGCGCGTCGAACGCGGACGTCAGGCCTACGAATTCGCCGAGGGCAACGTCGGCGAGGCCGTGACGAAGGCAGTGAACGTGTATCGCTATCGCGCGGAGCGCGAGGGGGTGGAGATCGCGACCGAGGTGCAGCCCGGACTTCCGGCGCAACGAATCGACGAACGCGCGATCCAGCTCGCCGTCATCAACCTGCTCGATAACGCCCTCAAGTACGCGCCGGGCTCCGGCCGCATCCTCGTCCGGGCGCGCCGCGAGGAGGGCAGCGTGGTCGTGCGGGTCGACGACCGAGGTCCGGGCGTTCCCCACGAAGACCGGGACCGCATCTTCGAGCGCTTCGTCCGCGGCGTGTCGGCCGCGACGGAGAACGACGGCAGCCCGATCCGCGGCAGCGGGATCGGACTCGCCCTCGTCAAGCACATCGCCGAGAGTCACGGTGGCCGGGCCTGGGTCGAGGGCAAGGATGGGCCGGGCGCGAGCTTCGCCATCTCCATCCCCGCAGGCTGAGGGACCGCGGCGGCGGGCGCGCCTGTTGACGCGGGAAACGTGCTAGATATCGTGAGGACGCTCACACGGAGCGGCAACCGGAACGGAGGCTGGTAAGTTTTCGCATGGCGAACGAGGAAGCGAAGCTGTTCGTGGCAGGGCTGCCGGACAGCATGTCGGAAGACGTCCTGAAGCAGCTGTTCGAGGCTACCGGAGGGAAGGTCGTCGCAGTCAGCCTGCCCAAGGACCGGATGACGGGCCGCCCGCGTGGGTTCGGCTTCGTCACCCTCGCCACGCCTGCGGAGGCGCAGGCCGCAAGGGACGCGCTGGACGGGTCCCTCCAGGCCGGCAAGAACATCTCGGTCCGGCCCTTCCAGGCCGAGCCTCCTCGCCGTGAGGGCGGCCCAGGAAGCCCCATGGGCGGCCCGCGCCCCGGCGGTCCGGGCGCTCGACCGGGAGGCGGCGGCGGCCCGCAGGCCCCCGATCGCACGCTCTACGTGGGCAACCTGCCCTACGACGCGACGCAGGAAGAGGTGCAGACGCTGGTCAACGGCGTGGCCCCGGACAGCGTCGTGCGTGTCCACTTGCCGATGGACCCTGACGGCCGCAAGCGCGGCTTCGGCTTCGTCACGCTGGCTTCGTCCGAAGCTGCGAAGACCGCAGCCGACGCCCTTCGCTCGGCCGATCTGCGAGGCCGGCGCCTCGTCGTCAACCTCGCACATCCCAAGGGCGAGCGCCCAGCTCGTGCGGAGGGCGGCCCTTCGTTCGGGAGCGGCCCCAGCTCCTTCGGACCTTCGTTCGGCGGGGGTGGCCCGGGCGGTCCGCCAAAGCGCGCCTTCGAAGAGAAGCGCAAGCGCACGTTCGACGACGGCGGCGGAGCCGGCGGGGGCCGCAAGAAGGCCAAGGAGCGCGGCGGCGCCAACAAGTTCGAGTACAACGACGAAGACGACTAGTGGCGTGTCACCCCCATCCACGTTGGGCCCGGTCTGTCCCTCTTGACTAGGCCGCGTCCATGCGTAGTCTCCCGCGTCCCGCGGCCCCTGTTCCGCGGCGAGGTTCCCCATGCGTGACCTGATCAAGATGACGTGCGGCAACTGCGGTCGCGCGAACTACACGACCACGAAGAACAAGCGGACAATGTCCGAGAAGTTCGAGATCAAGAAGTTCTGCCCGGCCTGCCGGAAGCACTTCCCGCACAAGGAAGGCAAGATCTCGAAGGGCTAAGAGACGCTGCGCATTCGCGCAGCGCTCGGGGCCGCCCGGGTGGACACGAGGTCTGCCTGTGGTACAAGCGTCTCCCCCGCGGCACTGGGCCGCGTGAGGCGGGCCCCTACGCGAGACGAGACACGACGCCATGATCTTCGACTGGCTGAACGGCCTGTTCTCGAACGATCTCGCGATCGATCTTGGTACGGCGAACACCCTGATCTACGTGAAGGGCAAGGGCATCGTCTCGTGCGAGCCCTCGGTCGTCGCCGTCCAGAAGGATGTACGCGGGGGCAACAAGGTCCTGGCCGTGGGCCGCGAGGCCAAGGAGATGCTGGGCCGTACGCCGGGGAACATCCGTGCCGTCCGGCCGCTCCGCGACGGCGTCATTGCCGATTTCGAGATCACCGAGGCGATGCTCCGCTACTTCATCGCTCGCGCGCATTCTCGGCGCACGCTGGTCAAGCCGCGCATCATCATCTGCGTCCCCTTCGGCATCACCGAGGTCGAGAAGCGCGCGGTCAAGGAGAGCGCCGAGAGCGCCGGCGCGCGCGAGGTCTACCTGATCGAGGAGCCCATGGCGGCGGCCATCGGCGCGGGCCTGCCCATCACCGAGCCAAGCGGGAACATGATCGTCGACATCGGCGGGGGCACGACCGAGGTCGCAGTCATCTCGCTGGCCGGGATCGTGTACTCGCAGAGCGTTCGCGTGGGCGGCGACAAGATGGACGACGCCATCGCCGCCTACCTCAAGCGAAAGTACAACCTCGCGATCGGCGAGCAGACCGCAGAGAAGATCAAGATCCAGATCGGCAACGCGTACCCCGTCGAGAAGCAGCTCACCAGCGAGGTGAAGGGGCGCGACCTGGTCGCCGGCGTCCCCAAGACGGTCATCGTCAACAGCGATGAGGTCCGCGAGGCGCTCACCGAGCCGATCCACGCGATCGTCGAGGCGGTTCTCACAGCGCTCGAGAAGACGCCACCCGAGCTCGCGGCCGACATCGTCGACAAGGGCATCGTACTCACCGGAGGTGGCGCGCTGCTGCGAAACCTCGACGTCCTGCTCCGCGAAGAGACGGGCCTTCCGGTCATGGTCTGCGACGATCCCATCAGCGCGGTCGTCCTCGGGAGCGGCAAGGCTCTCGATCACATGGAGCTCCTCAAGGAGGTCACGATCGCCTAGGGCCGGGGCCCTCCGGCGTCGTCGGTGTTCGTCGTGTCCTCCACGCTCAAGCGCTATCGCGACGCCGCGCTCGTCGTCCTCCTCCTGGCGGTCCCGTTCTTCGTGCTAAAGGCGAACATGAAGTCGCCGGACAGCCAGAACACGCTCGATCGGGTTCTCTTGCACGCGTCGGCGCCCATCGAAATGGCGGCGGCGACGATCGCGCGGGGCGTGGGCGACGTCTGGGATGACTACGTGTACCTGGTCGACGTTCGAAAGGACAACGAGCGGCTCGCATACGACAACGCGCGTATGCGCGAGCGGGTACACTCGCTGGAGCAGGCCGAAGCAGAGAATCGGCAGCTCCGGCGCCTCCTGCAGCTCCGCGACTCGACGCCCGAGGGATCGGTCAGCGCACAGGTGATCGGCAAGGACTTCACGGAGTTCTTCCGCGTCACCAGGATCGTGCTCGACAAGGGAGCCCGCGACGTGCGGCCCCACATGCCCGTCGTCGCGCCCGACGGAGTCGTGGGCGCGGTCCTTCACGTGGCCGGCGACTCCCTCGACGTTCAGCTCGCCGTGGACGCAGCCTTCGGTGTCGACGTCGAGGACGAGCGTACGCACGCGCGCGGCTTCGTGCGCGGGACGGGCGACCCCGCACGCTACGCCTGCAAGGTCGAGATGGTCGACTCGCGCGACGACGTCGAGATCGGCGACGTGCTCGTGACAAGCGGCAAGGGCCGCTGGTTCCCGCGCGGCATCCCCGTGGCGCGGGTCACTCGTGTCGTCAAGCGCGAGCTCGGACGGGACCAGGACGTCGACGCGTCGCCGACGGTCGACTTCTCGCGTCTGGAGGATGTCCTCGTGCTGGTGACGACGCCCGGTGACGAGGCCCCGGCTACCGGCTCGCTCTCCGGCGGCTCCGGCGGGGGTTCCCGCGGGAGGCCGTAGATGCGCAACGTCGCCTTCCTCGTCTCAGGCCTCGTGCTGCTCGTGCTACAGGCGAACCTCTTCCGTGCTCTCGATGGTCTACGTCCAGACGTGGCGGTCGCGGTCGCGGTGCTGGCAATCCTCGTCGACCTGACGCGGGGTCTGCAGGGACGTGCCCCGGGACATCCCCGCGTCGTCACGTCGTTTCGGGCCGACTTTACCCTGCCTGCCACGGTCCTCGCGGCGTACGCGCTACTGCATGGCCACCTGGGCCGACCTATCCCGGCACTGGTGCTCCCCCTGATCTTGTTCATGGGGGTGCATGAGTACTCGCTCCCCCGAGGTGCTGCGGTTGCATTCGTGCTCGGCTACGCCACGGACGTGCTCGGGATCGCTCCCGTGGGCCTCTACACGTTCACGTACGTCGCAACGTTCGTGCTGGCGCGAGCTGCGGGCGTGCGGCTGGCCGCGCAGACGGCGTGGATGCAGGTCCTGCTCGTAGGGGCCTTCGCGATCCTGCAGAGCACAATGGTCCTCGTCCTCCTGGCCATCTTCGGCCGTGACGCGTGGGTGCCGCGGTCTCTGTACCCCTTGGCGTTGCCGCATGCCCTCGCGACGGCGGCCATCGCGCCTGCGGTGTTCCGCCTCGCCCAGGCTGTACACGCAGCGACAGCCAGTGCGCCCCGCGCCGAGCCGGGAGGCGCGGCCCCGTGAGTAACCTCCTCGTCCCGCGCTCGGACGTCGGGGAGTTCCGCAAGCGCTACAAGTGGATGGCGCTGGCCGCCGTGCTCGCGTTTCTGACGGTGGTGGCGCGACTCTTCCAGCTCCAGATCGTCCATGGCGACGAGTACTCGGGCCTCGCGCACGAGAACATCATCCGGCGCGTGATCCTGCCAACGACGCGTGGCGTGATCCGGGACGCGAACGGCAAGGTGCTCGCGTCGACGCGCCCGTCGTTCGACGTCGAGGTCATCCCGGGTCGCGTGATGCCAAGCGCCCGGCCGGTGCACTACCGCAACGGGCAGCCCATGGCACGAGATCCCGACTCGTGGCCGAAGCTGGCGGAGATCCTGCGCCTCAACCCCGAAGAGAAGCGGACGTTCGAGGAGCGTATCCGGGTCGAGTGCACGAGCGACGACGACAAGTCGCCATGCTGGAGGACCGCCATTCTGGTTCGCGAAGACGTGCCACGCGACATCGTGGCGGAACTGAAGCAGCACACCGACGAGCTGGCCGGGGTCGACGTGGTCGCGGTGCCCGTACGCTTCTATCCGTTCAAGGAGCTCGGCGCGCACATGCTCGGCTACGTAGCGGAGATCGATCCGGAGATGCTGGCGACGTTCCGTCCGCTGGGCTACGAGCGCCTGCCGCACGAGGAGCAGCAGCGCGTCAACCCGCTCGGGTACGAAGCGGGGGATCGGATCGGGGCTACGGGCATCGAACGGGCGTGGGAATCCTACCTGCGCGGCCAGCGAGGCTGGGAGAAGCGCGTGGTGGACGCGCGCGGTCGCTATCGCACCGGTCCGGACGCGGAGCGGCTCGTCGATCCTCCCGCACGGCTGGACCCGATCCCCGGTCGTGACTTGCGGCTCTCGGTCGACCTCGATCTCGAACAGGCGATCGACAAGGCGATGCGCCCCCGCGCGGCCGGCGCCGTGGTCGCGGTGGACGTCCGGACGGGGCGGCTACTCGCCGTCTACTCCAAGCCGAGCTTCGACCCGAACGACCTGTCGGGCGGAGAGGGGCGAGCCCGCGTGCGTGAGGCGTTCAACCGAGTTTACGCCGATCCCCTCCGGCCCATGCTCGACAAGACGATGAGCGGCGCTTTTCAGCCCGGCTCGACGATGAAGCCGTTCAGCGCACTCGCAGGGCTCGAGGACCACATGATCGACCCCGAGCACACCGAGAAGTGCGAGGGCTACGTGACGTTCGGCCACCGCATCTTCCGGTGCAGCCACCAGCACGGGCCGGTGGACCTCGACCAGGCGATAGCGCGCTCCTGCAACGTGTACTTCTTCCACCTTGCAGAGACCGTCGGCATGGACCGCATCGCCCGCATCGCTCAGGCGTTCGGGCTGGGGCAGAAGACCGGTCTCGGGACCAACCCCGAGGCCCCCGGGCGCATCCCGACGCGCTCCTGGTACGCGCTGCGCTATCGAGGTCAGTTCCGAGTCGGGTTCACGCTGAACATGGCCATCGGAGAGGGCGATGTGACGGTGACGCCGCTGCAACTCGCGCTGGCCTACGCGGCGCTGGGCAACGGGGGCACACTGTACCAGCCCCAGATTGTGCGTTCCGTCGAGACGAGCGACGGCGCCGTGGTACAGGAGTTTCCACCTCGCATCCGGCGACAGGTTGGTCTGCAGCCGGAGAACCTGCGGCGCGTCACCGACGCCCTGCGCAACGTGGTCAACGATCCTCTGGGCACCGCGTATCCGGCGCGCGATACGACCCTCGATGTGTCCGGCAAGACCGGGACGGCGCAGACGGGGTACCAGGCGAAGAAGGACGACGAGCCGAAGATGGCGTGGTTTCTCTCGCAGAACCACGCGTGGTTCGCGAGCTTCGCCCCCTCGCGTGCGCCCGAGGTCGCGGTCGTCGTCCTCGTCGAGCACGGTGGATCGGGACCCGAGATTGCGGTGCCCATCGCCATGCAGATCATCCATGAATACGAACGACTGCAGGCCGCCCGCCTCGGGCGCGCTCCGTCGGCCAAGGCCGCTCCTCCCACGAGGGCTGGGAAGCCATGAGGTTACGGAGCGACGATGGTCTGCTCGGACGACTTCGCGAGCACTTCGACTGGACCCTATTCATCACCGTCGCGGCGCTGGCGGTCATCGGCGTGATCAACCTGTACTCAGCCACGAGCGTGGCGCGTGCCCACTCCGACGACTACATCCAGCAGATCTACTGGCTCGTCGGCGGCGGCATCCTCGCGACGCTCGTCGCGGCCATCGACTACAGGCACTACGAGCGCCTCGGCTACGTGTTGTACGGCGCCGGCGTCGTGCTCCTGCTCCTCGTGTTCATCCTCGGACGCGAGATCCGGGGCAGCTCGCGCTGGATCTACATCGGGTCCTACAGCTTCCAGCCCAGCGAGTTCATGAAGCTGTTCCTGCTCTTCGCGCTCGGCAAGTACCTCCACGACCACCCCAAGAGCGAGGGGCGGACACTCAAGGATCTCCTGATCCCTGCCCTCATCGCCAGCGTTCCCACGGCGCTCGTGCTTCTGCAGCCGGACCTGGGCACCGCTCTGATCCTGGTGCTTGTCTTCGTATCGGTCGCATCTCTCACGCGCATCCAGAGACGCAGCCTCGTGGGACTGGCGGTTGCCGGTGGTGTCCTCGCCCCCATCTTCTGGAGCTATGGCATGCGGGGCTACCAGAACGAGCGCATCACGGCCTGGCTCAACCCGGGAGAGAACATCCTCGGGTACAACTGGGACCCGCACCAAGCTCGCGTGGCCATCGGCAACGGTGGCTGGCTGGGGCAGGGCTTCATGAAGGGCTCGCAGAACCAGTTCCTGTTCCTGCACGAGCAGCACAGCGACTTCCCCTTCCCGGTCTTCTCCGAAGAGTGGGGCTTCGCCGGGAGCCTCACGCTCGTGAGTCTCTACGCCCTCTTAGTCC
>JAJYCT010000325.1 GCA_021778125.1 Myxococcales bacterium
CCCGCCTTCCGGCGCCCGCCCGGCGCCACGACCCCCGGCGGCGGAGGCGCGCGCCCATCGAGCGCCGCGCTCAGCGACGCCATGCGCGCCAGGATCGTCGCGCGCTGCACGGTCCCCGGAGGCAAGAGCTCGAGCGCGCGGCGCCAGGCGGTCAGGGCCGCGGTCAGGTCTCCGCCCTGCTCGGCTGCCTCTGCGTCGGCCGCGAGGCGACGGAGCTCCCCGGCGTGCACGAGCCGCGCGCACGAGGGGCACGCGAGCAGCCCCGGCGCGAGGTCGGCGCCGCACGCATCGCAGCGAGGGGACGGTGCGCCAGGGCTCACGTGCCCGGGATCGAGGCGGAGGGCGACGCGACGCGGAACGGCCCCAGGATGCGCGCGGGGACGCCGCGCGAGAGCTTCCACGCCTCCCACAGGCCGAAGAGCACGATGAGCGCGCCGAGGGGCGCGGTCGTGATCTCGAGGAAGGGCGCGGCGAGCGTGATCCCGAGCAGCAGCGGGAGGCTCGCGAGCGGCACGCGGGAGACCTCGCCCAGGATCGACGGGAGGTAGCCCATGGTGGAGGCGGCGTACGTCAGCGCAACCGCCAGGACCTGGAAGCGGCGGCCGCCGAGGCCCGACACCTTGCGCACGACGCGCGCGACGACGTAGGCGATGCCGATGGTGGCCAGAGCGAGCGGGACGTGGGTGAGCCCTACGAAGACGGCGTAGGCGACGCCGCAGCCGAGCGCCGCGACGCCGCCGAACAGCGCGGCGCGGGCCATCGACGAGCCCGTCCGCGCGCGCTCCAGCGTCGCCGCGACGCCGTCCCGACACGAGGCGCACACCAGGTGGCCCTGCCACTGCCAGTACGCGTCGACCAGCGGCCGCCTGCAGCTCGCGCACGGCGCGCGCGAGTCGCCCGACGTGTAGGTCGCGCGGTCGAAATCGAGGCCGGGATCTGCCATGCGGTCTCCTGCCGAGAGGGGGAGCCTACGCGAAGAGGGGCAGGCGCGCTCGCGCGTCGACCCGGCCTGCCTTGACCTCTCCGGAGCCCGGGGGGAGGCTTCACGCAGAAAGGAGCGCCCCATGACCACAGAGGCTGCCGTGCGGACGCACCCGGTCCCGGTCGTGTCCGTGCCCAAGGACGCGACCGCGATGGATGCGATCCAGAAGATGGCGGAGACGGGGGTCAGCGCGACCGCGGTCGTCGACGGCCGGAAGCTCGTCGGCGTCTTCACCGAGCGAGACGTCGTCATGCGCGTCGTCGTGCGCCGGCTCGACCCGGCGACGACGCCCATCGTCGAGGTGATGACGCAGAAGCTCGTCACGGTGCGCGAGGACGCGGACCGCTCGACGGTGCTGCGCCTGATGGCCGAGCATCACATCCGCCACCTGCCCGTCGTCGACGCCGACGGCGGCGTCGTGACGATGCTGTCGATGCGCCACCTGCTGCGCGCCGAGGTGCAGGACCTCACGCAGACGGTGTGGGAGCTGGTCGCGGAGAACGCGGTCGACGGCCCGGGCGGCTGAGCGCTTCAGGCCCCTCGGAGCGGGCCGACGGGCAGCCGGTCGAGCCGCCGCAGGACGGCCCGGGCCGCGTGGTGGCCGCACATGCCGTGCACGCCGCCCCCCGGAGGCGTGGACGACGAGCCCAGGAAGATGCGCGCGTGGGGCGTCGCGTACGGCGTCCAGCGCGCCACGGGGCGCGCGAGGAGCTGGCCGAGATCGGCCACGCCGCCCGTGATGGCGCCGCCGACGCAGGCGGGGTTGTGCCGCTCGAGGTCCGCGCACGTCATGACGTGGCGGGCGAGGATGCGGTCGCGGAAGCCGGGGGCGAAGCGCTCGACCTGCGCCTCGACCGTCGCCGTGAGATCGGTCGTCGAGCCGGACGGCACGTGGCAGTACGCGTAGCCGGTGTGCTTGCCCGCGGGCGCGCGCGTCGGATCGAGCTGGCTCTGCTGGACGAGCAGCACGAACGGGCGCTCGGCGTGGCGCCCCTCCCACGCGGCGCGCTCGGAGGCGGCGATCTCGTCGAGCGTGCCGCCGAGGTGGACCGTCGAGGCGTCGAGGACGGCGGGATCGCGCCACGGGATCGGCCCGTCGAGCGCCCAGTCGACCTTGAAGACGCCCGGGCCGTAGCGGAAGCGGCGGAGGCGGCGCACGTACGAGGCCGGGAGCACGGGCTCCGCGATCGACGCGAGCGCCTCGGGGCTCGTGTCGAAGAGGTACGCGCGCGCCGGGGGCAGATCCCCCAGCGACCGGACCCAGGTGCCCGTCTGCACGCGCCCGCCGAGCGACGCGAGCAGGCCCACGAGCGCGCGCGCGATCGCGTCGGACCCGCCCTCGGCGACGGGCCAGTCCTCGGCGTGCGCCGTCACGCAGAAGACGAGGCCCACGGCCGCCGCCAGCGCGCGCTCGAGCGGCAGCACCGAGTGCGCGGCGCACCCCGCGAAGAGCGCCCGGGCGCGCTCCTGCGCGAAGCGGCCGCGCGCGAGGCCGACCGCCGAGCGCACGCCGAGCAGGCCGAGGCGGAGCATCCGCACAGGGTGCTTCGGCACGCGCAGCGTCCCGAGGACGTCCTCGAGCAGCGCGTGCGGCGCGCGCGCGAACGGCGCGAGCAGGCGCGCGTACGAGGGCGCGTCGTCGCCGAGCCCCGCGGCCGTCTCGGCCACCGAGCGGCGAAGCAGGACCGCGGGCTGCCCCTCGAGCGGGTGCGCCACCGAGACGCGCGGCCGCACCCAGCGCAGGCCGTGCGCCTCGAGCGGCAGCGCGCGCAGGTACGGCGACAGGACGCCCATCGGGTGGCACGCCGAGCACACGTCGTGACGGAAGCCGGGCAGCGTCAGCTCCGCGGTGCAAAGGCCCCCGCCCGCCGTGTCCGCGCCCTCCAGGACGAGGACCGACGCGCCCGCCTGCGCGAGCGTCGTCGCCGCCGCGAGGCCGTTGGGGCCCGAGCCCACGACGACGACGTCGGGCGCGCCGCTCACGCCGACGCCTCCCACGGCCGGCGCGACCGCGCCCCGGGCACGACGACGGGCCGCGCGCGCCCGTGCAGGTGCCTCAGACGGAGGCCCATGACCCTGCCGAGGAGGCCCACCGACGTCGAGCGATCGCAGCAGCCATGCCGGGAGAGAGGATACGCGCGGCCTGCGGTACCGTGGAGCGCCCTCTCGCCCGGACGACTCGATGACGACCTGGATCCGCGGAGCCTGCGAAGCGAACGGCATCCGCGTCCACTACCTGCGGACCGGCGGCGCCAGGCCTCCCGTCGTTCTGCTCCACGGGTTGATGGGGGACGGCGCCTGCTGGACCCCGCTGGCGCGCGCGCTCGAGGCTGAGTTCGACGTCGTCATGCCCGACGCCCGAGGGCACGGAGGTTCGAGCGCGCCGCACCACGGGTACCGGTACGCCGATCACGCGGGCGACGTCGTGGGCCTCATCCGCGGCCTGGCGCTCTCTCGTCCGGTCCTGCTCGGCCACTCGATGGGCGGCATGACCGCCGCGGTGGTGGCGAGTCGAGGGGCGGGGATCATCCGCGGCCTCGTCCTGGTCGACCCGACGTTCCTGAGCCCCGCGCGACAGCGCGAGGTGCGCGACAGCGACGTCGCCGATCAACACCGCCGGGCCCTCGGTCTACGGAAGTCGGACCTCGTCGCGCAGGCCCGAGCGCGGCACCCGCTTCGCTCGCCCGAGCTCGTCGAGCTCCAGGCCGAGGCCAGGCTGAAGACCCGCATGGGCGCCTTCGACGTGCTGACGCCGCCCAACCCCGACTATCGCGACCTGGTGAGCGCCATCGACGTCCCGAGCCTGCTCGTCATCGGCGACCGCCCCGTCGTCACGCTCGAGATGGCGACGGAGCTGCGCAGCCTCAACCCACGCCTGCGAATCGAACGGGTCCCGGGCGCCGGTCACGGCCTTCCGTTTGAACAACCGGAGCGCCTGGGCGAGGTGGTGGCGTCCTTCCTGCGTGAGACGGCGCGACGGGGGCAGCCCCCGTGACCCCCTGCGCGCCGCCGCGCGAGGGTCGCCGCCAGCATCCGCCCGATCGGCGCCGCCCGGCTGCGGTACAACGGAGCTCGTGCGCGGGAGGTCGACGATGAACCCCGAGGTCGATGCGTTTCTGAAGAGGCAGGACCGGTGGCGCGCCGAGCTCGGGAAGCTCCGCGAGATCCTCCTCGCGAGCGGCCTGACCGAAGATCTGAAGTGGGGTCATCCTTGCTATGCGCTGGGCGGCAAGAACGTCGCGCTCCTTCACGGCTTCAAGGAGTACTGCGCCGTCCTGTTTCACAAGGGCGCGCTGCTGAAGGACCCCGAGGGCGTCCTCGTTCAACAGACCCGGAACGTGCAGGCCGCGCGGCAGATTCGCTTCACGGACGTCCGCGAGGTCGCCAGGCTCGAGAAGACGGTGAAGGCCTACCTCCGCGAGGCCATCGAGATCGAGCGCGCCGGGCGGAAGGTGCCCTTCAAGAAGACCGAGGACTTCGAGCTCCCCGCGGAGCTCGAGTCCAGGCTCGCCGCGAGCGCCAGACTGAAGGCGGCCTTCGCGGCGCTGACGCCGGGTCGACAGCGGGCGTACATCTTCCATTTCTCGCAGCCCAAGCTCTCGAAGACGCGGGCCGCCCGGGTGGATCGGCACGTCCCGAGGATCCTCGCGGGTCTCGGACTGGACGACTAGCGGCACCCGCTTTCGAATCGCCGCGCGTTCGTCCCGGCGCGTCACGGCCGAGTACGGCCGCGAGGGATCCGGGCCGCAGGCAGAGGCCTCCGCCTCGTGTGTGAGCCCGTTCGCCTCGAGTCCGCGGGCGAAGGCCTCCGACTCGCGGTCCGACCCCTCGAGTCCGCGAGCGAAGCCCCTCACCCCTCCGGCGGTCTCTTCTCTTGGGCTCTTCCGGCGGATCTGGCGCCGTGCTTCCTGGTCATGGCGTCGAAGTACGGCGCCGACGCGATCGACGACTGGCTCGCAAAGCACGAAGGTACGAGGGCCGCGTCGTGACGGTACCGAAGAACCTGCGTACACGGGTACGCGCGGATACGAGGACACCAATGCTGACCGTCGCCGTGCTCCAGCAGAAGGGCGGAAGCGGGAAGACCACGCTCGCGATCAACCTCGCCGCGGCGGCGCACCTCGGCGGCGGGCGCGCCCTGGTCGTCGACATGGACCGCCAGGCGAGCGCGTTCGACTGGAGCGCCGCGCGTCAGGACGGCTCGCCGCTCGATGGCCTCGCCGTCGTCAAGGCGGACAAGGCGATTTCGTCGTTGCTCTCGAGGAGGGGGTGAAGCTCCTTGCTCCCGATGAGATCGTCGAGGTCTTTGCGTCGCCTCACCGGGACGATCTGTTCATCGGCGGCGCTGTCGATGCCGCGGACCGCGTCCTCGTGCTCTATCGCGGCAACCTCGAGTCACTCGTCGTACCGCTTGCGTGGTTCGCGCGCCCCGGCGGACCCCGAGCACAGATCGACGACTTCGAGGTCACGGACTTTGGGCAGACCGTTCGCCTCGGCAAGTTTGAGGCCGCAGCCGACGCCATCCTCTACGAGTTCGATGCCGAGGCACGACGTCGCGCGAAGCACCACAGCATCGACAAGGACGCCACCTTCGGCGGCGCCCTCCGACGTCTACGCCGACAGCGCGGGCTACGGCGCGAGGACTTCGACGGGATCAGCGCGAAGGAGATCGCGCGCATCGAGCGCGGCGAAGTGGCGAAGCCTCACGCCGATACGCTTGCAAGGCTCGCGGCGCGCCTCGGCGTGAAGCCAGACGAGATCGAGACGTACTGAGGAGCACGCAGGCGGGGCTGTACGTGGCGACGGCTCCCTGACGACTCGTCCGCACGCGCCGGGCAGGCTGTCGTCACCAGCGGCGAGTCGTGTGTCCAAGGGGCCGCGAGCAGCAAGAGGCGTGGCTCGAGGAGCTCGCCCTCGCGGGCTCGGAGCGGCTGCGCGGCGGGAGGGAGCGGGCCGACGCCGCGTGCGGTCACGCCGTCGCGGCGTACGCGCGCGCCCGCGGGGACGGTCCGAGCGTCGTCCCGTCGGAGGATCGCTGATGCACCGGCCGAGAAGCGCGCCGCGCGGATCGATCGGAGTGCGCGCGGCGTCCTCGATCGCGCGGCTCGCGGAGCTCACCGGTCTGACCCGATTCGTCCTGCGCGGGCTGCTCGAGACGTACGGCGTGCAGTTCGTTCGGTCGGGACGGAAGGGGCTCGTCCCGCTGACGGAGAGCGAGGACAAGATCCCGCTGCTCTGGAAGAACCCGTGGC
>JAJYCT010000031.1 GCA_021778125.1 Myxococcales bacterium
CGGCGGACCGCTCAGGCCCCCCGCGCCGACGGCCTCCACGCGCGCCGCGTCGGTCGCGAGCCCGCCGCGCCCGATCGTCGTGTTGGTCGCCACGACGCCGGCGAGCCCCGTCTCGGCCACCACCGCGAGAAGCGCCTCGAGCCCCGCGTCGTCCAGGTCGGGCGCGACCTTCACGAGCAGCGGCCTGCCCGCCGCGCGCCCGGCGAGCGCCGTGAGCAGCGCGCGCGCGTGCTCGCCCGCCTGCATCGAGCGCAAGCCCGCGGTGTTCGGCGACGAGACGTTGACGACGACGAAGTCCGCCACGCCGCGCACGGCCTCGAGCGAGGCAACATAGTCGGCCACGACGGCCTCCAGATCGTCGACCGGCACCGCGCGCGACTTGCCGATCGACAGGCCCACCGGCACGCCGACGCTCGCCTTGACCCGCGCGACGCGCGCCGCCACGCGCGCCGCGCCCTCGTTGGGGAAGCCCAGCCGGTTGACGAGCGCCCGGTCGGCCGGCAGCCGGAAGAGGTTCGGCGCGGGGTTGGGGGCCTGCGCCTGCGCCGTGACCGTCCCCAGCTCCAGGTGCCCGAAGCCCAGCGCTGCGAGCGCGCGCGGGCGCGCCGCGTTCTTGTCGAAGCCGCCGGCGAGGCCGAGCGGGGAGGGGAAGTCGAGCCCCATCGCGCGCACCTCGATGCGCGGATCGCGGGCGGGAGCCATGACGGAGCGCACCACCGCCCGCAGCGGCGCGAGATGCTCGACCGGCCCGAGCGCCGCGAACGCCAGGCGGTGCGCCGTGTCGGGGGCGAGGCGGAAAAGCAGCGGCCGCAGGGCTCCGTACATCGCCGCGGGTCGTAGCGGTCCAGCCCCCGCGCGACAAGCCCGCGCGTCATGGTCCACGGTGCGTTGCGTCACGCGACGGCGCGTGATCCGGCGCTTGCTTCTGCTAGGGTCCGCGCACCCAATCACCAGGAGCGTGCGCCGTGATCATCGGAGTGCCCAAGGAGATCAAGACCCGTGAGTATCGCGTGGGGATGACGCCGGCGGGCGTCCGCAGCCTCACGTCGCGTGGACACAAGGTGCTCGTCGAGCGCGGCGCCGGTGAGGGCAGCGGCCTCAGGGACAGCGACTACGTCGCGCAGGGCGCCACCATCGTCCCGAGCGCGGCCGACGCGTGGGGCGCCGAGATGGTCGTCAAGGTCAAGGAGCCACTCAAGAGCGAGTACGGCTTCTTCCGCAAGGACCTCATCCTCTACACGTACTTGCACCTCGCGGCCGAGCCCGAGCTCACCAAGACGCTCGCCAAGAGCGGCGTCGCGGGCGTCGCCTACGAGACCATCCAGCTCGAGGACGGCAGTCTCCCGCTGCTCAAGCCGATGAGCGAGGTCGCGGGTCGCATGGCCGTGCAGGTCGGCGCCACGTCCCTCGAGAAGGAGCGCGGCGGCAAGGGCGTGCTGCTCGGCGGCGTGCCGGGCACGCGCCGCGGGCGCGTCGTCATCCTCGGCGGCGGCTTCGTCGGCCGCAACGCCGCGACCATCGCCGTCGGCATGGGCGCGCAGGTCACCGTGCTCGACGTGCGCGGCGACACGATGGCGTACCTCGAGGACGTCTTCGGCGGCGCCATCGAGACGCTCTACTCGAACCCGACCAACATCGAGGAGTCCGTCATGCGCGCGGACCTCGTCATCGGCGCGGTGCTCGTCACGGGCGCGGCGGCCCCCAAGCTCGTGAGCAAGGAGCTCGTCGCCAAGATGAGCAAGGGCAGCGTCATCGTCGACGTCGCGGTCGACCAGGGCGGCTGCATCGAGACGTGCCGGCCGACCACGCACGACCACCCGACCTACGAGGTCGACGGCGTCGTGCACTACTGCGTGGCCAACATGCCGGGCGCCGTGCCCCACACGAGCACCTGGGCGCTCACCAACACGACGATCGCCTACGCGGTGAAGATCGCCGAGCAGGGGCTCGTCGCGGCCGCCAGGGCGGATAGGTCGCTGCTCCTAGGCTTCAACACGTACGGCGGCCAGGTCACGTGCGAGCCCGTCGCGCAGGCGCACAACCTCGAGTACGTCCCGGTCGGCAAGCTCCTGGGCTGACGCCGCGGAGCCTCGTCTCCGGACGAGGAGCGCCGGGTCTCGCGCGTCGGGGCCCGGCGTTCGTGTTTCGGGGCATCCCGACGCGTTCCGGCCCCCGGGCCTCCCGCGTCCCTTGCTCACCCGGGGGGTCGGCTATGCTCCGCCCGGCGTGCTCGCCTCCCTCGTCCGCGACGTCGACCTGCTCTGCCTGGACGCCGGCAACACGCTCGTCTTCCTCGACCACGCGCGCGTGGCGTCGATCTGCGCGCGCGCGGGCTTCGCGACGACGGCCGAGGCCCTGAGGGCCGCCGAGGGGCGCGCCAAGATCGCCCTCGAAGAGGGCACGGCGCTGCACGTGGCCTGGTCGCGCGCGCACGTGGCGGCCTCGCGCGGGTGGGCAGGCTACCTCGGGACGCTGGTCGCCGCGGCGGGGCTGGCCGCGGCGCTCGCGCCCGCCGCGCTCGAGGCGCTCTGGCCCGAGCACGAGGCGAAGAACCTCTTCTCGCTCGTGCCCGAGGAGCTCCCGCCGGCGCTCGGGCGGGCGCGCGCCGCGGGGATGCGCGTGGCGGTCGTCAGCAACTCCGAGGGTAAGCTCGAGGCCCTGCTCGAAGACGTGGGCCTGCGGCCCGTGCTCGATCTCGTCGTCGACAGCGCCCGCGTCGGCGTCGAAAAGCCCGATCCGCGCATCTTCGGCGTCGCCCTCGAGCGCTTCGGCGTCCCGCCGGCGCGCGCGCTGCACGTGGGCGACCTCTACGCGACCGACGTTGTCGGGGCGCGCGCCGCGGGGATGCGCGTGGCGCTGGTCGACCCGTTCGGGCACCTGCGGGGCCGGCACCCGGACGTGGCGCGCGTCTCGGGCGTGGCCGAGGTGGCCGAGGCGCTCGCGCGTGCGCTCGGGCCCCCCTAGATTGCGGGGGCATGCCCCGCGCCCGCGTCAGCCCCGCGATCGAGCTCGAGTACGAATCCTTCGGCGACGAGCGCGATCCGCTGCTCGTCCTCGTCATGGGCTTCACCCTGCAGCTGACCGCGTGGGACGTGCGCTTCTGCGAGGCGATCGCGTCGCGCGGCTTGCGCGTCGTGCGCTTCGACAACCGCGACGTCGGGCGCTCGACGAAGCTCTCGGCCGCGGGCATCCCGGACTTCTTCCGCGCCCTGAGCGACCGCTCGGTCGCCCCCTACCGCATCGAGGACATGGCCGACGACGTCCTGGGCCTCGTGGGCGCGCTCGGGGCCCCCGCCGCGCACCTGGTCGGCGTGTCGATGGGCGGCTTCATCGTCCAGGAGGCGGCCCTGCGGGACCCCGCGCGCGTGCGCAGCCTCACGTCGATGATGTCGAGCACCGGCGATCGGCGCGTGGGCCGCGCGCGGCCGGAGACCATGGCGGCGCTGATGGCCCCCCCGCCGTCCGAGCGGGAGGCCGTCCTCGACCACGCCGTCCGGCTCTGGCGCGCGATCGGCTCGCCGGGCTTTCCCTTCGACGAGGAGCGCGTGCGCGCGCGGGCGGGCCTGGCGTGGGACCGCGATCCTGACGTGACGGGCATCGCACGACAGGCCGCCGCGGTTCTCTCGCAGCGCGACCGCACCGCCGCGCTGGCTGGCGTGCAGGCCCCGGCGACGGTCATCCACGGCGCCGCCGATCCGGTCATCGACGTCTCGGGCGGCGAGGCGACCGCGCGCGCCATTTCGGGGGCGCGCCTGCTTGTGATCCCCGGCATGGGTCACGACCTCCCGGAGGCCCTCTGGCCCACGTTCGTCGACGCGATCGTCGACAACGCCCGCCGGGCCGTTGCATAAGGGGAGCCCCCCATGGCTCCCTCCAAGCTCATCGCCGTCCTGCCCGGCGACGGCATCGGCCCCGAAGTCATCGCCCAGGCCACGCGCGTCCTCGAGCTCTACCGCGACAGGCGCGGCCTGCCGCTCGACCTCTGGCCCCTCGATCTCGGCGCCGACCGCTACCTGCGCGACGGCACGACCTACCCGGAGGCCGTGCGCGCGCGCGTCGCCGGCGAGGCCAGCGCCGTGCTCCTCGGCGCCCTGGGCGACCCGCGCGTGCCGGGTCTCGAGCACGCGCGCGACATCCTCTTCGGCATGCGCTTCGGCCTCGACCTCTACGCGAACGTCCGCCCCGTGCGCGCGCTCTCCGACCGGCTCGTGCCCCTGCGCGATCGCGGCGCGCGCGACGTCGACATGGTCGTCTTCCGCGAGAACACCGAGGGCATCTACGTCGGCATGGGCGGCCAGTTCAAGCGCGGCACGCGCGACGAGGTCGCCATCAACGAGGACGTCAACACGCGCAAGGGCGTCGAGCGCCTCGTGCGCGCCGGCTTCGAGTACGCCCGGGCCCACGGCAAGAAGCGCGTGCACATGGCCGACAAGTCCAACGCCATGCGCCACGCCCACGAACTCTGGTACCGCGTCTTCTTCGAGGTCGCGAAGGAATACCCGGGGATCGACGCGCGTCACGTCTACGTCGACGCGATGTGCCTCTTCATGATCCAGGACCCGTCGCAGTTCGAGGTCGTCGTCACCTGCAACCTCTTCGGCGACATCGTCACCGACCTCGGCGCCGCCCTGCAGGGCGGCCTGGGCATGGCGGCGAGCGCGAACGTCCACCCGGCCGTGCCGCGCTGCTGCGATGAGCGGCACGAGGGCCCGCGCGTCGCGATGTTCGAGCCCGTGCACGGGTCGGCGCCGCCGCTGGCTGGCAAGGACGTCGCCAACCCGCTCGCGAGCTTCCTCACCGTCGGCATGCTCCTCTCGCACCTCGGCTGGCCCGAGGAGGAGAGGCGCCTCGAGGGGATCGTCGCGCGCGCGATCGCCGAGAAGAAGTGCACGCGCGATGTCGGCGGAGAGCTGGGCACCCGGGCCGTGGGGGACTGGGTGCTCGGCGAGCTCGCGCACGCGTTTTAGAGGAAGAGCCCCAGCATGCGCCTCGCCCCCCTTCTCGCCCTGCCGCTCACCTTCGCGCTCATCGGCGCGTGCCACGGTGCCCCCGAGGAGCGCGTCGCCGCTCGCGACGCCGCGCCGTCGGCGATCGAGACGCCCTTTTTCGCGACGTCGTCATCGCCCGCGGCCGACGCCGGCAGCCCCGACGGCGGCCGCCCCGACCTGCGCGTCTTCTGCGACGACGTTTACGCGGCGGACGCCGCTCGCCTGGCGCGCCGGTGCCAGCCCAAGGACCAGGGCCTGCAGCGCGGCCTCGCGCGCGCCGCCTCCCAGCTCTGCTCCGACGATCTGAACGCCGCCGTGTCGCACGGCCGCACGTCGTTCGATCACGACGCCGCCAAGCACTGCATCGAGATGCTCCAGCGCACCGATGTGCCGCGCATGAGCGACACCGACACCCTGTTCATGCACTTCCCGTGCGACCGGGTCGTGCTCGGGACGCAGGATGAGGGCAAGGCCTGCCGCTGGTCGGTCGAGTGCAAGGACGGCCTCGCCTGCGTCGGCTACGCCATCGGCGTCGACGGGACCTGCAAGAGGCCTCCGAAGGTGGGCGAGGCCTGCACCTCGCAGCGCTTCGGGAGCGTCCTCAACGAGCAGGCCGCCGAGATGCATCACCTCTCGTGCGGTGCCGGCGGCTGGTGCGACGGCAAGGCGTGCGAGCCGCTCGTCGCGCCGGGCAAGGCGTGCGTGAACGCGGCGAGCTGCGACAAGGGGCTCTCGTGCGTGATGGGCAAGTGCGCCAAGCCGGGAGGCTCGGGCGCCGCGTGCTTCCGCTCGACCGACTGCGCGTTCGGCTCGTGGTGCAACAAGACGCCCAGCGGCGCCGGCACGTGCGAGGCCAAGCGCCCCGAGGGGGCCGAGTGCCCCCTGCCGGACGCCTGCAGGGGCCGCTGCGACACACCGCGCGCTGAGGACGGGGGCCCCGCCGGGGTCGGCCGCTGCGCCGCCGTCTGCGGCTCGGGCTGATCCCGGAGCGCCGACCCAAGGCCGGGGCAGGCTGGCGTGTCCGGGGGAACTCGGGGCAGGGTCGCGCTGTCCGCCCGGTGGAGCGAGAGGAGCTTGCTTGGTGCTTGGGGTGCGCGGGCGTCGCACACGCGTGTCGCGTGCGTGGGCGACGCGCGCGTGCCATGTTTCGCGCGAACCTTTCGGTGGGTTCGCTCGTCTGACCGGGGCGGTCGTGCGCGTGGCGCGGCTGCACGTCGCTGGCGCGGGCCAGGGAGGACGCACATGGGGCTTCGGGCATACGGCGTGGCGATGCTGGCAGCGGCGGGGGCCCTGTGGGTGATGAGCGGAACGCAGCGCGAGAAGCCGGTCCTCGCCGCCACCGCGCCGGAGGCGATCCGCGCGCTGGAGGGGGGCGTCGTGTCGCACCCCGGTGACGTCGAGGCGAGCCGGTCGCTCGCGCAGGCCTACCTCGACGCCCGCCAGCCGGGCCTGACGGTGGTCCTGGTGGAAGGCGCGGCCCCCGGCGTGCGCGGCGACGTGCGCGTGCAGCACGTCTACGCCCGCGCGCTCGTGGACGCCGGCCGTAACGAGGAGGCGCTCGCGGCCGAGCGTCGCGTCGTCGGAGCGTGCGCGCCCCTGGTCGAGGGCGCGCCGGCGCCTCAGGGCTGCGACGCGGTCCTCCTGGCGTCGGCGACGCGGCGCGTCCAGATCCTCCACGAGCTGGTCTCGCTCGGGGTCGAGGACGCCGTCGCCCACCCGGAGGCCAGCCTCCTCGCGTACCAGAACGCGACGCGCGAGGCGCGCGTAGTGGTGCAGTAGTGCACAGCGGGTGGTCGTGGATCGCGGCGCTGGCGGCCGGGTCGATCGGGTGCGGTCACCTGCGGGGCGGTCGCGCGGACGTCCAGGTGCCCGTGCGTCCGGCGAGCCTCGAGGCGCAGCGCGATCTCGAGCTGCTCCTGTCGCCGAGCGTCGGCCTCGCGTCGCCCGGTGACGCCGTCGTGCGCGTGGTGGGGCCCCAGATGACCTGCAGCGGCACGCTGATCGCCGAGGATCTGGTGCTGACGGCGCACCACTGCGTCGTCGAGCGTGGGCCGGGAGGCGAGTTCACGCCGGCGCTCGTCGACGCGGCGGCCGTCCAGGTCGAGCTCGGCGGCGACTTCCTGCCCTGGGGCAACGTGGGGCTCAAGGCCATCCTCTCCCCGCCGTGCGGCGAGGCCGGCGGACGGGGTGACGTGGCGGTCCTGATCCTCGAGCGCCGTCTGGTGGGGATGCCGACGCTGGCCGTGCGCGACGCGCCGCCGCGCGTCGGAGAGCTCGTCTCCCCGCAGGGGTTCGGGCGCTGCGCCCTGTCGGCCGAGGGGATCCGCCGGCAGGAGCGCGAGGGGGGCGCCGTGTCGCGCGTCACGCCCGGCACGTTCGAGGCGCTGGCGAGCGTCTGCCCCGGCGACTCCGGCGGTCCGGTGCTCGACAGGGCGACCGGCGAGGTCGTGGGGGTCGTGAGCCTGAGCGCGATGGACTACGACGAGACGACGCGGGCTCGCTCGGTCTTCGCGCGCGTCGACCCGATCCCCAAGCTGCTGGCCTACGGGCGCCTCGTCGCCGACGGCGCCGACGCCGCCGACATGCCGCCGCTGAGCTGCGACTGAGCCGCGCAGCCCCGCCCATGCGGGCGCGGACGCGATGCGCTAGGGTCGTTCACCCTTCATGAACGAAGCCCCGGCGCGCGAGTGGCCCAGGTGCAAGTGCGGCACGGACCGCGACAGCAAGTTCGCCGTGCAGGAGCGCGAGTACGGCTTCCTCGGGGTCCTCTACCTCATCTGGGGCGGCACCGCGGTCCCCACCAAGGTGAGCTTCCGCTGCGTGAAGTGTCAGCGCACGTTCGACTCGACGACCCGCGAGTCGGAGTGCCGCCGGTACATCACGTAGCCCTCGATACCCCGGGGTGGCGGCGCCCGCTGCGTCGTGGATAGACTACTGCCTCCGAACCATGTGCGGCATCGTCGGCTACGTCGGCCCCAAGCAGTGCGTTCCCATCCTGGTCGAGGGGCTGCGCCGCCTCGAGTACCGCGGCTACGACTCGGCCGGCCTGGCCGTGCAGGTTGGCTCGCGCGGCATCGAGATCGTCCGCGCGGTCGGCAAGCTCGCCAACCTCGAGGCCGCGCTGCAGAAGAACCCCCTCGCGGGCACGACGGGGATCGGGCACACGCGGTGGGCGACGCACGGGCGGCCGAGCGAGGCCAACGCGCACCCGCACGTGGCGGGCCGCGTGGCGGTCGTCCACAACGGCATCATCGAGAACCACGTGGCGCTCCGCCGCGAGCTCGAGGCCTCGGGTGTCCGGTTCGCGAGCGACACGGACACCGAGATCGTCGCGCACCTCGTCGAGCGCGCGCTGCAGGGCGGCGCGCGCCGGCTGGTCGACGCCGTCCGCGCGGCGCTCGCGCGCGTCCGCGGCGCGTACGCCATCGCGGTGCTCTCCGCGACGTCGCCCGACGAGATCGTCGTCGCGAAGGCCGACAGCCCGCTCGTCCTCGGCGTCGGCGATGGCGAGATGCTCTGCGCGAGCGACATCCCCGCCTTGCTCGCGCACACGCGGCGCGTCGTCCTGCTGGACGAAGGCGAGGTGGCCACCCTCACGCGCGCAGGGGCCGAGATCACGACGCTCGACGGCACGAGGGTCGAGCGCGCGCCCAAGACGATCGACTGGTCGCCCACGCAGGCCGAGAAGGGCGGCTACAAACACTTCATGCTCAAGGAGATCCACGAGCAGCCGCGCGCGGTCGAGGACACGCTGCGCGGCCGCGTCGATCTCGTCGAGGGCGACGTCGTGGGCGAGGCCATCGGCCTGGGCGCCGACCTCGCGACGCGCATCCAGCGCGTGTACTTCGTGGCCTGCGGGACCAGCGCGCACGCGGCGATGGCCGGGCGCTACTGGGTCGAGCAGCTCGCGCGCGTCCCCGCGGTCGTCGAGATCGGCAGCGAGGTGCGCTACCGCGAGCCGGTCTTCGGGCCCGGCGATCTGGTCGTCGCGGTGAGCCAGAGCGGCGAGACGCTCGACACGCTGGCGGCCGTGAAGACCGCCAAGGCGCAAGGCGCCCACGTCCTCGCGGTGGCCAACGTCATCGACAGCGCGATCCCGCGCGCCAGCGACGGCGCCCTCTACACGCACGCCGGGCCCGAGATCGGCGTCGCGTCGACCAAGTGCTTCACGACGCAGCTCGTCGCGATGCTGCTCCTGGCCGTGTACCTCGGGCGCCGCCGCGGCACGCTCGCGGTCCCCGAGGCGCGCCGCATCCTCGACGCGCTGACGCAGGCCCCCCAGCGCATGCGCGTGGTCCTCGAGCGCGAGGGCGAGCTGCGCCGCCTGGCGAAGAAGTTCATGCGGAGCCAGCACATGCTCTTCCTCGGCCGCGGTACCGGCTACCCGGTCGCGCTGGAGGGGGCGCTCAAGCTCAAGGAGATCTCGTACATCCACGCGGAGGGCTACGCGGCCGGCGAGATGAAGCACGGGCCGATCGCGCTCATCGACGAGGACATGCCGGTCGTCGCTCTCTGTCCGCGCGACGCGCACTTCGAGAAGACGCTGTCGAACGTCCAGGAGGTGCGCGCGCGCGAGGGGCAGGTGATCGCCATCGCCACCGAGGGCGACGCCGAGGTCGCCGGTCTGCTCGGCGGCGCGGGAGGCGGCGACGTCGTCTCGATCCCGGTGGCCGCCCCCGAGGTGCTCCCGCTGCTGGAGGTCATCCCCCTCCAGCTGCTCGCCTACTACGTGGCCGACCTCAAGGGCACCGACGTCGACCAGCCGCGCAACCTGGCGAAGACGGTCACGGTCGAGTGAGCGATGCGCGCCGCGGCAAGGGGCCTTCTGGTCGCGGTCACGCTGGGCTGTTCGAGCAGCCCTGCCGCGCGCGACCCGCCCGCGGTCGTCGACGCCGGTCAGGATGGGGCGCGCGAGTCCGCGGCGTGCACCGGCAACGACGTCTTCTGCAACGGCTTCTGCCAGCCCGAGAACCTGGACGCCTGCGGCGCCGCCTGCGTCGTGTGCAGGCAGCCCGCGACGTCGCACGCCGACGCCTCGTGCTTCGAGGGGACGTGTCTGTTCCAGTGCAACGGCGGCTACGAGGCGTGCGGGACCCAGAGCTGCTGCGGCACCCAGGGTAGCGGCGACGTCGCGCGCCTGGCCGTCGGCGGCGACACGACGTGCGGGCTCACCACGGGGGGCGCGCTGTCGTGCTGGGGGGACGGCTCGTACGGCGTGCTGGCCGACGGCTCGCTCGCGGGGCGGAGCCTCCTCCCGCTGCCCATCCTCTCGCTGTCGTCGGGCGTGGCGGATGTCGCCCTCGGCGCTCACCACGTGTGCGCGCTGCACACCAGCGGCGCGGTGTCGTGCTGGGGCGACGACGAGCAAGGACAGCTCGGCGACGGTATGAACGTCTCGACGTCGACCCCCCATCCTCCGGGAGGGCTCTCCTCGTCCGTCGCCATCGCCGCGGGCGCCGCGCACACGTGCGCGGTCACGACCGGCGGCGGCGTCTGGTGCTGGGGCGCCAACACGTCGGGGCAGCTCGGCGACTCGTCGACGGTCGCGACGAGCGCGCTCCCGGTCGCCGTCACGGGCCTCTCGTCGGGCGTCGCGTCGGTCGTCGCCGGCGAGTCGTTCACCTGCGCACTCACGCACCTGGGGCAGGTGCAGTGCTGGGGCGACGGCAGCAACGGTCAGCTCGGCGGGCCTGCCACGAGCGACGCGCCGGTCGCGATCGCGCTGCCCGCGACGATCGTGGCGATCGCGGCCGGCGCCCGGCACGCGTGCGGCCTGACGCAGGCGGGCTCGGTGCTCTGCTGGGGCGCCGACGACAAGAATCAGCTCGGCTCGTCGCAGGGCTCGATTCACCCGTCGCCCCTCGTGGTCCCCGGCGTGGCGGGAGCCTCCGCGATCGCCGCGGGGGGCGACGAGACGTGCGCCGTCGCGTCGGGCGCCGTGACGTGCTGGGGCGCCGATCCGCTGGGGGACGTTCCCTCGGCGCTCGCCGGTCCCGGGGTCGTCCCGTCCTTGACTGCGAGCATCTGGTCGGTCGGCGTCACGAGCGGCCACGCGTGCGCGGTCACGGTCGGCGGCGCGCCCAAGTGCTGGGGGGGCAACACCAACGGGGACCTGGGCGACGGGACGACCGTCGCGAGCTGGGTCCCCATCGACGTCACGGGGATCTGAAGTACCTCCGGGGCGGTCCTCGTGCTACCCGCACCAGAAGCCATGCACCAGCGCATCGTCGTCGACGCCGACATCCGGCCGGAGTTCACGTCAGCCGTCTTGCGCATCGCGGGCGACGAGTGCGCGTTCATCGAGGCGCACACGTCGCACGCCGTGCCGAAGCTCCTCGCGGCGCTGCGTGCGCAGGGCAAGAAGCCCGAGCAGGTCCGCTGGATCGTGCTCACGCACGCTCACCTCGATCACGCCGCCGGGGCGAGCGCCCTGCTCGCCGCGTGCCCGCACGCCGTCGTGCTCGGCCACCCCCGGACGGTCCGCCACATGGTCAGCCCGCAGAAGCTCATCGACGGCGCGACGGCGGTCTACGGCAAGGAGCGCTTCCAGGCCCTCTACGGGACAATCTCCCCGATCCCTGCCGACCGCACGCGCGCCCTCGACGACGGCGCCGCCTTCGAGCTCGGCGACGCGCGCCTCACCGTCTGGCACACCGCGGGGCACGCGAACCATCACCTGGTCGTCGACGATCCCGCGACGGACACGGTCTACACGGGCGACACGTTCGGCCTCGTCTACCCGCCCCTCCAGCGACACGGGCGCTTCGCCCTGCCGTCGACGAGCCCCTCGAACTTCGACGCGGCACTCGCGCGGAGGAGTATCGAAAAGGTGCTCTCGCTCGGCCGGCGCTTTGTGTGCCCGACGCATTTCGGGGCGTACGAGGACACGCGCGCCATCGCGCAGCAGCTTCTGCGATTCCTCAACCGCGCGGGCGCGTGGGTCGACGAGGGCTCGCGGGGCGACGAGACCGTCCCGGCCATGACGGCGCGCCTCGCGCGTGCGTGGGCCGAGGCCATCGCGGCCGAGGCGCCCGCGCTCGGGGCCGCGGAGATGGAGTGGCTCGCGCTCGACATCGAGCTCAACGCCATGGGGCTCGCCGTCGTCGCCGAGGCGAGGCGCGCAGCGACGCTCGCTAGCCCGTCGCGCGCTTGAGCCGGCCGATGGCGGCGGTCAGGGCCTTGAGGCTCTGCTGCTGCTGCGAGGAGGCCATCTCGATGCGCGCCGCCGCCCCCAGCAGCTGCTTGCTGCCCACGGCCTGCGCGCGGTGGCTCGTGTTGAGCTGCCCCACCATGCTCGAGATGTTCTCGATCGCGCCCGAGATCTGACGCCCGCCGCGCGCCTGCTCCTGGCTCGAGCGCTCCACGTGTTGCGTGATGATGCGCATCTTCTCGGCGCTCTTCATGATGAGCTCCGACCCGCGCGCCTGCTCGGCCGTCGCCGCCGCGATCTGCTGCACCGTCTCGGCGATGCGCCCGATGGAATCGGTCACCTGCTTGCTGCCCTTGGCCTGCTCGACGGTAGCGCGGGCGATGGCTCGCACCATGTCCGTGCTCTTCTCCGAGCTCTCGAGGATCTTCTTCAGGGCGCGCTCGGCCTCGTTCGAGACCTCGACGCCGCGATCGACGTTGTGCGCGCCCCGCTCCACCGCGGCGATGGCGTTCTTGCTCTCGGCCTGCACGGTCTTGATGAGGTCCGTGATCTCGCGCGTGCTCGCGCCGGCGCGCTCGGCGAGGTCCTTGATCTCGTCGGCCACTACCGCGAAGCCTTTGCCCTGCTCGCCCGCCTGGGCCGCGATGATGGCCGCGTTGAGCGCCAGGAGGTTGGTCTGCTCGGCCACGTCGTCGATCACGTTGACGATCTGTCCGATGGCCTCGATCCGGGACCCGAGGCTCGAGATGACGCTCACGGCCTCCTGCGAGCTCTCCTTGATGCGGTAGATCTCGCTGATCGTCTTGAGGATGGCCTCGGCGCCCTTCTCGGCGTCGAGCGCGACCTCCTCGGAAAGGCGCGCCGTCTCGTTGGCGTTGCTCTGCACCTGGTCGATGGAGACGTCCATCTCGTTCATCGACGAGCTGGTCTCCTCGGCCGTCAGCGACAGGGCGTCGACGTTCTTGGCGACCTCCTTGATCGAGTACGCCATCTCCTCGATCGAGCTCACTGTCTCGCGCACGCTGCCGGCGAGCTCGCCGACGTTCTCGGCCACCTCGTCGTTGGTGGCCGTCATCTGCAGGATCGAGCTGGAGGACTCCTCGGCGCTCTGCGTGAGCGTCTCGATGTGCGCCGCGATCTCGTGGATCGCGGCCGTGAGGTCCTTGATGAGGTGCGAGGCGTCCTCGGCGGCCGCCGCCTGGTTGCCCACGTTCTGCGCGAGCTGGTCGGCGGCCTCCTCGAGCGCGCGCTCGTGGGCCGCCGCGTCCCGCCGCTGCGCGTCGAGCTCGCCCTGCTCCTTGCCGCGCTGCTCGGCGAGCGCCGCGAGGGCCTCGTAGACGCGCAGTACCTCGCCGCTCGCTCCGGTAGGCGCGTCGGGGCGCTCGCCCGCGGCGGCACGCCGTGTGGCCTCCGCGAGGCCTGCCACCGAGGGGCCGGACGCGCCGCCCCCGGCGAAGACGACCGAGATCGCTCCCACCACGGCGACGGCCATGACGTACATCCCCGCGTCCTTGGCGAGGTACATCCCCAGGAAGCCGGTCCCGACCAGGACCAGCACGGCCGTCATCTGCTTGGTCGACAGAGTCATGGGAGAGCGAGCCACGCCCTTCTCGCGACGTTAGCGGTCCGGACGCGCCTTGGGCAAGGTCTCCTCGCCAGGGGGCGCGGACCGCCCTGGCTCGCCCCCCGCGGGGGCTCGCGGCGAACCACGGGCGCTCGCCGAGGCGCCCGGCGGCACGCCTACGCGCGCATGACCTTCGAGGCGTAGCGGCCCGACGGCTCGCGGGCGTGCTCGGTCATCGGGCTGCCCATTGCCGCCAGGCGCCCGAGCGTCGTGTCGATCGCCACTGGCCCCGCGTCGATCCCGAGGAACGCGCGCCCCATGCGGCGCGCCACGGCGAGCGTCGTGCCGCTCCCGGCGTACGGATCGAGCACCACGTCGCCCTCGTCCGACAGCGCGCCCAGAAGGCGCTCGAGCAATGCCTCCGGCTTCTGCGAGGGGTAGCCCGTGCGCTCGCGCGAGATCGGCGCCAGCACCCCGATCTCCCAGACATCGCCCATGGGCACCCCGTCGGTCTTCTCGGCCGTCGACGACGACCGCGCGCGGCGCCCGTCCGGCGTGAAGACGGCCCGCTGCTTGTTCGTCCCCCACACGGCCAGCGTCGAAGCGGCGAGCGGCTCGTAGGGCTGGTTCCATCGCGGAGGCGTGGCGGGATCGCGTCGCCACCGCAGCAGCACGTCGTGCACTCGCTGGAAGTTCGGCGTCTTGCTCGGCCACCGCCGGTAGCGCCACACGATCTCGCTCGCGAACGCCTCCGGGCCGAAGATCTCGTCGCCGAGCACGCGCACGTAGTGGCTCGTCTTGGGGTCGACGTGGACGACGATCGAGCCGTGCGGAGCCAGCAGCGCGCGCACCGCCTCGAGCCGGCTCCCGAGCGCGTGCAGGTACGACGCCAGGTCCGGCCAGCGGTCGTCGAACGCCGGGACGCGCGTTCGCCGCGTGCGCGGCTCCCCTGCCTTGCGCAGCATGGCGGCGTGCTCGCGGTTCGTGAAGAACGGCGGGTCGAGGTACGCGAGCGCCAGGGTGCCCGCCCGCGTCTCTGCGAGCCCCCGGAGCACGCGCAGGTTGTCGCCCTCCAGCAGCCACCCGCGCTCGTCGTCGGTGGCAAAGGCGCGCCGCGGGGGTCCACCCTCCTCGGGGCTGGGGCGGTCCTTGCCCTCCCAGGTCAGGCGTACGGCGCGCGGCATGGACGGATCGTAACGAGCCGGCGCGAGCGTGCGCCAGTTCTCGGCGCAAGGCAGAGGTCTCGGCGGGAGGCGGGGAGATCGCACCATGACGCCGATGGAGTTCATGGCGCGGCTGGCGGCCATCCTCTGCCGGGCGCCGCGGAGTGCGCGAGGGAGCTGCTCGGCACCTGACTCGACTGCAAGTCGGCGGGACGTGCCACCCTCACCTCGCGAGCTCGGCGGGGCGGCTGGAGGAATGGGGAAGTGCGAATAGACTCGGCGTGTGCCCGACTCTCCGATCCTCTCGTCCGCGCCCCTCGGGTTCCCCTGGCAGACGCCGGACCCGTTCCTCTTCTGCGTCCACCACGACGACGCGTACCCGCCGGGCAACGAGAAGCTCGGGCCGGCGGCGTCGCTGGCGGGGCGCGACCTCGGGCAGGACTTCGCCGGCAAGGACGGGTGGCGCATGTACCACGGGCGCGTCGTGCCCGGGTTCCCGCAGCACCCGCACCGGGGGTTCGAGACCGTGACCATCGTGCGGCGCGGGTACATCGATCACTCGGACTCGCTCGGCGCGACGGCGCGCTTCGGTCAGGGCGACGTGCAGTGGCTGACGGCGGGAGCGGGGATCGTGCACTGCGAGATGTTTCCGCTGCTCGATCCGGCGGCGCCCAACCCGGTGGAGCTCTTCCAGATCTGGCTGAACCTCCCGCCTGAGGACAAGATGGCGGAGCCGCACTTCGCGATGCTCTGGAGCGGCGACATCCCGAGGCCGCGCTTCACGGACGCGGGGGGACGCGTGACGGAGGTGACGATGGTCGCGGGCATGCTCGAGGGCAAGCGCGCCTCGTCGCCGCCGCCGCGCTCGTGGGCGTCGCGGGCCGACGCGGACGTGGCCATCTGGTGCATCACGCTGGAGGCGCACGCGAAGTGGACCTTGCCGGCGGCGAGGAAGGGGGCGGCGAGGACGCTGTACTTCTTCGAGGGCGGGTCGCTGCAGGTCGCGGGGGAGGAGAGGAAGGCGCACGCGGGGCTCTCCCTGCGCGGCGACGTCGACGTGCCGCTCGAGGCGGGGGCGGACGCGGTGCAGCTGCTGCTGCTCCAGGGGCGGCCAATCGCGAAGCCGGTGGTGCAGTACGGGCCGTTCGTGATGAACACGCGCGCGGAGATCCAGCAGGCCGTCCATGACTACCAGCGGACGCAGTACGGGGGGTGGCCATGGGAGGTCGACGACCCGGTGCACGGGAGGGACGTCGGGCGCTTCGCGAAGCGGCCGGATGGGAAGGTCGAGAGGCCCGGAGAGAGCGGAGCAGCCGAGGCTTGAACGGAGGCGGGGAGGGGCGGCGACGCGGTTCGGCGCGCTTCGAGGACGTGCGAATGGCGAGCTTCGAGCGGCGCAAGGAGAGCGCTACTCGCCCGCGGCGTCGGCCGACCCGTCGGCCCAGCCGCCACCGCACGGCCCCCAAGAGGCGATCGGGAAGGGCAGGTAGCCCTGAGGGAAGCAGCAATCGGGCGAGACGCAATGGCCTGCTCGTGGTGCACGGCCCGCCGGCCTCGGCGAGCATGCCCGCGTCGGCGTCGCGGCGGCGAGGGCGCGGGTGCGCATGGGCCACGGACAAAGCACGCGCCGTGCCCACCGCACGAGCGCAATTGTCCTGGCTTTCGTGTGTCACGCTGTGCCGCGAAGGGGCGGTCAGCTCTCCTTCGGCTTGGCCAGGGCGCCGACCTTGCCCCGGGTCGCCCGCAGGTAGTCGGCCGGGGCGATGAGGATCTGCGTGCCGCGGATCCCGGCCGACACGCTGATCATGTCGAAGATCTCCGCGGTCTCGTCCACGTAAGTCGGGTAGTCCTTCTTGCACGCGAGCGCCGTGACCCCGCCCCGCACGTAGCCGGTGAGTGGCGTGACCTCCTTGAGCGCGACCGTGTCGCACTTGCGGTCGCCGGCGAGCTTCGCCAGCGCCTTGAGGTCGAGCGCCGCGTCGCCCGGCACCACGGCCAGCATCACGCCGGCGCGGTCCCCGCGCACGACGAGCGTCTTGAACACCTGCTCGGGCGGCAGGCCCACGCGCGCGGCGACCTCCTCGGCGGCCAGGTGCGCGTCGCCCGGATCGTAGTCGCGCAGCTCGTAGCGGATCCCCAGCGTGTCGAGGAGGCGGGCGGCGTTCGTCTTCATCGCGCGGGCCATGCTAGACGCATGAGCCCCATGATCGTGCCCGCGAAACCGAGGGTATTCTCCGGCATTCAACCGAGCGGCGAGCTGCACATCGGCAACTGGCTCGGGGCCGTGCGCACGTGGGCCGCGCAAGTCGAAGAGCAGCGCGAGGACCTGCTCTTCTGCATCGTCGACGCGCACGCGATCACGGTCGAGTACGAACCGTCCGATCTGCGCCAGCGCATCGACGTCATGGCGCGGGACTTGGTCGCCTGCGGGCTCGACCCCGACAAGTGCACGCTCTTCGTCCAGTCTGACGTGCGCGAGCACACCGAGCTCGCGTGGTACCTCGCCAACGTCACGCCCCTCGGCGATCTCCACCGCATGACGCAGTTCAAGGAGAAGAGCGCTGGCAAGGAGCACGTGCTCGTCGGCCTCTACACGTACCCGGTGCTGATGGCCGCCGACATCCTCCTCTACAAAGCCACCGTCGTGCCCGTTGGCGACGACCAGCTCCAGCACCTCGAGCTCGCGCGCGAGACCGTCCGCCGCTATAACTTCCGGTTCGGAGAGCTCTTCCCCGAGCCGCAGCCGCGCATCTCGAAGGGCTCCCGCATCATGGGCCTGGACGGCCAGGGCAAGATGAGCAAGTCCAAGGGCAACACGATCGCCCTGTTCGAGCCGCGCGAGTCGTTCTGGACCAAGCTGCGCGGCGCGTTCACCGATCCGCAGCGTCTGCGGCGCAGCGACCCGGGGCGCCCGGAGGTCTGCAACATCTACACGATGCACAAGTCCGTCTCGTCATCCGACGAGGTGGAGCTCACCTACGAGGAGTGCACGACGGCCAGGCGCGGCTGCATCGACTGCAAGAAGATCCTCATGGACAACTTCGACCGCGAGCTCGTCCCGCTGCGCACCCGGCGCGCCGAGCTCAAGGCGCACCCCGAGCGCGTGCGGCAGGCCCTCGCCGACGGCGCGGCCAAGGCGCGGCGTATGGCGACCGAGACGATGCGCGAGGTGCGCGAGGTCATGGGCCTCGGCGCGCAGCCGGCCGGGGGCTGACCGGTGGTGCGAACGCGGCTCGCTGTCGTCATCGCGCTCGCGCTCCTCGGGTGCAGCCACGCGCCCCCGGACGCGACGCCCGACGGGGCGCTCAAGCTCTTCCTCGATACGATGGAAGAGGCGAGCGACGACCCGCGACTGGTCCACAAGGCGTACGACCTGCTCGGGCCGGCCGCGCGCGCCAACCTCGAGGAGCGTGCCCGGCGCACCACGCGCAAGCAAGGCCGGCCGATCGAGCCCTGGGCGCTGCTCGCGGCAGGCCGTTTCGCGATGTCGTTCCGGCCCAAGGCGATGCGCACGTCGATCGTGGGCGATCGCGCGAGCGTCGAGGTTCTCGGGGCCGACCCCGAGAACGAGCGCGCGAGCGTGCCGTGCGTGCACGAGGCCGCAGGCTGGCGCGTGGAGCCCGGGTTGCCCGAGCCCTGAGAGGGCGACCGTTGCCGCAGAGTTGCCCCGGGGACCCCTGGGGGCCTAGAGATGGGCCCCATGTCGTCCCGGTCGCTCGCCCGCCCCGCCTCCGTCTTCGCGGTGACTGCTCTCGTCCTCACCTCTGCGTGGAGCCTTGCTGCGCCTCCCTCGGTGCCGCCGGCTGCCGAGATCCCCGTCGCACCCCTGCCGCGGGCCAAGAAGGTCGAGAAGGTCGAGACGCCGGCGCGCGAGGCGACGACGACCACCACCGTGACGACCACCACCGTCACGGCGCCTGCGATCGTCGCGATGGCGCCCGTGGCGGAGCCGAAGGCAGCCCCGGAGACCAGGTCGGGCGTCGTCGAGGCGATGCCGACCCCCGGCCCGCGCGTCGTGCTCACCGACGAGCCTCCGTTCCGACCGTCGAAGTCCGTCTCGCGCGAGCTCCCCGAGCACCGCCGGTCCGGCAAGAAGGGGCGCCACGGCCGCCCGTACCACCCCGCGCCCGGGATCGTCGTCGACGTCTCCGATGCGACCGGCGGGACCCGCGCCTCCGATCTGGAGCGCGCCGCCCGCAACCTCGGTTACTGGCCGTTCCGGCACTGCTACGAGGGGGGCCTCGAGCGCAACCAGAAGCTCTCGGGCTACGTCTCGCTGTCGATCGCGCCGGTCGCGCCGCAGGGCCCGACGTCGGCGGAGCTCGGCGCCTCGACGATCCGCGACGAGAGCGTCTCGCTGTGCGTCGCGCGCGAGGCGCAGCACCTCTCGCTGCCGTGGAGCGCCGGCGCCGAAGGCGCGCACGCCGCGATGAAGATCGTCCTTTCGACGGGCGACGAGCCGGTGCCCGTGCCCCGCGCGGTCCCGCACGCTGACGAGCTGCAGCAGGTGCTGCGCGCGTCGTGGCCCGCCGTGCAGCAGTGCTACGCCAGCGGCCTCGCGCGCCACCCCGACGCGGGGGGCAGGATGGAGCTGCGGTTCCGGGTGAAGTCGAGCGGCGAGATCCTCGAGGTCGCCGAGGACGAGCCCCGGTTCGGGGACGTGGACGTCACCCGCTGTGTTCTCGGCGTCTATCGGGCGGCGAAGCTTCCGCCCATGCATGGCGCGCACGCCGGCACCTTCGCGTACGCGATGCGCCTCGAGGCCGCGGCGGGCGTGGCGCCCTAGCGCCGCCCGATCAGATCCAGCGACGCCGAAGCAGCCACGTCTTCGCGCCCGGCGTCCCGACCGGCGTCTCGTGCGCCGGCGCCATCGTAGGCCACGAACGGCGCGCTCGTCAGCCGCGCCGCTCGAGCGTCTCCCGCACCTTGCGCGAAAGCTCACCCGGCGTGAACGGCTTCTGCACGTAGGCGATGCCCGGCTCGACGCCCTCGCCACGCTTCAGCGAGTCGCCGAGGTACCCCGACATGAACAGCACGCGAATGTCCGGCCGCAGCGCGCGCAGGCGCTCGGCGAGCTCGCGTCCGTCCATGTTGGGCATGATGACGTCGGTGAGGACCAGGTGGATGTCCCCGGTGTGGCTGCGGCACACGAACAGCGCGTCCGCTCCGCTCCGCGCCTCGAGCAGCGTGTATCCGGCGTGGAGCAGGATGGCCCGCGCGGCACGCCGGACCATGTCGTCATCCTCCACGAGCAGGACGGTCTCGGTGGGCCGCAGGGCGATCTTGCGCTCGGAATGGACCTCCGGGCGGCTCTCCGCCGCGTCCGAGCCGCGCGGCAGATAGACCTTGAACGTCGTCCCGCGGCCGATCTCGCTGGAGACCCCCACGTGGCCTCCGCACTGCTTGACGATGCCGTGGACGGTGGCGAGCCCCAGCCCGGTCCCTTCGCCGGCCGGCTTGGTCGTGAAGAAAGGCTCGAAGAGGCGCGCTCGCGTCGCGGCATCCATCCCGATCCCGGTGTCGCTGACGGACAGGACGACGTACGGGCCGGGGGGGAGGACCGGGTGCCCGCTCGCGTGGCCTGCGTCGATCGAGACGTGGCTCGTCTCGATCGTCATCCGACCACCCCGCGGCATTGCATCGCGCGCGTTGACGACCAGGTTCACGAGCACCTGGTCCATCTGGCTCGGATCGGCGAGCACCAGGGCCGGCTCCGGGGCCCGCCGGACGGTCAGGTCGACGTCCTCGCCGATGATTCGCCGCAGCATGGGCTCCAGGCCTTCCACCGTGTCGTTCAGGTCCATCTCGTAGATGTGGACCACCTGACGTCGCGAGAAGGCCAGCAGCTGCCTCGTCAGCAAGGCCGCCCTTTCGGCGGCGTTCTGGATCTCCCGGAGCCCTTCGTACAGAGGGTCGGGAGGCCGGAGGTTGCGCCGTAGCAGCGATGCGTAGGCGAGGATGGGCGCCAGCATGTTGTTGAAGTCGTGGGCAATCCCTCCCGCCAGCCGCCCGATGGCCTCCATCTTCTGCGCTTGCAGGAGCATCTCCTCGGCCTGCTGTCGCGCCGTCTCGGTCGCTCGCTGGTCGGTCACGTCGTGGAAGACGAGCACGACCCCCGCGACGGTGCCGCGCTCGTCGCGGATGGGAGCCGCGCTGTCGGCGACGCTGTGCTCGGTGCCGTCGCGCGCCAGAAGCGCCGCGGGGTCGGAGAGGCCGACGACGTTGCCGTCGCGGAGCACCTTGTTGACGGGGCTCTCGACCGTCGCGCGCGTCTGCTCGCCGACGATGTGGACGACGTCCTCGATGGGACGGTCGCGAGCCTCGTCCTGAGCCCATCCCGTCAGCCGCTCCGCCTCGGGGTTCATGAAGGTCACGTGTCCGTCGACGTCGGTGGCGATGACCGCGTCACCGATGCTGCGCAGGGTCGTGGCGAAGCGTTGCTCACCCTGCTGCGCGCTCAGGCGCGCCGCCTCGAGATCGGCCCGCGCACGGTGCCCATCGAGGCCGATCGCGATCACGCGCCCGAGCGCCGTCACGAGCTGGCGCTCGCGCGTCGTGAGGCCCAGCTCGCTCTTGTAGATGAGGTTCATCACGCCGATGACGCGTTCGCCGATCGACAGCGGCACGCAGGCCGTTCCCGTGAACCCCTCCTTGCCCAGCTCCGCGCGCGTGTCCGGCTCGGTCCGTCCGTCCTGGCCGACGTCCTCGGTGACCACCAGCCTGCGCTCGCGGACGGCGATGCCCGACAGGCTGCCGGTCACAGGCAGGGCCCGGGCCGCGCGAAGCGTCGCCTCGGCGAAGCCGCGCGCGGCGACGAGCTCGAGCCGCTGCGCCTCCTCGTTCAGCAGGAAGAAGGCCACGGCCGGGAAGTGGGTGAGCCTCGCCACCGCGTCGAGCACGCGCTCGAGGGCGTCGGTGACCCCCGAGGCCGCGAGCATGGCCTCGGTGACCGCGAAGATCGTGCGCAGGGCCTTCGCGTGTGCCTCGAGGTCCCGGCGCGTCATCGACGCGACGGCCTCGACGTCCGTGAGGTGGTCCCCCGCGCTCCCCATGGGTCTCTTGCAGTGTAGCCCTTCCGGTGGAGGGGCGTGTCCCGGCACGCCGCGGCCGCTACTCGAGCAGCTCGTACTGCCGGGCTGCGCCGAGCGCGGCCAGCGTGTAGCCCAGGATGAACGTGGCGTCGGTGAGGGGATCGAGCCACGCGACGCCCGCGAGATCGCCGTACGCGAACATCGTGTCGGCCGCCGCGAGGCTCACGAAGCCTGCCAGGATGGAGCCCCAGATGGTCCACACGCGCCCCCCGTGGAAGCGCGACGTGATGCGCGCCAGCACGGCCGTCGGCACGAGGACGACGATGTCGAGCACCGGGTAGGTCAGCGTCAGCACCGTCCCTGGCGTCGCGGGCGCCAGGTGTGCGAGCGGCTGGAGCCACCTCACTCCCGCGGCGCCGAGGACGAGCGCGGCCACCGCCGCGATGATCGGCGGCTCGGCGGAGGGACCGAGCGGCAAACCCGACGTCGCGTAGACCCGCGAGAACCACGCCAGGCCCAGGATGAGCGCGACGTAGCCGGCGACGAAGAAGCCGTCCCCGACCGACGGAATCGGGGGGGCGGTTCGCAGCACGTGCACGTACGCCGCCAGAAGCGCCTCGCCGATCGCGAAGGACGCGAGCCACCCGCAGAAGAGCATCCACGCCGGGCGGGAGCGGTTCCTCGGCTCGAGGCGTCGGACGACGCCGAGGGCCCACAAGGCGCCGCCCAGGAGCGGCGTCAACATCCCCGCCGAGGCCACGAGGCGCGACAGGCCGTGGGCGCCGGCGACCGCGAGCAGGGGCGCGTGAGGCCACACGAGGCGCGAGAGGACGAAGACACTCGAGGCGAGCGCGTACGCAACGAGCACGCGTGGGAGGATCCGGATCACGGCGCTCCTTTCCCGGTCGCGAGGGCTCTCCGCACGAGATGGAGGGCATCCTCGGTCTTCTTCTTGCCGAGGAAGACGTGGAGCCCAGGCGAGAGCGCGTCGAGTAGCTGGTCGATCTGCGCAGCGGTCAGCTCCGGCGCGAAGAGCCCGAGCTTCTCGCTGTTCGTGAGCGCTGCGGCGCGCGCCATGGTGGCGCCGAGGTACGGCGTCAGCTCTCGGATGATGGTCGCGAGCACCTGCTGGCGACCCCGTGGCCCCGACACGACCCCGACGATATCAGATGGCGAAGCCCGCCCGCCCTCCGCGACCCCGTGCCGACTAGCTCCCGGGCGCCGCGCTCGAGGCCGGGCTCGTGGTCATCCCCCGGGTCGCCAGGGGTCCGGGCGGCTCCGGCCCGCGACCCGGCGGGGTCGAGACGTCCTCGCAGCACCGGAAGCCGATCTGGTAGCCCGTGTGCCACTGGTTGTGGTCCGTCGTCATCGGCCGGCAGCGGTCGCGCACCGGCCCCCAGTACCCCCCCTTGAGCCCCGACACGTACGGCCTCTCCTTCTGGTAGCCGCTCTCGTTGTAGACCCACTCGTCGACGTTGCCGGTCATGTCGTAGACGCCGAAGGGGCTCACGCACGACTCCCGCGCGCCGCTGGGGTCGCGCTGGTCGAGGCGGGCGATCTCGGCGGGTCGCTGCCTGGGATCGCCCCACTTGTCGTCGTCCGGCACGATGTACGGCCGATCGATGTTGCACGCGCCCGCGTTGCGGACGTAGCCATACGGAAACGGCAGGCGCTCCTTTCCCTCGCACGCGAGGGTCCACTCGCTGTCTGTGCAGAGACGCTTGCCGAGCGAGTGGCACTTCTCGTTCGCCTCCCACCAGTTCATCGCGAGGTCGGGCTTCGCGCCGGCCTCGTTGGGCCACTCGTAGCGGTCGATGCACAGGTGCTTGTGCGCCACCGGCGTGAGGCACCGACCGGTCGGCGCGAACGCGGCGCACCGGCGCTCCGGGTGCTTCGGGTCGACCATCCGCGTGCAGAACTGCTCGACCACCGGGCAGTAGTCGCCGTCGATCTCGACCATACCGTCGGGGCAGGGCTCCGCGGGGGCCTCCGCCGGGGTGGACGAGAGCTTCGCCCCGGCGCTCGAGGGCACCCCGGCGTCGAGCTCCGGGCACGAGGCGCTCGGCCCCGATCCCTCGGCGAGCAGCAGAGCGCCCACCGCGAGCAGGACGACGACCGGTGCGCGTCGAGCGAGCACCGGGACATCCTACCTGCAGGAGAGCGCCTTCGCGCGCGCCCGCGCAGCGTCCGCGGTGACCGAGCGCGGCCGGGCGTGCCCCCATCGAGCGAGCACCGACCCATAGGCCGCGCAGGCCCCGTCGCGATCCCCCTGGCTCTCGAGCGCTCGCCCCAGGTCGAGCCACCCGCGCGTGTGCGGGATCGCCTCCTCGAGGACCGTGCACGACGCCGTGCCCGCGCGCAGCGCGGCAACCGCCTCGGGCTCGCGCCCCGCGAGCCACAGCACGTGCCCGAGGAACGCGCCCGCCGGGATCGTGGGCGAGAACTTCGGCGGACCCCCGAAGCTCGGGAGCGCCTCGAGCGCGGCGATCGCCTCGTCGCGCGTCGACGCGGGCTCCGCCCAGGCGACCGTCCAGAGGTCTCCCAGGTACGCGCTCGCCGTCTTCGCGCGCCATGCCTGGAGCCACGCGTCGCGTCGCGCCGACGCATCCGGCGCGCCGCCTCCGCGCGCGAGGATGGCGAGCATGCGCGGCACGGGATCGAGCAGGATCGACGTGTCGTCCACGCGGTGCGCGGGTGACCAGGCGTCCTTGCGAGCGAGGAACGACGCGGCGATCTCGCGCGCGCGATCCAGCTGCCCCGTCTCCCCGGCGACCTCCATCCGGAGGGCCTCGGCCTCGGCGTGCGCCTGCGCGCCCGGCTCGGATGCCTGCAACCTCCCGAGCTTCTCGAGCTGCGCCGTCGCGGCGGTGAAGTCGCCCGAGAGCACGGCGAGGTGCGCCAGGTCGAGCGGCTCGCGCTGGACGCGCAGATCGGGATCGCGGCGCACCCGGCTCTGCTCGAGCGCCGTGGCCACGGTGTCGACGGGCCGGCCCTCCGAGGCCAGCGCGTCGGCGAGGTATGCGTAGCCGTACACGTCATCCGGATCGCGAGCAAGCCACGTGCGGGCGAGCGTCTCGGCGTCCGCGCAGCGTCCCTCCTGGCGGGCGATCTCCGCCTCGTACCAGAGCGGCTCGGTCGCCGTCGGAGACTGGCGGATGGCCGCGTCGAGCGCCGCGCGGGCCTCGTCGAAGCGCCCGAGGTAGGCCAGGCACCCGCCGCGCGAGGACAGCGCCAGCGCAAAGCCCGGATCGATGCGCGCGGCGGCGTCGAAGGCCTCGACCGCCGTGGCGACCTCACCCCGGTCGTAGCGGACGCTCCCGAGCACGTAGGCGATCTCGGCGTCCTCGGGCCACCGCTTGCGCACCGCCTCGAGGCGGCCCTCGCTCTCGAGCGGATCGCTCGGCTGGCGCTGCAGGTACGGCTCCAGCGCGTCGAGCAGCGCCGCGTCACGGTCGTCAAGCGTCGCCCGGCTGCGCTCCGCCGCGTGGAAGCTGGTGCGCACGCGGCCTTCCTCCGAGGCCTCGAGCGACTGGAGGAACGCGAGGCGCAGGTGCGCGGCCGCCAGCGACGGGTCCAGCTTCGTCGCCGTCTCGAGCGAGCGCACCGCGGGGCTCCAGTCGGCGTCGCGGAACGCTTGACGGTAGCTGCGATACGCCGCGAGGGCCTCGGGGACACTGGAGTGCGGCAGCGGCAGCGTGAGCAGCGTCGCGGGCCCGGCGCTCGGCGACGCCGTCGCGGAGACTGCGACGGCGCTCGCCGTCGGGGCGCGTGGGCGCGTCGCGAGCGTCAGCCCGAGCAACGCGACGGCTCCCACGGCGACCGTCGCCAGGACGAGGCGCCGGCGGTCCGCCCTTGGCGGCGGCACCGGCCCGTCCAGCGAGACCGCCGCGGCGTGCGTCCGCGCAGGCACGGACGGCAACGTCGACGCGTTGTCGGTCGTGGCCACCGGGCCGGCCATCGGCGGCGCCGGATCGGTCTTGGTCGTCGCCCCGGGGTGGATCTCCACCCAGCTCCGGCGCGACGACGACGTCAGGCCGTCGAGCGCGTCGATCACGGCCTCCATCGTCTCGAAGCGCTGCGCGCTGGTCTTCGCCAGCGCCTTCCCGATCGTCGCGTCGACGATCGAGGGCAGCGAGGGCAGCTGCGCCGACGGCGGGTCGGGCGTGTGGTCGAGGATGGCGAGCACGAGCTGGAAGCCGTTGACCCCCTTGGGCCACGGCAGCGCGCCGGTGAGCAGCTCGTAGGTCGTCACGGCCCACGCGAACTGATCCACCCGTGCGTCGATCGGGTCGCTGCGGAGCTGCTCCGGCGCAAGGTAGAAGGGGGTGCCCACGATCCCGCCCTGGATCGACGCGGTCTGCATGTCCTCCGGCGGCCACGCGCCCGCCAGCTCGACCGACAGCCGCTTGGCGATGCCGAAGTCGAGGACCTTCACGACTCCGTCGCTCCGGACCATGATGTTCTCGGGCTTCACGTCCCGGTGCACCAGGCCGCAGTCGTGCGCCGCCGCGAGCGCACGCGCCGCGTCGACCATCCAGCGAAGCTTGCGGTCCCAGGGGATGCCGTGATCGCCGACGAAGAGACGCAGGCTCTTGCCGACGACGTGCTCCATCGCGATGAACAGCTGCCCGTCGGCCTCGCCGACGTCGAACACCGCCACGGCGTTGGGGTGATCGAGCGCCGCCGCCGCGCGCGCCTCGCGCAGGACGCGCGCCCGGCCCTGCGAGGAGTCTTCGCCTTCGGGGCCGCCGTCGCGGCGCAGGACTTTGAGGGCCACGCGGCGGTGCAGGCGCGGGTCGTGCGCCCGGTATACGCGGGCCATCCCCCCCTCACCGAGGACCTCCTCGATGACGTAGCGGTCGAAGCGGTCGCCCGACGTGAGGATCATGGCCCGAGCCTGCTCAGGCTATCGCGCTCTCACGCGCGCCGCGACCTCGGCCCGCCGCCACTTGCGCAGCGTCGCCGTCATCTCCTCGATGGTAGGGAGACCGGGCACATTGTTGCGCGGGGTGGCGTACTCGAGGCGCAGGTTGTCGTCCGTGGACACGAGCGCGGCGCGGGGGATCCCCTCGGACTCGCAGACGTCGTCGAGGAACCGGTCGAGCGTGTCGTCGGCGAGGACGAGATCGTCCAGGTCGGAGGCCGAGCGCGGACGCGCCACGAGGGGCGCGCGACTCGCCACGAGCACCCCCTGGTCGCCGCGCACGAAGAAGGCGAGGTGCGGGAAGACCGTGCGCGCGGTCGCCATCTGCGTCGCGATCTCCCGCAGCGTCGAGTGGTGCAGCTGGATCCACTGCGACACGATGCCCCCGTCGGTCAGGCGCTTCTCCGCCGTCTCGTAGAACTCGCGGTTGTAGAGGTTCGCCGCGCCCGCGAACCAGATGCTCGTCAGCTCGATGGTGACGAGGTCGTAGCGCGTGCCGCCCACCAGGAGCAGGTTGCGGCCGTCCTGCTGCACGACGTGCAGGCGCGGATCGTCGAGCACCCCGGCGTTGACGTCGTGGAAGTACGTGCGAGCCGCGGTCACGATCCCGGGCGACAGCTCGGCCAGGTCGATGTCCCTGTACGGGTACGACGCGAGCGCGCCGACCGTCGTCCCGGTGCCGAGCCCGACGACCATCGCGCGGCCGAACGCCGGCACGAACATCGAGGGGATGTCGGCGAAGGCCCGCTGCGCACCCATCTGCGGCCCGTCGTCGCCCTGGTACTTGCCGTTGGTCCAGAGCGTGTGCAGGCCGCGGCCCTCGGTGACCGTGACCACGCCGCTGTGGACGTCCTCGTCCAGCCACACGACCTTTCCCTGCTCGGGCTGGGCCGCGAAGTACACGTTGGCGCCGCTCGACAGGCTCGCCAGGTCCCAGCGCGGCGCGACCGCCACCGCCAGCGCTGCCGCGGCCGCCAGCACACCCACCGTGCGCGGACGGGGGCCTCGCACGGCCGCCGCACAGGCCGCGTACGCGAGCGCGATGGCCCCCAGCGCGCGCTGCGAGCCCAGGAGCGGCAGCAGCACGAACCCGCCCCCGACCGACCCGACCATCGAGGCCACGGTGTTCACGGCCGTAGCCCGCCCCGTCTGCGCGCCGCGGTCCTCGCGCGTCGAGAGGGCGCCGAGCACCAGCGGGAACGTCGTTCCCATCAGCGTCGCGGGGATCCCGATCGCGAGCGCGGCGACGAGGCCGCGCACCGCCTCGCGCCCCGCCCAGGACGCGACGTACGGGCCGGCCGCCACGAACACCGCGGGCAGCGTGTCCCACACGGGCAGCGTCGCCGCGAGCGCGAGCCCGGACAGTGCCAGGCTCACGCCGAGCGCCGACTCGCCCGCCCATCGGGCCAGCGGCCGCGAGAGGCTCGCGCCGCCCGACAGCGCGACGAGGAACACCGCGAGCACGAGGCCGAAGACGTAGACGCTCGTGCCGTCGACGAGCGACAGCACGTGCACGAAGACGACCTCGCTCGCGAAGACGAGCAGCCCCGAGGCTCCCGCCGCGAGCAGGATCGACGGCGCCGGTCGCGCGGGCTCCACGCGCGCGCGCGCCTCGGGCGGCTCCGGGGCGAG
>JAJYCT010000326.1 GCA_021778125.1 Myxococcales bacterium
GCCGTCGGTCGCCCCGCCGCCGCCTGCGCCGCCGGTGGCGGCGGCGCCCACGTCGACGGGACCGACCTACCCTCCGGCGGCCGTCGTCCCGCCGCCCGCGCCCCCTGCCGCCCGGTCTCCGGCCCGGCCCAAGTACGAACCCGAGGGAATCTGATGCCGCGAAGGATCCTCGCCTGCTCCGTCTTCGCCGTCGTCCTCGCCGCGTCCGTCCATGCGCTGGCCGACGGCGTCCTGCCCGACGTGGCGACGCCCGTGCAGCGTGAGCAGGCCCAGTCGCGCTTCGCCCGGGGCAAGGAGCTCCTCGCCAGGAAGCAGTTCGATCAGGCGCTCGTCGAGTTCCGCGCGTCGCACGACATCGTGTCGAGCCCGAACACGCGCCTCGAGATCGCTCGCTGCCTGCGCGCCTCCGGCAAGCTCGTGGCGGCGTACGCCGAGCTGGGGCGCACGGCGGTCGAGGCCAAGGAGCTGGTCGCGCAGGACAACCGCTATCAGCGCGCCTACGACTCGGCCACCGCCGAGCGCGCAGAGATCGAGCCGAAGCTCGGCTTCGTGACGCTCACGGTGCAGAACGCCACCGACGAGACCAAGGTCCAGATCGGAGGCGAGGAGATCCGGCGCGCGGCCTGGTCGGAGCCCGCGCCCGTGGCGCCGGCGAACAGCGAGATCGTCGTGTCGACGCCCGGGCACGCGCCCGTGCGGCGCACCGTCTCGCTGGCCGCGGGGCAGAAACAGGCGCTCACGATCGACGCGCTCTCGGGCGACGCCACCGCGGCCGCCGCGGCGCCGCCGCCGCCCCCTGCACCCGAAGCGAGCGAGGGCGCAGGTCCGTCGCTACGGACGTGGGCCTATGTGGCCGGGGGCGTGGGGGTCGCCGGGCTGGCCACCTTCGGCATCTTCGGGCTGATGGCGAAGTCGACGTACGACGACCTGAACAGCGCGTGCCACGGCGGGCCCTGTCCCTCGAGCAAGTCGGGTGAGATCAGCTCCGGCAAGACCGATCAGGTGATCGCCAACGTGGGCCTGGTCGTCGGGCTGCTGGGCGTCGCGGCGGGGGCGACGCTGTACGTCGTCTCGACGCCGAAGAGCGAGCCGACCGCGGGTCTCGTCGTCGGCCCCGGCTGGGCGGGGCTGCGCGGCGAGTTTTGATCGGGCCCGTCAGCCGATCTGGATGCCGTAGCGGCGCAGGATGCGCCTGGCCACGGCCTCGATGTGCACCTCGTCGGCGCCGTCGTAGATGCGCGCGGCGCGCTCGTGCGCGTACCAGAAGGCCAGGGGGGTGTCGTCGGTCATCCCGAGGCCGCCGAGCGCCTGGATGGCCCGGTCGACCACGCGCTGCAGCGTGCGCGCCACGGTGAACTTGATGAGCGAGATCTCCTCGCGCGCCTCGACGGGGCCCTTCTGCTCGATCGTCCAGGCGGCGTGCAGGACCATCAGCCGCGCCGCGTGGATCTCCGCGCGGCTCTCGGCGATCCACTGCTGGACGATCTGCTTGGTGCCGAGCGGCTTACCCGGGGCGAGCAGGCGCGTGGCCGCGTGCCGGCACATGAGGTCGAGCGCGCGCTCGCAGATGCCGATCCAGCGCATGCAGTGGTGGATGCGCCCCGGGCCCAGGCGCTGCTGCGCGACGACGAAGCCCATGCCCTCGCCGCCGAGCAGGTTGCCGAGCGGGACGCGCGCGTCCTGGTAGCTCACCTCGGCGTGGCTCGCCCAGTCGCCCCCGCGGTGCCCCATGACCGAGAGGTTCCCGACGAGCTCGAACCCAGGCGTGGAGGTCGGGACGAGGATCATGCTCGCGCGCGCGTGCGGCTCGGCATCGGGGTTGGTCACGGCCATGCAGATGGCGAAGGCCGACCCGTCCATGCCGCTCGAGAACCACTTGTGACCGCGAATGACCCAGTCGCCGGCGTCCTTGCGCGCCGTCGTGCCCATCCACACGGGGTTGGAGCCGGCGAACTCGGGCTCGGTCATGGTGAAGCAGCTGCGGACCTCGCCGCGCACGAGCGGCCCGAGGAACTGCGCCTTCTGCTCCGGCGTCCCGTGCTCGATGAGGATCTCCATGTTGCCCACGTCGGGCGCCTGGCAGTTGAAGACGTAGTGCCCGATCGGGGTGCGCCCGAGCTCCTCGCTCATGTGCGCGAACTCGGTGAGCGAGAGGCCTGCGCCCCCGTGCTCCTCGGGCAGGTGCCCCGCCCACAGGCCAGTCTGGCGGGCGCGCTCGCGCTTCTCGCGCAGGACGGGCAAGAGCGCGGGGAAGCCCTGCCGCGCGAGCTGGGGCTCGATCGGCAGCAGTTCCTCCTTCACGAACTCGCGGACGGTCCGGACGATCGTGGCGACGCGCGGTGACTCGGAGAAGTCCATGGCGGCGCCGAGGATAGCGCCGGGGCGTGCCCCGTTCAGAGCAGCTTCTTGACGGGCACGAGCACGTTGGAGACGAGCACGCCCGTGACGAGCGCGCCCGCGACGAGGAGCATCTGGAACCCCTGCGCGGCGCCCTTGACCACGTCGCCGCCGAGGAAGCTCTCGAGGCTGAGGAAGCCGAAGCTGCCCGGCACGAGCAGCGTCATCCCGGGGAGCTGGAAGAGCTGCGCCGGCCGCCCCGTCAGGCGCGCGAACAGGTTCGACGTCGAGCACACGGCCGCCGAGGCGGCGAACGCCGCGACGTGCCCCGGCAGGTACTCGGTCCCCAGCGCGCTCGCGACGTAGCCGATCGCGCCCGATGCGATCGCGGACCACACGTACGCGCGCGGCACGTAGAACATCATGGCGAAGGCGAGCGACGCCCCGACGAGGGCCACGGCCTGCCACTCGAGCGGGAGCCCCCCGCGCACCCCCGGGGCGCCCGGCGACAGGCGCGCCAGGTGCTCGACGCCGATCTCGAGCGCGATCCCGAACAGGATCGACGTGAACGCCACCAGGGCCTCCATGAGGCGACCGGCGCCGGCGACGAGGTTCTTGCGCGCGAGCTCCGCCAGGCCCGTCGTGAGCGTCATGCCCGGCACCAGCGAGATGACCCCGGCGAGCACGATGACCTCGCGCGAGACCCGCGGGTACGCCACCGATGCACCGAAGGCCACCGAGGCGGCGGCCAGGCCGCCCGCGAACTCGGCGAGGAAGCGGGCGTTCGGGATCCTGGCGAGCGCCCACACGATGAACCCCACCAGGAGCCCCGCCACGGCGGCGGCCTCGACCTCGACGAGCTTGCCCCGGAGGAAGACCGCCATGGCGCTCGACGCGACGGCGGCCGCCAGCCACTGGAGGGCCTGCGGGTACGGCAGGGGGCGCCGATCGAGGTCCGCGAGGAGCCTGCGCGCCTCGCGGATCGTGAGCTTGCGGCTCGCGACGTCGTTGAAGATACGGTCGACGAGCAGCAGGCGGTCGAGGTTCACCTGCCACTGCTTCACGCGGACCATGCGCAGCAGGGGCGGGACCGCCTCGGATGCGCGCAGGCTCACGATGAGCCCCGTCGGGAAGGCGAACGTGTGCGCGCGGAACCCCTCGACCTCTCCGACCACACGGATGACCTCCTCGAGCCGGTAGCTGGGGCACCCGTACGCGACGAGCGTCCCGCCGATCTCGGCGAGGTAGTCCGCGAGCTCGTCCGCGGAGAGCCCCGAGCGCGAGGACGGGATCGGCGTCGGGACCATCGCGCCGCCCCCGATAGCATGGCGACAGCGGCCCGGCTGGCGCCCTCCGCGACGCCCTTGACCGTGCGCGCCGGCGGCAGGATCCTGCGAGCTTCCTTCGTGAGCTCCGAACCGGCCGCCTTCTCCCCGTCCTTCCCCGAGGACTGGCTCCGCGAGGCCGCCCGGCTCCACCGGCGCTACCTGGTCGAGATCGTCGAGCACTTCAACTTCTGCCCGTGGGCCGTGAAGGCGCGCGCGGCCGGCCGCCTGCGCGTCGCGGTTCTGCTGCAGACGGGAGACTCCGACCTCGAGCCCTCCCTGCGGGCGCTCGCCCCCTGGTCCTCCGACGCGGGCATGGAGGTGGGCTTCCTGCTGTATCCGCGCCTGCCGCCGGGGCGGGTCGCGTTCGATGCTTTCACGGCGCGCGTCCGCGAGGCCTTCGCCGCGCGCCGCCCGCTCGGCGACTCGCCCTTCGCGCTGGTCGCGTTCCACCCCGACGCCGCCCCCGACCTGGCGGAGGCGGAGCGGCTCATCCCGTTTCTGCGCAGGACCCCCGATCCCTGCGTCCAGGTCGTACGCATCGACGTGCTCGACCGCGTGCGGGGGGCCGCGCCGGAGGGTACGCAGTTCCTGGACCTGTCGTTCCTCGATCGCGCGGCCGCGCTGGCGCCCGAGCCGACGCTGCGCGAGCGCGTCTCGCGCGCCAACCTGGGCACGGTGGCCGAGCGGGGCGTGGCCGCGGTCGACGCCGTCTTCGCCGACATCCTGCGCGACCGCGAGGCGACCTACCGCGCGCTCGAGGCGGCGCGACGCACCTGACGCCGCACGCGGCTCGCGCCGGGCGCTGCTCGCCCCGACGCCGTCTGGTAGCCTCCGTGACGATGGCTCGAGGCGGCTTCCGGGCGCTCCTCCGCCCCGATTTCCCGGAGCCGATTCCGGTCGACCAGTGGCGACGCGTCGAGCGCCTCCTGCTGGTCATGATGCCGGCCCTCGCGGCGCTCAACGTGGCGTCCCGTGTCTTTCTGGTCCGTCAGGCGGGCGTCGACGCCGGAGCCGTCGACCGCTTCCTGCAGATCAACCTCGCCGCGCACGCCACGCTCGTGGCGCTCAACGCCTGGGCGTTCGCGCGGCCCCGGAGCGAGCGGACCCACCGGGCCGTGGCGTGGGTGACGGTCCCGCTGGCGCTGGGCACCTCCCTGCCCGGCATGTGGCTGCTCGGGAGCGTCACGCCCAACCTGAATACGATCTTCTTCGTGATCATCGTCGCCGCCGTGCGGGTGTACCTCGACTCGCGCCTCGGGCTCTGGGCGCTCGGCTGCGCGGTTGCGATGCACGCGGGGCTCGTCGTGCTCGAGGTGGCGGGGCTCGTCCGGTCCCGGGCGCTCTACACGGTGGGTCCCGTGGACCCTGCGTACGCCCATCCCGCGGCGATGCTGGCGGCCCTCTCCTGGATCGTGGCCATCTACGGCGTCGCGTGGGCCACCGCGAGCCACGTCGCGAACCGCTACCGGTCCAGCGAGCACGCCCTGCGCGAGCTCAACGCCGGCCTCGAGACGCGCGTGCGCGAGCAGGTGTCGGCGCTCGAGCGCGCGGGGCGCCTCCGGCGCTACGTCGCTCCGCAGCTCGCCGAGCAGATCCTGCGCTCCGACGTGGACCTCGCCGGCCGCCGGGAGCGTCGGCCCGTGACGGTCATGTTCGCCGACCTGCGAGGCTTCACGCCGCTGGTCGAGCGTGTGGAGCCGGACGTGCTCGCGAACCTGCTCAACCGCTACTTCGACGAGGTCTCGCGCATCGCGTTCTCCCACGGGGGCACGATCGACAAGTTCATCGGCGACGCCGTCATGGTCTTCTTCGGTGCGCCCGAGGCGACCGGCGAGCGCGACCAGGCCGTGCGCTGCGCGCGCATGGCGATCGCCATCCAGCGGCGCATCGGCGCGCTCGGCGACGAGTTCGTCGCTCTCGGGGCGGGCGCTCCGCTCCAGCTTCGCGTGGGCATCGGGTCCGGCGTCGCGACGGTCGGCTCCTTCGGCGCCGCACACCGCTCGGACTACACGGTCGTGGGCGCGCCGGTGAATCGCGCCGCGCGCCTGGAGCCGCAGGCGCCCCCCGGGGGCATCCTGGTCGACGAGGCGACGTACACCCTCATCGCCGGGAGCGTCGAGGCCGAGCCGCACGGGGAGGTGACGCTCAAAGGCTTCGCCAGCGCCGTGCGGGCGTACCGGCTTCTCGTGGGCTGAAGGTAGGATGCGCCCCATGTCCGCGCCCTCGGCCGCCGCCGACCTGAGGCTCCTCTCGACGCCCGCCCTGGTGCGCCGCGGGGCGCTGGCGCCGCAGCGCCCGTACCTCGCGCAGCGCGCCGACGTGCGCCACGCCGCGCGGTGGCCGACCCACGAGTTGCTCCGGGTCGCTGACCGTGTGGTGACGCTGCGCGAGGGACGGCGGGGGAGCGAGCCATGAGCAAGAGCCGCCGCGTCAAGCCGATGTTCAGCCTCACGCCGGTGCAGTTCCGCGACAGCCCCATCGCCGGGCGTGGGGTGTTCGCCCGCCGGCACTTCGCGCCGGGGGACGTCGTCAAGATCG
>JAJYCT010000327.1 GCA_021778125.1 Myxococcales bacterium
AGCGTCGTCACGCCGGGCCGCCTGCAGCTGCACGAGGACTCTCTCGTCGGCGTGCAGGCGAAGGTCGGCCGCGTCCTCGGCAGCTACGACGTGGGGGGGGTCTTTGTCCCCGAGCGCGCCGGCGAGCGCGCGCTCGATCTGGCGCAAGACGTGCTCGGCGCGCTGCGGGTGCTGCCGCGCGGCCAGGTCGCCGTGCTCGTCCCGATCGTCGAGACGTGGCGGACCGCGGGGCAGCCCGCGGGAACCTCGCAGCTCGGCGGCGGCGTGGGCGACGTCAACGCGAGCGCGCGCTACGACTTCGTCGAGGCCGGCGAGTCGGCGATCGTGCCGGGCATCGCGCTGCTCGCGGGGCTCACGCTGCCCACGGGCAGGCCGCCGGAGAGCGCGTCGGGACCGCTGCTCGCCGACGCCACCGGGATCGGTGCGTTCCAGCTCCAGGGCGCGCTCGCGCTCGAGCAGACGTGGGGCCCGTGGCTCGTCAACGCGACGGGGATCGTCGCCAAGCGCACCGAGCACGGGGGCGAGACGCTCGGCACGCAGGTCACGCTGCTGGCCGCGGGGGCCTACACGTTCGAGAACGACTCGGCGCTGGCGCTGTCGGCCTCGTACGCCTTCGAGGGCGACGCGTCGCGCGGGGGCGCCGACGTCCCGAACAGCGGCAAGCGCGTGACGACGGTGACGGTGTCGGGCCTCTGGCCGGTCACCGACACGTGGCGCGTGCTGGGCGGGCTCTACCTCGAGCCGCCGGTCGGCTCGCTCGGCGCCAACCAGCTGAGCGCCGCGGGGCTCACGCTGACGGTGATCCGGTCATGGAGCTGAAGGTCGCCCTCGCACTCTCGTGCCTGGCGGTGGCGTGCCGCCGCCCGGCGCCGGCCCCTGCGCCGCAGCCCCTGCCGCGGACGGGAGGGACGCGCCAGACTGCGGCGCTCGCGGCGCTCGGGCTCGACGCCCGCGACCTCCCCGAACTCTCCGCCGTCGACGCGAGGACGATGAAACCGCTGATGGACACGTTCGACGACTCGCTCGACGCGTGCTGCGAAGACTGTCACGTCAAGAACGACCCGAAGGCCCCGACCGACGCGAAGCGCATCGCGAGCGAGATGTGGCGCCGCTACTCGCGCGACCTCGTCACGATCGACGGCGCCCCGGTCTACTGCGATTCGTGCCACGAAGGCCGCCTGCGCTTCCTCGACCGCAGCGACCCCAAGGCGCTCTCGCAGTGGATGCTCGCGAACTACGTGCGCAAGCTGCGCCGCAAGGACGGCTCGCGCGTCGAGTGCTCCACCTGCCACGGTCGCCCCTTCGAGCCGAGGATCCTCGAGAACCTTTGGCACGCCCGGAAAGGCTGATTGCCATGAAGACCGCGGCCTCGATCCTCGTTGCGCTCTCGCTCGCGCTCGCCGGCTGCGCGTCGGCGCGTCCTGCCGGCCCCGCCGTCCCGAGCACGCCGCTCGTGACGCCGACGGGGGTTACGCTCGACGCGCGCGAGCTCGTCGCGGGCGCGAAGCTAACCGTCCTGGTCTTCTTCTCGCCCGACTGCCACTGCCTCGACCAGCACGACGCGCGCCTGCGCGAACTCGCGGCCGCGTACCGGCCGCACGGCGTGCAGCTCGTGATGGTCGACTCGGAGGTCCACGCGACGCCCGAGGCCGACGCGGCGCAGGCAGCGCAGCGTGGCTATCGGTTCCCCATCCTCGTCGACCACGGCGCGCGCCTGGCCGACGCGGTGGGCGCGCAGTACGCGACCTACTCCGTCATCGTGGACGCGCAGGGGCACGTGCTCTACCGGGGCGGCATCGACTCGGACAAGACGCACCTGCGCGCGACGAGCACGCAGTACCTGCGCGACGCGCTCGACGATCTGCTCGCAGGCAAGCAGCCGCGCGTGGCCGACGCCAAGACGCTCGGCTGCTCGCTGCAGAAGTGGTGAGGGCGTGATCCGGGGCTCTCTGCACGTCGCGCTCGCGGGCGTCACGCTCCTCGCGTCGGTCGCGGGGGGCGCGGGGTGCTCGAGCGCCGCGGGCGGCGCCTCCGGCGGGTGCACGAGCGTCTCCCCGCCGGGCGCGTGCCCCGCCTCCCCTCCGAGCTTCGGGCAGGACGTCGAGCCGCTCATCGCGACGTACTGCTTGCAGTGCCACGGGCCCTCGGGCCTCGCGGGCCGCTGGGACCTGTCGTCGTACGCCGGCGTGAAGCAGAACGCCGTGGCTGTCGTGCAGCAGGTCGCCAGCTGCCTCATGCCCAACCCGAACGCGTCGCCTCCCCCGCGCGCCTTTCCGACCGAGGCGGAGCGGCTGACGATCGCGACGTGGGCGGGGGTCTGCGGGGCGCCGGACAACTGAGCCGCGCCCCCGCAGCGCACGCCGCATGCGCTGCGCGTGCGGGAAGGTCGTGCGCGCGAGCCCGCCGGCCGGGGCTGAAAGCGGCCTCGCGCCCTCGGGCACGCGCGATGCTCGCTCCGCCGGTGGGTGAACCCCATGAGCCGTACCACTCCTCTGGCTGGCCTCGCCGCGATCCTCTCCGGAACGCTCGCGCTGGGATGTCAGGGCGCCCCTCCGCGCCAGGCAAACGTCCCCGTGAGCGCCACGGGCCCCGAGCCCCTGTCGGGCGCGGAGACCGACGGCGAAGCCCAGCGGCTCGTGGTCGGCGCGGTGTCCTGCTGGATGGGCGGGCTGTGGGCCGACGCGGTGGGCGACACGCCCGACGCGCGCGCGTGGGGCGAGCTCCCCGCGCCCCGCACGCAGGGGATCGAGCGCCGGTGCCGGACCCTCTTGGTGCACGTCTACGGCACGGCGACCTCGATGCAGTATGCCCAGCTACGCGCGGTGGAGCCGCTGCTCGTGAACGATCTCGTCATGCGCGTGCGCACGATCGCCGGAAATGATCGGGGCGACCGCGCTCACGTGGGCGAGCTGGTCGGGCTCCTTCGCGCGGTCGCGGCCGCGGAGCGCGAGAACGTGCAGGCGCGCGTGAAGGCCGACAACGTGAAGAGGAACCTGCGGCAGCCGAGCACCGCGGCCGAGCGCGCGACGGACAAGAGGCTCGCGGCGGAGGCGCTCGGGCACACCCGCGCGATCGAGGCGCTGCTGACGCCCGACGTGGGCGACCTCTCGCGGACGGCGCACGCCGTGGGGCTGCTGTGCGCCCTCGACCGCCTCGAGATCGCGCGCGGGCTCCCGAAGCACCTGAAGGTGCTCGCCGTCGGAGGGCCCTTCGCGCGCGTCTTCGGTGTGCCGCCTCCCGAGGTGCCGGCCGATCCGACGCAGCCGATCAGGACGGGCACGTGGCCGGGCTACCTGGCCGACGTCGCGGCGGCGTCCGGTCATCTCGTCCCCCCGGAGGCCACCGAGCCGATCGACCGCGCGTCGCTGGCCTGGGGCGGCGTCCTGCAGGCCTTCGCCGACCGCCTGCGCGAAGACGCCGCGCACGTGCCCCCGCGCACGCCGCTACCCGACGTGCTGTCGAGCGTCGCCGCGCGCCTCGAGCAGCAGAACCGCAGGCTCGTATCCCTCTTCTGGGCCGAGCAGCGAGGGGCGCAGCGCGCGGCGCGGCGAGCGTCGAGGTGAGCCGTCCCCGTCGACCGCGCGCGCGGCCAGCCGCTTGGCGTGAGGGTCCGCGGGGTCAGAGGCGCACGAGCAGCGCGAGGACGACGCGATCGTCGGCCTTGACGAGATCCGGGCGCCATCCCGCCGGTACGGGCGTCGTGATGTAGCCGTCGGGGGAGGTCACCCCGCCGTGGCCCGCGAAGTACGGGTCGGAGGCCTGACGCGCCCTGGCGCGTCCTGCGTGTCCCAGCCCACGTAGTCGTTCGTGAGCATCGAGAGCCACTCGGTGGGCCGGTAGAAGATCTGCATCCGCATCCCGTTGAAGAACCACGGGGTGTTGTCCGACGTGTAGCTCGGCAGGCCCGGGGATGCGTGCCCGTGAGGCGCTACTTCCCCCGCGCGACCACCTGCGCCGGCCCGAGCGTCCCGATGTAGACGTTGCACGCGTCGAACGCGAGCGACTGGAGCTGCCCCTGCGTCGGCACCACCTCGACGGCGCCGCCCGCGACGGGGACGCGCTGGAGCGTGCCCGCGGTGTTGCTCTCGGACCAGTAGAGGTACGGCTCGTCGACCCAGGCGAAGTCGTTGACCCACGACGCCTTCGCCGTCACGAGCTGCCGCACCGGCCCGCCGGTCTTGCTCACGGCGTCGATGACGCCCGACGCGTAGTCGGTGACGAAGAGGACGTCGGCGCTCGACACACCGAGGAGCACGCCGTGGGTTCCTCCCGGGACGTTCGCGAGCGTGGTCGGCGGCCCGCCGGAGGCCGGGACGCTGTAGACCGTGATGCCCTGACCGCCGCCGCTGTCGGCCCAGTAGACGCGGCTTCCGTCCACCGCGGGACCGCTCAGCTCCTGCCCGGTGGCGAGCGTCGTGACGGTGTCGCTCGCCGGATCCCACGAGGCGAGCGTGCTGGCGCCGATCGAGCCCGCGGGTCCGCCGACCCAGACGACGCCCGGCCGCGCGGGCGTGGCGGCGAGCGCGACGGAGTTGAGGTTGCTCGAGAGAGGCCACGGGGGCGCGGACGTGGCGATGGGATGGACGGCGCCCGTCGCGAGGTCGATCGCCGCGACGCCGAGCATGCGGTACATGGCGCTGTTCGGTCCCTGCGCGGTGCCCATGCTCTGCGGGTAGTAGAGGCGCGCTCCGTCGGACGCGAGGCTGCCGAAGTTGAACGCGGGAGCGGCGAGCGACTGCGTCGGCCCGCCCAGGGAGGGCACGCTTGAGATCGCGCCCGTGTAGAGAGGGCTCATGCTGCCGATGCCCGCCGTGCCCGCGTAGACCGTGCCCCCCGTGACCGCGATGCCGAGGGAGACGACGGTCGTGGGGAAGGTGACGACGGTGGTCCCGCCGGCCGGAGCCGGGGCGCAGCCGGACGCGTCGAGCGGGGGCGAGGCGTCGGAGCTGGCGTCCACGGGGGAGCCGGCGTCCACGGGCGAGCCCGAGTCCACGGACGTCGCGGGGCCGGCGTCGCTGCCCGGGCCCTCGAGACCGGTGCGAGAGCCGCAGTGGAGGAGCCACGGGAGGGTCGCGGAGACGAGGACGCGGGCGAAGCGAGGCGAGGCCACGGAAGCAAGATACGCCAGGTCAGCGCGGGGGCTGGACGACGTCGCAGCGCAACGTCTCGAAGCCGGGCCCCCGGCTCGACGCCCTTTCGAGCGAAGAGCCGAGGGCCCCGCGGCCGCCCTGTCTCCGCTACTTCACGACGGGCATCGTGATGGGCTGGCGCAGAAGTCCGGGTGATCGAGCCACGGCAGGTGTCCGGCGTCGCGCACGACCGTGACCTTCGCGCTCGGCATCATCCCGTCGCCCCAGAGGAAGACGCTAGGAGCGGTATCGCGGGTTGCCGCGGACGAGCCGCACGACGCCCATCGCCACGAAGACGAGGCAGAGGAGCTCCATCACCGCGAACCCCACCCAGTCGCCGGCGGAGTGTCGTCGCGGTGCGAGCGACGCGCTCTCGCGTCGGCCGCGGACGACCGCGTCGAGTTCGTCGGCGAAGGGCGTGAGCGCCGGCTCGCCGTCGTGGGGAAGCTCCACGGGCCCCGACGGCGTGTCGAGGTAGAGGCGCGGGTTCTTTTCGTACCGGTCGACCGTGACGGCGCGCACGGCGTGCGCGACGACGTCGCGATCGGTCGCGACGCCGAGCGCACGAACGCGAACGTGGCACTGGACGTCGCGCGGCGCCGTGGCGACGCACGTCACTTCCGTCGTGCCCGACCAGACGTAGGCCCACATCGAAGCAAGGCCGCCCGCCACGAGGATGACGACCATTGCGCCAGGGCGACCCATCGGCGGCGGAGCCATGCGAAACGGACTTTACCGCTCTCGAGGGTGCGACGGTGCGTGCCCTGCGGGAACGTGCCAGTGAGTGCGCCGTTCCAGTACGGTGGAACGCCGCTCGAGCCGCTAACGGGGATTGGTTAGGTAGTATGTCAGGTCCTTGACGTCCGCCCCCCGCTTCGACCGCCTTCTCTCTACCGGGCGTGGCGCGACGGCGCCCGGGGCGCTCCCACCGGCGAGAAGGCGTGGGCCGCGGTCGTGGGCGGCACGCCGGCCGAGGCGACCGAGCGGTGGCGCGCGTGGGTCATGGGGCTGCGCTTCGTGCCGGGGGGATGACGCGCGGGGG
>JAJYCT010000328.1 GCA_021778125.1 Myxococcales bacterium
CGCGCGTGACCCGCGCGAGCAGGCGCAGCGTGCGGCGCGCCTTGAGCAGCAGCCAGCCGGCGTCGAGGCGCAGGCGCGGCGGCGAGGGCGGCGTCTCGCCCGGCACGCCGGTCAGGCCCGCGACCTCGGACGCCGGCCCTGCGGGCCCGTGCCCTGGTCGACGGCGGTCCCTGGCGACGGCGGTTGCGGGGCCACGCGGTCCCGCCCTCACGGCCCGTCTCGGCTACTGTGGAGCGATGAAGGACATCGAGGACGTCTGCGCGACGTGCGGCGGCGACGGGTACATCGAGAACGCCGGTAGCAGGAACCGTTGCCCGACTTGCCGCGGCACCGGTCGGCGCGTCGTGGCCGAAGGCTTCCATGACGTCACGAAGACCAAGGCGTCGCACCACCTCCGGTCCGACCCGAAGGGCGCCGCGGCGCCGAAGCCCACGTGGCCGACCACCTTCGAGGGTGCCCAGCTCGCCGGCGAGGTGCGCGACAGCCGGACGTTGACCCAGGACGCGAAGGACCGACTGATCCGCGAGATCATGGAGCACGAGACCTCGCACGGGCAGTGCACACAGACCTTCCTCAAGAAGGTGCGCAAGCAGGTCCGGCCGAAGGCCTAGCGATGGCGACCGGTACAGACACGGCCACCTGGATCGGATGGGCCGGGAAGATCTGGCGATGCTCAAGAAGCGGGCGAAGCCGCTGCACGGGGCAACGTCTCGGCCGTGTTCGCCGACCTCATCGCCGAGATTCGTCGGCGCGAAGCGTGGGACCGCGCTGTCGCGTGGTACGGCGCGCCCATCGTGCTGACGGACGCCGAGAAGACCGCGATCGATCGCGAGCTTCTGGGCACTGGTCGCAGCAAGCGCCCGCGCAAGCGGCGGGCAGCGTGAGCAGCGTCACGCTGGACACCGGCGTTCTGTGGACGACCTCCTTCGTCTTGCGCCTCGAGGTGCGATCGGGAGCCTCGGGCACGCCGCGGGCTTGCGGGACACCTGCTGCGAGGGTACCGATTCGACTCGTGGATCTGCTCCCTGCGTTGCCATCCCGCCTTCCCACACGACGGTGCCTCGCGGTCGCGGTCGCGCTCCTCGTCGCGCTGGGTCCGACCGCCTGTGGCGGGTCGGGTTCCGGTGGTGACTCCGGCGACGGTGGCGGCCTTGACGCGGCGGTCGATGGCGACGCGACGGCATCCGAGCCCGACGCGCCGTCCTCACACGATGGCAGCGTCGACGAGCAAACGCCCGGCCCGGACGCTGGCGCGGACGTCGGCACGGCGGACGTCGGTGTGGGTGATGCGGCCTCGGGTGATGCGGCTTCCGGAGATGCGGGGCTCGGGGATGCCGCTCTCGACGCAGCGACGGGCGCGGACGTCTCGAGCGAAGCCGCCGCCCCCGACTCGGGGAGCTGCAACTCGTTGACCGTGACCGCGCTCGTGTCCTTCGGCTGCGTGCCCTTCCAGTCGCCGCCCGCCGCCACCGGGGGCACCATCGTCACCGGCACGTACGTCCTGGTTTCCGGGACGCTCTACGATCCCACCGGGACCTGCGCGGGTGTCCCAGTGCCGACGGCCGAGACGCTCGAATTTCTCGCCGGCGGCGTGATGCAGAAGGCGGAGCTCGCCTCCGGATGGATCGCCACGGAGAACAGCACCTTCTCGTTCTCGGCCGGTGGCAACCAGCTCTCGACGACCGAGACGTGCCTGTCGCCCGGACAGACCGACTTGCTGCAGTACACGGCGACGCCGACCACGCTGACCACGACGCGGGACGGTCTCGTGCTGGTCTACAACCATCTCTAGTCGCTCGTCTCGACGCGTCCTCGGCCCGACGCCAAGAAAAAAGGCGCCCAAACCGAACCCGCCGTCGGGGCAGCCTTGCTCGGGAGGGCGGGAGCGTTGCGCCGTGACCCATCAGCGACACCGGGATGACTCGCGCGAGCGCGCCCCGCACACTCGGGCGCGACGGGAGGTGAGCGATGGCGCATGGGCGGAAGGTCCACGACGAGGTCGAGGCCCGACGGTGTCTGCTGGCGGCGACGCGTGCGGGTCAGCGCGCGGGTTCGGTGGCTCGCGTCACCCTGGATCGGGTGCAGTTCCACCTGAGCGGATCGATGGAAGCGGCGCGGTGTGGGTCCATTCCCGACTGTCGCACTTAAAGGAGAGAGCGCAACGCGGAGAGGGTGAAGACGGGCGAGAAACCCGGTACCGGCGATCGTCAACACAAGCCGATCGGAGGAGCCCGCCCATGACGATGGCAGCACAGAGAGTCGCGTTCGTCGACCACTTGGCGCGAGCCCGCGAGGAGCTGGAAGCCGTGTTCACCCTGCTGACGGAGGCCGGAGCCACCCATCACGTGACGCTCGGCAAGCGGGAACCGAGGGGATGGCGCGCGTGGGCGCGCATGCGTTTCAGGGTCACCTCGACGCGTTGTTCGCCCAGGAGCAGGGAGAGGGGGAGCACTGGGCGCGCCCCGAAGGTTCGGAGGTGCGCGTACTGTGCGCGTACGCACGCGCCACCTGGAGACGGACTTCAGCCGCATGACCGTGCGGCGGCACGGCGTCAAGCGCGCCGAGGACAAGCAAGCGCGCTTCCCGAGGGACCAGCATCTGAGCCTGCCGCCGGAGATCTACGCCCTGTCGCTGCGCGAGGGCATCGCGGACGCCGCCGTCGAGGCCTCGTTCGCGCGCAGCGTGGAACGCGTCGACGACGCGACGGCAGGCCGGGGGCGCGTTCACCGAGCGCGCGCGCGAGTTCCTGGCCAGCGTCCCGAACCCGGTGGTCGAGAAGCCGTTCGACGGCAAGGATCTCGCGGCGGCGGTGCGGAGACGCCTGAGCTGAAGGGAGCTCAGACGGGCGGGCCCGTTCGCTCGCCCCATGACCGCCGACAGGCGAGCTCGAGTCGGCGACTCACGGCGCCCGCTCGACGTGCAGGCACAACGCGCCTAGAGTGCAGGCATGACGCGCAGGCGCGAATCCCCAGCCTCGGAGGCCACCCAGTACACCATCCGTAACGTCCCGAAGGTCGTGGACCGGGCGCTACGCCGCCGCGCAGGTCGCCTGTCCAAGAGCCTGAACGAGGTCGCGGTGGACGCGCTGGCGCGCGGCGCCGGGGTCGAGCACGAGGCGGCCGAGCATCATGATCTCGACTTCCTGTTTGGGTCCTGGGTCGAGGACGCGGCCGTTGGAGCTGCGTTGACGGATCAGCGACGGATCGACAAGGGTCTCTGGAAGTGAGGATCGCCCTCGACACGAACGCGTACAGCGCCGCAGCCCGCGCGGAGCCGAAGGCCGTCGCGCTGCTGCGCACGGCGGACCAGATCACCCTGCCGTTCGTCGTCCTCGCAGAGCTACGCGCCGGGTTTGCCGCCGGGACGACCGGGCGCAGGAACGATGCGGCTCTGGCGAGATTCCTCGGGTCTCCACGCGTCGACGTGCTCTACCCGGACGAGCAGACCACGCACCACTACGCGAGCGTCTACGCCCAGCTGCGGCGACAGGGGACGCCCATCCCGACCAACGATCTCTGGATCGCCGCGCTCGTCGTCCAGCACGACCTGGTGCTGTTCGCTTACGACGCGCACTTTGCGAAGATCCCGCAAATCGCGAGGGCGTGACGCCGCTCTCCAGTTGGTCGGACAGGTTCCAGTGGGGCCGCCCGCGCCCCGCGGAGCGCGCGACGCTCGACGCTCGACGCAGCAGAGGAAGCTCGACGCCGACTTCACGGTGTCGACAGTCTGCCGCGTCAGCGACTGCGCCTGGTGAAGTCGAAGTACGTGGTCACCGAGAGCGAGGTGTAGGCGTTCAGCGGGCCGACCTCGAACGAGATCTCGGGGACTACTCGCAACCAGCCCCCCACGTTGATCTGGGCGCCGATCCCCAGGAGCGTCAGGTCGAAATTCGAGGTGGTCGTCGTTCCCGGCGTCGAGTCGGACCGAACCTGGATGAAGCGGACCCCGGCGCCGATGCGGAAGAACGCCGCGACGAGGGCATCGGGGCTGGTGATAGCGACGAGATCGAGCCCCCCGTAGTCGCTGCTCGCCGACAGGGTCCGAAACGTCTCGACATCCTGCGCGTAGGTGCCGCCGCCGAAGAAGACGTGCTGGTAGGCAGCGCCAGCGTAGAGGAACCGCCATCGGTACCCCGCCCTGAGTCCGATGGCCGGACCGGCGGCGAGCAACGGGGGGGCCCACGACGCCGGGACGAACGGGCTGAAGTAGCTCAGCGTCGCGCCGATCATGAATCCCGAGTCGGGCTCCGCCGTCGGTGCGTTCACAGGCTCAGGAGCGGGGCGCGGAGGGTCGCTGGCGTAGGCGCTCGGGGTCCCCGTGCTCGCAGCGAGCACCACGAGGGCGCCGACAAGAGCGGGAGCGCCGCGCATGTGTAGCGGGGAGAGCAGCATCCGTGCCGGTGCATTCCTCCCCTCTTGCCCGAGGGTGCCCGAAGGGACCGTCGTGGCCGTGAGCGCTGGATGGGGCGCCGGCACGGACCGACCCTGTCGTGAGCGTGCGCCGAAGCCGGGACCGTGTGAATCGCCTGCGTCAGCGTGCCGGTGCGGCCCGGTCGTCGCGGTCCCCGGGGCCTCGACGAGCGCGCGCTCGGGCATGCGGAAGCCGTGGAACACGGTCGTCCCGCGTCAGCGCGGGCCCACCGCGCAGCACTGCCCGTGCTAGGGCCGGGGTCAACGTTCAACCTGGCGGCGGCCAATCGACGGGGCACTGTTCCGGGACTCCCGTGCGCGCCTGGAATCGGACCCATGCGGAGGAGCGCGCCAGGACCAGGCCCCCGTACCAGGGCCAGACGGCGATGTCGGCGATCGTGTACTCGCTGCCCGCGAGGTAACGCGTCTCGGCGAGGCGCCGGTCGAGCACGTCGAGCTGGCGCTTGACCTCCATCGCGAACCGGTCGATGGCGTACTCGATGCCGCCCGCGCCCCGCTTCGACAGACTACTCGCCGCCTTCGCGCGAGGCGCCGCCCGCCGAGGCCGCGCCGCGGCCCTCTTCGCTCGCGTGACTGCCGCCTCGGCGCGTGCGCCCACGCGTTTCGCGAGAGAAGGCGCCCGCTGCCCGTCGGCGGTCAGAGGCTCCTCCCCTGCCACACGCCGCTCACGCACTGCAGCTGCTCGCCACAGCCGCATGACTCGCCGTAGCTGCAGACCGCCGCGCCCGTGCAGGCCGTGCCCAGCCGGGGACGCGGCGAGGGACACTCGGACGTCGCCGGCATGCAGGTCCATCGACCCGAGATCTCCGGCCGCCGCTGGGGCCCGCACGTGCACAGCGGAATGCAGATGCACGTGCCCTCGGCGTACTGGCACTCGGCCGCAGGGCACGAGAGCCTGCCCGCGTCGACCTCGCTCGCCTGCGCGTAGGTCGCGGGGCACACGCCGCCGGCGTCGGCCGCGGGACACCCCAGCCCCGCCGGGAGCTGCTGCCACCCGCTCGCCGTGCATTGCACGACGAGGTCGCAGTCGAGCCACCAGTCCTTGCCGTACTCGCACGCCTCGCCGATCGCGGGACACGCGGCGCCAACCGCCGGCGGCGTGGAGGGACAGACGACATGCGCGACGTCGGGGCCCGCGTCGCAGCCCGCGCACGTCGAGCCGTCTCGATTCACCGTGGCGTCGGCCATGTCGCGCGTGGGCACAGAGCTCGGCCCCGCCCCCTCGGAGCAGGCCGCGGCGACGAGCGCGAGGGCGAACAGGACGGCGAAGCGCCACGCGGGCATGACCGAGAGTGTGCACCCGCCGATGCCGCCACGCACGCCGCGTTGGCGGGCCTAGAACCCCGGGTCGCGCACGATCGTGTCGTGATGCATGATCCGCTGCGGCGCGGACGCCGCCGGCTTCGGCGCGACGGGCGCCTTGTCCGCGGCGGCGGGCGCGGCGCTCGCGACGACAGTCGCCGGAAGCTCGGGGGCGGTCTCCGGATCGGCCGCGAGGGGCGTCAGCGCCTCGGGTACGGGCGCCGAGGGCGGCGCGGGGACCACGTCCTCGACGTGGGCAGGCGGCGCGACCGCCAGGGCCGCGGGCTGCGCGCGGCCGTGCGCCGCCACGACGAGGGCGAGCGCCGCCGCGACCGCCGCGATCCCCCCGGCGACCCACGGCAGCACCGCGCGCCTCGCCGGCGCCGGATCGGA
>JAJYCT010000329.1 GCA_021778125.1 Myxococcales bacterium
GCGCGGCGGGCATGCCGCGCGTCGTCGCGCGCAGGGGCGGGGACGGGGCCACGGCGACCGGCGGCGCGGCCCCGAGCGGAGGCGGCATCGAGCCCGACGCCGGCACGCCTCCGGCCAGGCGCGTGAGCAGGCGTTCCATCCTGCGCTCGAGAGGCACGCCGTACGCGCGCGCCATCGCCTGGCGTACGCGCACGAGGGGCGCCGCGCGCTGGTCGATCGACAGGCCGAGGGCGAAGGCCAGGTGCGCGGCGACGTCGGGCGGAAGCGTGTCGGCCACCGCCAGCACCAGCGTGTTGCCCTCCAGGGCCAGCGGGACGACCGAGTGCAGCGCGGCGAGCTCCGGCGGCACCAGCGCGCGCGCGCCCTCCGGCGCGGGCGGCAGCTCCCCCGCAGGAGCAGGCGCGATCCCCAGGCTCTCGCCGACCAGCGACACGAGCACGCCCTCGTCGAGGCGCGCGACCTCGAGCAGGTTGGTGACGAAGTCGCCGCCGTAGATGACCTGCCGGGCGAGCGCCTCCTCGACCTGCCGCATGGTCGCGACCTCGCGCTGGACGGTGAGAGAGCTCAGGGACATGGCAGGGGCGGCGGTCGGCGCCCCCAGGCTAGCCTCACCGCGCCCGGGAAAGAAGCGGTCATCCGTAGCTGGCGGCGAGGGCCTGGATCAGGCCGGGCACGGTGTACTCGCCCGCCGTCACGTCGACCCGCACCCCCCGCCCCAGGGCCGTCTGCGTGGTCACGGGGCCGATGCTCGCGACGCGGACGCGAGACAGCAGGGCGGCGGCACTGGGGCCGAGCAGATCGCAGAGGTTGTCGACGGTGCTGCTCGACGTGAAGAGGACGGCGTCGATGCGCCCGGCGAGCAGCTCGACCGAGAGCTCCTCGCCGGTCGAGGCGGGCGGCGGACGCGTGGCATAGGCGGCGACGACGTCCACGCCCCAGCCCGACGCGCGCAGCGCCTCGGGGAGCACGTCGCGCGCCCGGGCAGCGCGGGCGAGCAGCACGCGCTTCGGTCGGTCGCCCGGCGCCTCGGCCATCGCCCGCAGCATGTCCTCGGCGAGGCCCTCGCCCTTGAACTCGCGCGCCACGACGTCCGGGCGCAGGCCGTGACGCTCGAGCGCGGCCGCCGTGGCCGGCCCGATCGCCGCGAGGCGGGTGCCCCCGAAGGCGCGCGCGTCGCCCCCCGCGGCCGCGAGCGCCTCCCACGTCCGCTCGACGCCGTTGGCGCTGGTGAAGGCGGCCCAGGCGTAGCCCCGTTCGCGCAGCGCGGCGAGCGCTCGCGCGAGCGGCCGGGGGTCGTCGGGAGCCCCGATCTCGATCGTCGGGACGAGCAGCGGGGCGGCGCCCGCCTCGCGCAGCAGCGTCGCGGCGCTCCCGGCCTGCTCCTTCGCGCGCGTCACGAGCACGCGCTTGCCGAAGAGCGGCCGCCGCTCGAACCAGAGCAGGCTCTCCGCGGGGCGCCCGATCGCCACGATGAGCGAGGTCTCGCCGAGCTCCCTCGCGCGCGCGGGGGCCTCGGCCACGGTCGTGACCACGACGCGCTGGCGCGGCTCGCCGGCGGCCACGATGAGCGACACGACCGCGTCGTCCGGCTCGGCCAGGAGCTCGCGCTCCACGGCGGCCGTCGACACGCGCGTCGCCCGCCCCACGATCCCGGCGAACGCCGCGGCCGCCGACCGCGCGCCCACGCCAGGCACCACCTCGAACGGCACGCCGGCCGCGGAGACCGCCACCACCTCCTCCAGCACCTGCACCGAGGACAGGGCGTCGCCGGGCGTCGCCCGCACGACGTGCGTGCCCTCGCGCGCCATCTGCACGAGGCCCTCGGCGCTCACGGCGTCGCCCTCGCGGACGACGACGTCGGCCGCCGCGAGCCGCGCCGAGGCGCGCGCCGTCAGGAGCGCGGGGTCCCCGGGCCCGAGCGAGACGAAGCTGACCAGGCCAGGCATCGGGGCCCCATTGTGTACCAGGATCGGCGACGCCCGATGTGCCAATCAGAGGCGCGCGGCTGGCACACCGGCCGGCTCCGCGACGACCGAAAAGACCCGGCGATCTCGGCGATCTGCGTAGCCCGGGGACGTGGCACGCGGAATGCTTTCCCGGGGACCCATGAGCCTGCGCCACCGCTGCCTGCCTCTGTTGCCCCTCCTCGCCCTCGCCGCCGCGTGCACCTCGCCGACGGCGTCGTCCTCCTCATCGAACGAGCCCCCGATGGCCCGATCGACCGTGTCGCGCGCCCCCGCCTCGAGCGTGCCGGCGGCGGACCTGGCGGCCGCCGTGGCGGCCAACAACGCCTTCGCGGTCGACCTCTACGCCCGCGTGCGGGCGGGCGCGCAGCCGGGCAACCTCTTCACGTCGCCGCTCAGCGCGTCGCTCGCGCTCACGATGACGTACGCCGGGGCCCGCGGGGCGACGGCCGCCGAGATGGCCTCGGCGCTGCACCTCGGGGGCGCCCCCGACGCCATCTTCCAGGGGCAGAACGCGCTCGACCAGGCCCTCGGCGGGCGGGCGGCCGCCGCGCTCGCGAGCGACACGCAGGTGGCCAGGGAGGGCGGCGCGCCCGCGCCGTCGGCGACCGACTACGACCTGCACGTCGTCAACTCGGTGTGGGGCGAGCAGACCTACCCGTGGGCGCAGCCCTTCCTCGACACGATGGCCACCGACTACGGCACGGGCGTCTACCTCGAGGACTTCCTCCACCAGCCCGACGCCGCCCGCGTGACCATCAACGACTGGGTGAGCCAGCAGACGTCCGACAAGATCAACGACCTCTTGCCCCAGGACTCCATCGACGGCACGACGCGCATGGTGCTCGTCAACGCGATCCACCTGAAGCTGCCCTGGCAGAGCACCTTCCCGGCGTCGGCCACGCAGGACGGGCCGTTCACGCGCGCCGACGGCAGCAAGGTCAACGCCTCGATGATGAGCCAGGAGCAGACGTTCGGGTACGTCGACGACGGCGCGGCGCAGATCGTCAGCCTGCCGCTCGCCGGCGGGCAGGAGACGGTGCTCATCGCGCTGCCGCACGGCGACCTCGCGACCTACGAGGCGTCGCTCGCGAGCGGCTCGGCGGCGCTCCACCCGCCCTCGTCCGAGGCGCTGGTCGACCTGTCGCTGCCCAGGGTGACCTTCACGTCGCCGACGTTCTCGCTCGCCAAGGCGCTGCACGCGATGGGCATGGTGCAGGCGTTCGACCCGAGCGCGGCGAACTTCACGGGCCTCTGCCCCAGGACGCCCGACGGGGTGAACCTCTACGTGTCCGACGTCCTGCAGAAGGCGATGCTCGGCATGCAGGAGACGGGCGTTGAGGCGGCGGCCGCAACGGCGGTCATCGTCGCCGGCTCCGCGGCGGCCGTGCCGCCGCCCACGCCGGTGCTCATGGTCGTCGACCGGCCGTACGTCGTGAGCATCGTCGACGTCCCCACGGGCGCCGTCCTGTTCCTCGGACACATCGAGGATCCGACGCAGACCGGCTCGTGAGGCTCCTCAGCGCTGCGGCGCGCACGTCGAGACGCCGGCGCCGACGATCGTCTGCCCCGGCGTCGTCGCCACCGTCGCGATCGAGCCGTCGGAGGGCCGGTAGCGCGTGACGACGGTGTCGACCTGGTCGGGGGCGGTGAACGTGTAGAAGTCGCCGCCCCAGAACGCGAACGCCCAGCCGGCGCCCTGCGCGACGCCCGGCAGCACGGCCTGCGCGACGACCGCCGCCGTCGTCCGGTCGACCTGCCCGATGGCCGAGTCGCCGCCGCCGTTGGTGGCGTAGAAGGCGAAGAGCCCGCCCGACCCGGTCCCCGTGAGCTCGGGCTGCAGGATGCTCGGGAGGAACTGCCCGATGACGTGCACCGACAAAGAGGTGGTGTCGAGCGTCGCGAGCGTCGAGGGCCCGAGGTTGCCCGCCGGATCGACGTTGTCGGCGGCCACGTAGAGCAGCTCGCCCGTGCCCGACGGAGCGCGCGAGTAGCCCATGCCGAAGGTCTGCGAGAAGCCGACGCCGCCGCCGGGCTGGAAGGGCGTGGGCGTGCACGCGGCCGTGAGGGTGCTCACCTGGAAGAGCAGGCCGTCGTTGAAGAGCACGTACGCGACGCCCGCCCGGTCGACGGCCATCGAGAAGGGGGTCGCGCCGCCGGGATCGGGGCACGAGATGACGCCGATGGGCGTGAACGTCGCCGTCGGCGGGTAAAACGAGAAGAGCTCGTTCTGCGAGCTGATGACGTACACGAGCGTCGACGCCCCGTCGGGGCAGTCGCCGGGGCCGTCGGGGGGCTCGGGCACGTCGAGGGGCGGCAGGGCGTCGGACGGGGCGCCGCCGTCGTCTCCCCCGCCCTGCGGGCCCGGCACGAGCAGGCCGGTGCGGCTGCCGCACGCGGTGACGACCGCGGCGACGAGCCCCGAGAGCGAGACGAACGCGGGGAGCTTTCCCATGAGCGTCCCCTGCCGCTCACATCTGCGGCGCGCAGGTCGACACGCCGGCGCCCACGACCACGAGCCCCGGGGTCGTGGCGACCTGCACGACCGTGCCGTCGCTCGGCCGGTAGCGCTGCACGATCGTGTCGGCGCCGTCGGGCGCGGTGAACGTGTAGAAGTCGCCGCCCCAGAACGCGAACGCCCAGCCGTTCGCGATGTCGATCTGCGGCAGCGTGACCGACGAGAGCAGCGCCGCGGTCGCCTTGTCGATCTGCCCGATCGCGGCCGTGCCGCCAATGCCGCCGCTGGCCGGGTAGAACGCGAAGAGCTGCGCCGCCCCGGTGCCCGTGAGCTCGGCCTCCGAGATGGTCGGCGTGACGAGGCCGACGGGCTGCAGCGAGAAGGTCTTCGTGTCGAGCGCCGCCAGCCGGGCGGGCGCAGGCCCCCCCTGGTTGCTGTTCCGGTCGCCCGCGAGGTAGAGCGTCTCGCCGGCGTCGCCCGCGTCGGGATCGTTGGCCGAGTAGCCCATCCCGAAGAGCTGCGGGAAGCCGAACGTGCCCGGCACGAACGTCGTCGCCTGGCAGGCGGCGTTGAGGGTGCTCACGCGGTAGATGCGCCCGTTCGTCGGGCTGTTCAGGACACTCGAGCTGAAGACGACGTACGCGACGCCCGCGCGGTCGACCGCCATCGAGAACGGCATGTCGCCGGGGCCGGCGGGGCAGCGGATCGTGCCGATCGTCGTGAACGACGCCGTGGGCGGGGAGAAGCCCATGAGGACGTTCTGCTCGGTGATGACGTAGATGAGCGTCGAGCCGCCGTCGGGGCACGCGTTCGGAGCGTCGGGGAACTGCAGCGCGTCCTCCTCGGGCGCGTCCCCGTCGGTCGCGTCGGGCTCCTCGGTCACGTCGGGCTCCTCGGCGGCGTCCGGCTCGCTCCCCCCGTCGGCGACGTCGTCGGCCGCGTCGACCCCCGCCTCCTGCGGCAGCGGGACGAGCAGCCCCGTGCGGGCTCCGCACGCGGCCGCGGCGAGCGTTGCGCTGACGAAGAGCAGGGCACGGGCGGGGCGCATCGGGCCGGCCCACCGTAGCAGGAAAGGCGTGCTATTCCCCAGCTTCGAGCCCATGCCGTTCCCCATCGTCCGCCCGCGCCGCCTGCGCGCCTCCGCCGCGATGCGCGCCCTGGTGCGCGAGACCCGCCTGGATCCTGCCGACTTCATCTGGCCGCTGTTCTTCAGCGCCACGGCCGACGAGCCGAAGCCGATCGGCACGATGCCCGGCGTCTCGCAGCTCCCGGTGAAGCTGGCGGCGAAGACGGCGAAGGAGGCGGCCGCGAGGGGCCTGGGCGGCGTCATCCTCTTCGGCCTGCCCAAGACCAAGGACGAGCGCGGCTCGAGCGGCGTCGACCCGGGCGGCCCCGTCCCGCAGGCCGTCGCCGCGATGAAGGACGCGGCGCCCGGCCTCGTCGTGATGACCGACGTGTGCGTCGACGAGTACACCGACCACGGCCACTGCGGCGTGCTGCGCAGGCGGCGCGACGGCGAGATGGAGGTCGACAACGACGCGACGATCGAGATCCTCGCCGAGATGGCCCTGGTGCACGCGCGCGCCGGCGCCGACGTCGTGGCGCCGAGCGACATGATGGACGGGCGCGTCGCGCGCATCCGCCGCGCGCTCGATCAGAGCTCGTTCGAGAACCTGCCCATCCTGTCGTACG
>JAJYCT010000330.1 GCA_021778125.1 Myxococcales bacterium
CGCGATCGCCGGCGCCCTGGTGGCGATCGCGGCGGCGACGCGGCGGGCGCTGTCGCCCCGGCCCGCCCTGCCCCGCGCGTTCCTGGCGGTCGACGAGCAGGGTGTGGCGCGCGTCGAGGGCGGCGCCGCGGCCAGGCTGGTCGACTGGGCCGAGCCGTTCGGCGTGACGGTGCTCGCGCGCGCCGACCGCGGGGCCTTCGTGCTGGCGCTGACGCGACCGGGCGGCACGCGCCTGTTGCCGGTGCGCGTGTCCGACGGGGACGCGGCGCCCGCGGGGCTCCTCGCGCAGCTCGCGACGACCGCCGCCGAGAGCGACATGCGCGCGGCGTCCGGGGCGGAGCTGTCGGCCCGCGACGCCGAGTGGCTCCTGGCCGAGATCGCCGTCCGCGCGCCCGCGGCGCTGGAGCGGGCCTTCCTGGTCGACGCGCGGGGCGAGCCCGTGGTGCTCGACCGCACCGAGCTGCGCGTCGGCACGCGGCGGATCGACCTGGCCTCGCCGCTCGAGTGGCGGGCGTTCGTCTTCCAGGAGCTCGGCGTGCACGCCGCGGCGCTCTGCCAGGCGACCTGGGTCCGGCAGGGCGACGGGGAGCTCGTCCTGGTGTCGCCGATGCCCGGCGACGTCGCGTGGCTGCAGGGGGCGCCCGACGCGCGCCTGCTGCAGGGCGCGACGGCCGAGCCCCCGCCGCGCGACCTGCGCCGTGCGATCGATCACCTGTTCATGGCGCCGCTGCGCCGCGCGCTGGAGCGTGCGCCGCGCGTCTCGCGCGCGCCGTCGTCGCCGTCGATCTCCCGGCCCGAGGGTCGCGCGTAGATCGCGGCACACGGAGCGCTTCGGTCACTCGCGCGCACGTGTCCGCGACGGACAGGGACGTTGCGGCGGCTCGCGTCGGGGGCGGGGTCGAGGGGCGCTGGCGATCTCGGACGGGTCCTCGGCCTCGCGTCGCGCCGCGTGCTAAGCGTCGGCTCGCGATCATGAGCCGGTTCTACGTCACGACGCCCATCTACTACGTCAACGACGTGCCGCACCTCGGTACGTCGTACACGACCGTCGCGGCCGACGCCCTGCGCCGCGTCCACGTGCTGCGCGGCGACGACACGCGGATGCTCACGGGCACCGACGAGCACGGCCTCAAGATCGAGCGCGAGGCGCAGGCGCGCGGCGTCAGCCCCGCCGCGTTCGTCAAGGACATGAGCGACCGCTTCGAGGCGACCTGGCCGAAGCTCGAGGTCCGCGCCGACGACTTCATCCGCACGACGCAGCCGCGCCACGAGGAGCGCGTACAGGAGCTCTGGCGCACCATCGAGAAGAAGGGCGACCTCTACCTCGGCTCCTACGAGGACTGGTACTGCGTCGGCTGCGAGGAGTTCAAGACGGAGAAGGATCTCGTGCAGCCGGGCAACCTGTGTCCCCTGCACCAGAAGCCCGTCGAACGCCTCAAGGAGGAGACGTACTTCTTCCGGCTCGAGAAGTACCAGCAGGCGCTGCTCGACCACTACGAGAAGCACCCGGAGTTCATCCAGCCCGAGGCGCGCCGCAACGAGGTCGTGAGCTTCGTGAAGGCGGGCCTCCGGGACCTGTCGGTCTCGCGTACGAGCTTCACGTGGGGCATTCCGGTGCCGGGCAACCCCAAGCACGTGATGTACGTCTGGTTCGACGCGCTCACCAACTACTGGAGCGCGGTGCAGTCGCCCGACGAGCTGCGCCGGTACTGGTCGAGCGACGGCGTCGTGCACCTGGTGGGCAAGGACATCGTCCGCTTCCACGCGGTCTACTGGCCGGCGTTCCTGATGAGCGCGGGGCTGCCGCTGCCCAAGACCGTCTACGCCCACGGGTTCCTGACGTTCGGCGGACAGAAGATGAGCAAGTCGCTGCGCAACGCGGTCGACCCGATCGGGATCGCGCGCGCCTTCGGCGGCGTGTGCGGCGGCGACGACGCGGGGGCGGACGTGCTGCGCTACCACCTGCTGCGCGCGATCGCGTTCGGGCAGGACGGCGACTTCGACCTGGCCGGCATGGTCGAGCGGTACAACGCGGACCTGGGCAAGAACCTCGGCAACCTGCTCGCGCGCACGCACGGGCTGTGCGTGAAGATGACCGAGGGCAAGGTCCCCGACGCGCCGTTCGACGAGACGGTGCGTGCGCCGATCGAGGCCGAGCGGCTCGCCGCGCTCGAGCACTGGAAGGCCCTCGCGCCGCACCGGGCCCTGGAAGCGACGTGGGCCATCGCCGCGCTGGCCAACCAGTACGTCGATCGGGCGGCGCCGTGGGCGGAGGACAAGAAGGGCAACCACGAGCGCGTGCGGGTGATCCTCGGAACGCTCCTGTCGATCCTCGAGACGCTCAGCCGGCTGATCTGGCCGGTGCTCCCGAAGAAGAGCGACGAGATGCGCGCGCAGCTCGGGCTCGCGCCGCTCGCGCCCGTCGCGAACCATGACCAGCTCGCGCCCCTGCCGGCCCCGCTGACCGCCGGCCGGCCCCTGGCGCCCGCGTCGCCGCTCTTCCCGACGATCGACGCGGACGGAGCGAAGGCGCTGGTGGAGAAGCTCACGCCGCGCGTGGAGCCGACCCCGACCCCGACCTCGACCCCGACCCCGACCTCGACCTCGACCTCGACCTCGACCCCGACCTCGACCTCGACCTCGATCACCTACGACCAGTTCTCGGCCGTCGATCTGCGCGTCGGGATCGTCAAGACGTGCGAGCGAGTCCCCAGGAAGGACAAGCTCCTGCGCCTCACGGTCGATCTCGGCGAGGCCGAGCCACGGCAGATCGTCGCGGGGCTGGCGCTCAGCTTCCAGCCGGACGACCTCGTCGGCCGCCGTGTCGTCGTGGTCGCGAACCTCGCGCCGCGCGATTTCGGCAAGGGGCTGGTGTCGCACGGGATGCTGCTGGCCACCGGGCCCAGCGAGACGCTGACGCTCGCGACGGTCCCCGACGTGGAGGCAGGCGCGAAGCTCAAGTGACGCGCCGGCCGCAAAGGCCGTCGCGCGACCGGTGGCGACGATTGAGCGCACGCTGGGGGGGCCATGAGTGAACCCGTCCCCGTCGTCCTCGGCATCCTCGCGGCGGTCTTCGCCGCGGTCTACTTCCATTCACCAGGTGAACCAGTGGGAGACGGCGCTTCGCTTCACGCTCGGCAAGCTCACGGGCAAGGTCGGGCCGGGGCTGACGCTGGTGGTGCCGGGGCTGCAGAGGCTCGTGCGCATCGACACGCGCATCCGCAACCGCGACCTGCCCTACCAGCAGGTCATCACGCAGGACAACGTGACCGCGGCGATCGACGCGGTCAGTCGGCGGTCGCGTCGGCGATCGCGTCGCGCCGCGGCGAAGCCCTCCACGAGCTGGAGGTGGGCTGGGCCCGCGGCGTCGCGGTCGCGGACGCGGAGGGGTACCGAGGCCGGCCGTCCGGACGGCAGACGCTGCACGAGGCGCTCGTGGGGTACCTGGACGCGTCCGGGCAGGCGGCGCTGGCGCGCGTCGTCGAGGCGGCGGCGGTCGTGCCCGGCGCGTCGGGTGTGCGCGTCACGCTCCCGGAGCGCGCGCGGGCCGATCTGCGCGCGCTGCCGGGCGGGATCGAGGCCCTCGCGGGCGCCCTGCGCGAGCTGGTCGGCGCCGGACGCGCACGTGGCCGTCGAGCCGTAGGGTCAGAACCAGCCGAGCAGGCCGGCGTTCAGGCCGAAGTGCAGCGACTCGAACGACGCGTTCGTCGTCCGCGCGCAGTTGCCCACCCCCGGGTCCGGCACCTCGACGCCGCCGAGCGCGCCCCAGTCGAGCGCCGGCCCGGCCGTGAAGGCGAAGTGGTTGGTCGGCGAGATGACGACCTGCGGATCGAGGTCGAACCCGAAGACGTGGACGTTCGTCTGCCCCGGGGCGCACCCGTTGATCTGTCCCGTCGTCGTGTCGACGTTCATGTTGTAGAAGTGCAGGCCGCCGCGCAGCCAGAACGACAGGACGTCGTTCATGCCGATGATGTAGCCGACGCGCGGCGCGATGCCGAACAGGTTGCTGCTCGGCAGGTCCTGGCTCTGCGTCGACGGGTTGGTGTGGGCGCTGCCGCCCAGGCCGAAGAAGACGACGAGATCGCCGCCGATCGTCAGGTTGTCGATGATCGTGTAGTCGAACCCGATGCGCGGCACCGTGTAGAAGGTCCCGACGCCCGAGGAGACCTGGCCGAACTGGTTGCCCGCCAGCGTGGGCGTCCCGTTGGCCCCGTACAGGAGCGAGACCGACGAGCCGCTGATCGTCGTATCGTTGTTCGTCGTGCCGTCGGGGTTGAACTTGTTGTTCGTGTACGCGAAGAGATCGAACAGGCGCTCTGCGCTGAAGATGAACTGCCCCTTCGCGCCGAACGCCTCGCCCGCTGTGGCGGCAGTCTGGGCGTGCGCCGCCGGAGCTGCCAGCAGGGGTCCGGCGAGGGCGCCGAGCACAGTGATGCGTCGAAGCATGGGGGAGACCTCCTCTTTGCTGTCCGACTCTAGACTCAACCGGGCGCGCCGGTCGAGTGCGCGTCGATGCGGCCCAGGAGCAGCACGGGGTGAGTCGTGCAGACCTCACCGATCGAGAACGCCGCGGCGACGCGTCCGGCGATGGCCTCCGCGGCGGCGTCGCGGGCGCGCACGTATACGCGCGCGAGGGGCTGGCCGCGCGTGACCGCTGCGCCGGGCTTCGCCTCGACGGTGATGCCCACGGCGTGGTCGACGGCCTGATCGGCCCGCGTGCGCCCGGCGCCCATGGCCACGGCGGCCAGGCCGATGGCGAGCGCGTCGGCCCGCTCGACGACGCCGTTGCGCGGCGCCTCGACGACGAGCTGCACGGGCGCGACCTCGAGGCGCGCGCGGTCGGCCACCACGCGCGCGTCGCCCCCCTGGGCGGCGATCATCCGCTCGGCCACGCGCGCCGCGGCCCCCGACGCGATCGCCTCGCCGAGGCGCCCGCGCGCGTCGGCCTCGCCCCGGGCCACGCCCCCGAGCACGAGCATCTCGGCGCCGAGCAGCATCGTGCATTCGAGGAGGTCCGCCGGCCCGCCGCCGGCCAGCAGGTCGAGCGCCTCGCGCGTCTCGATCGCGTTGCCCACGGCGGCGCCGAGCGGCGCCTCCATCGCCGTCAGGAGCGCGGTCACCCGCTTGCCGGCGCGCGTGCCCACGCGCACCAGGGCCTCGGCGAGCGCCCGCGCCCGCGCCAGGTCCTTCATGAACGCGCCGCGGCCCACCTTCACGTCGAGCACGAGCGCGTCGATGCCCTCGGCCAGCTTCTTGGACAGGATGGACGCGACGATGAGCGGGATGCACTCGACGGTCGCGGTCACGTCGCGCAGCGCGTAGATGCGCCTGTCGGCGGGGGCGATCTCGGCGGTCTGCCCGATCATGCAGCAGCCCACCTCGCCCACCACGCGCGCGAAGTCGTCGGCCGACATCTGCGTGCGAAAGCCCGGGATCGCCTCGAGCTTGTCGAGCGTGCCGCCCGTGTGCCCGAGGCCGCGACCGCTCACCATCGGGACCGGCACGCCGCACGCGGCCACGAGCGGGGCGAGCGCGATCGAGACCTTGTCCCCCACGCCGCCGGTCGAGTGCTTGTCGACCTTGATGCCCCGCACGGCGCTCAGGTCGAGCACGCGCCCGCTCCGCAGCATGGCGTCGGTGAGCGCGACGGTCTCGGCGTCGTCGAGGCCGCGGAAGTAGACGGCCATCAGCCAGGCGGCCATCTGGTAGTCGGCGAGATCGCCGCGCACGAGGGCGGCGACGAGCTCGGCGATCTCGGGCGCCGTGAGGGCTTCGCCGTCGCGCTTGGCGGCGATGAGCTCGACGAGGGTCCGCATGGCGCCTGTGCTCCTAGCACAGGGTCCCGTCGCCTTCGGGGCCCAGGGGCGACAAGCCGTACCACCGGCCCGAGACCCGTTGCTATCGTGCCTGCGTGCACCGTCCGATCCGCGCGCTGCTCGTCGCCGTGGCCCTGGCCTCCGGCGCCGCGTGTTCGAAGGACGAGCCCCCGGTGCCCGCGGCGACGGAGGCGCCGGGCGCAGCGGCCGGGTCGGCCGCGCCGGCGCCCCCGCCTCCGAG
>JAJYCT010000331.1 GCA_021778125.1 Myxococcales bacterium
CCTCGACGCCGTGCGCCCCGGCCTCGCGCTCTTCGGCGTCTCGCCGCGCGCGGGCGGCTCGCCGCTGACGTCCGGGCTGCGGCCCGTGATGCGCGTGCGCTCCGAGGTCATCGCCGTGCGCGACGTCGAGGCGGGCGAGCCGGTCGGCTACGGCGCGACGTGGCGCGCCCCGCGCCGCTCGCGCATCGCCACCCTGCCCCTGGGCTACGCCGACGGCCTGTCGCGGCGCCTGAGCAACCGCGGCCACGTGCTCGTGCGCGGCCGCCGGGCGCCCGTCGTCGGCGCGGTCTCGATGGACATGACGATGATCGACGTGACCGACGTCGAGGGGGCGAGCGTGCGCGACGAGGTCGTCGTGCTCGGCGCGCAGGACGGCCCGCTCGGGCGCGACGTCATCGACGCCGACGAGATCGCGGGGCACGCCGAGACGATCCCGTGGGAGGTGCTCACGAGCGTGTCGCGGCGGGTGCCGCGGTTCTACCGGGAGCCGTAGCTCACCAGGGCGCCTTGGTCGGGGCGGGCCGAGCCCGTTCGGCGTCGGCGCCCGCGAGCCCCTCGCGAATTTCGGCCGGACCGCCGAATGGCCCGCCGGCGTCGCCCGTCTGACGGGTCCATGAGCGGCTGTCGCACGCCCGGCCGGGACCGCGCGGTGGGTGGTTCCGAGCGCCCGTCCCGCCCCGATGGTACGCTGCCGACCGTGAAGGCGAGCAGGCGTACCCGGCCCCGGCGGATCCTGCTGTCGGTCGTGGGCGTCTTCCCGCTGGTGGGGGCGCTGACCAGCGTGCTCTGGATGCTCTTCGCGACCGGCGAGCTCGGCAGCCGCGGGCTGCTCGCGCTGGGCGACTGGCTGCTGGCCAGCGTGACGCACCCGATCGGTGTCGTCGTCGTCGTCCAGGCCCTGTACACGGCGCTCCAGGCGGTCCTCTGGATGCGCTATCGCCCCTTCGCGCGGCCGTCGGACGCCGTGTGGCCGAAGGTGAGCGTCGTCATCCCCGCGTTCAACGAGGGGCCGATGGTCGAGCGGAGCATCCGGTCGGTCGCGCGCTGCGAGTACCCCCGGGACCTGCTCGAGATCATCGTCGTCGACGACGGCTCGCGCGACGACACGTTCTTCCACATGCAGCGCGTGCGCCGCGAGCACCCCGGCCTCGTCAAGCTCGTGCGGTTCGCCGGCAACCGGGGCAAGCGCGCCGCGCTCGAGGCGGGCTTCCGCGCCGCGACGGGCGAGATCCTCGTCACGATCGACTCCGACAGCGTGATCGATCCCTCGACGGTGCGCGAGATGGTCACGCCGTTCCTGACCGATCCGCGGATCGGCGCGGTGGCGGGGCAGGTCGCGGTGCTCAACCGCGACTCGACCATCAGCCGGATGCTCGAGGTGCAGTACGCGCTCGCCTTCGATTTCGGGCGCGCCGCGCAGTCGGTCTACCGCTGCGTCTCCTGCTGCCCGGGGGCGCTGTCGGCGTTGCGCCGCTCGCTGGTGCTGCCTCACCTGGAGGAGTGGACGCGCCAGACGTTTCTCGGGCGGCCGGTGAACCATGGCGAGGACCAGGCCCTCACCAACATCGTGCTGCGCCAGGGGTACGACACCGTCTACCAGCGGACGGCCCTGGTCCACACGCTGGCGCCGACGACCTACCGGCAGATGTCGCGCATGCTGGTGCGCTGGGACCGCAGCTACATCGTCGAGGGGTTCAGCTTCGCCAGGTTCATGTTCACCCGGTGGCGCAAGGACAACCTTCTGCTGCCCATCGTGAACTTCGTCGTCTCCAACCTGCGGCTCGTCCTGCTGTTCTGGGGGCTCGCGCAGCTGCCGCTCGTGCTCGGCACGGACGCCGGCGCGCTGTTCAACGGGTCGGTCGCGATGCTGCTCGGGACCCTGTGCACGGCGCTCTACTACCTGCGCGTAGAGCGCAGCATGCGGTTCGCGTACGGCGTGCTCTACGCCGTGTTCAGCGCCCTGGCGCTGCAGTGGACGCTGCCCTGGGCCCTCCTCACGGTGCGCGACGAGCGATGGGGGACGCGTTGACGCTCGGGCGCAGGCGCAGCACGCGCCGGAGGATCCCCTCGGGCAGCGCGTAGGCCTCCGGAGACGTCAGGTCGCCGACGGCCTCGAGCAGGCCGGTCTCCCCGAGCAACCGGAGGATGACGGCCGCTGCCTCCTCGGTGCGCCGCGCCACCTCCTCGGCGGACAGGGTGCGGTCGAGGCCCGTCTCGGAGAAGTCGCGCGCGACGACACCCGCGGCGGCCTGGCGCAGGGCGCCCACGTCCACCCGCTCCTGGCTCGCGAGCAGCCGGAGGACGGTGCCCGCGGGCGAGGACCGGTCGCAGATCTCGGACTCGACCCACACGCGGAGGGGCGAGCCCTCGCGGATCTCTCGCTGGATGGCCTCGCTGGCGCCCTCGATGCCGATGTCGACCGCGCCCAGGCCTCCCTGGCGCGCTCGCTCCGCGTCGTAGAGCTCGAGCACCGAGGACCCGATGCGCCGCAGCAGCAGCGGGACGCCCTGCGACTCGGCGATGATCCGCTCGAGCGCGGTGTCGCCGAAGCGGACGCCCTGGCGCACCCCGAGGCTCTTCATCATCGACGCGGCGCTCTCTGCGCCGAGGCACGGGACGCACACGCTGGGGAAGCTCGCCATGATGGACTGGCCGGCCAGCGCGCCCAGCGGCGCCCAGAGCAGCGAGTGCGGCGTACTGCAGAGGAACACGCCCACCGGCGAGCCCCCGGTCGGCGTCTCGCCGAGCGCGCCCTTGAGCCGTCCGATCGTGACGGCGAGGGTGTCGACCGCGTGGCGGAGCCGCTCCGGGCCGACGGCGAGGGCCTGCTCGATCTCGTCGAGCACGATCAGCGTCGGGGGCTGGCGCCCGCCCGCCCGCGCTCGACACACGCTCGAGAACGCGTCGAACCACGCCGTCAGCGAGCCGGCGTCGATGTGCGCGTCCTGCGACATGGGCGCGGGCAGGTCGGCGGCGTCGCCGTAGAGGGCGCGCGCGGACTCGTTCAGGCGCATGCACACGTAGCGCAGGATGGCGTCGGCGGCGCGTCCGGGGTCGCCCGCCGAGCCGATCTCGTGGTGGAAGGCCGCGAGATCGACGTACGCGGAGGGCCCGGGCAGGCGGCGCGCGACCTCGAGCGACAGCGACGACTTGCCGAAGCGCCGCAAGCCCGTGACGACCTGCCAGCGACCCGCCTGCGCGGCGGCGAGCAGGCCGGAGACCAGGCGTTCGCGATTGAAGAACTGGCTGGACGAGGTGATGCGCCCCCGGAGCTCGAACGGATCGCCTCGCAGGCTCGTCTCCTCGATCAGATCGAGCACGTCGCGCGAGCTCTTGGTCCAGAGCAGCCGCTCCTGCGAGATCGTGGCGATCTGAACGGCGTGCGGACCGCCGCGGGCCGCCCACTCGAGGATGCTCCGGACCGCGGACAGATCGGGCGAGGCGTCGTCGTCGTGCACGACGACGGCGGCCGCGGCGCCGGCGCCGTGGGCCACCTGGGCGGCGCGATCGATGTCGCGACCCGACAGGCCCGGCCCCGGCGGCGCGCGGAGGACGCCGGCGCGCGCGCCCCATCGCTCCCACGCCGCCCCGCGAGGCAGATCGAGGAAGAGGATTTCGTTGCGCGACGGGACGACGTGCCTCCAGCGATCGCGCCGCACCGACAGGCCGAGGCCGGCGAGGTGGCTGGACGCCTCGCGCGCCCAGCTCCCGAACCGCCTTCGCGACGCGCGCATCCGGCGTCCCCAGCCGGCGAGCAGCGCGGAGAGCGCGAGCAGGAGCAGCGAGGCGATCAGCAGGCGGGTCCGACGGCGCCAGGACGCGTCGAGCCGGTCGGCGAGGGCGCAGTCGTAGGCGGTCCCGGCCGGCAGCGTCGGACACTCCGTGCAGCGCGCCTCGCCGAGCTCCAGCGCGCTGCACGCGGGCTCGCGCCGCACGAGGTGATCGAGCCAGATGCGGCTCGTGTCGGCGCGCCAGAAGCGGGTGAGCTCCACGGGCAGCTGCGACTGGGGATCGATGCGCCAGGGCGCCACGGACGTGGAGTCGCCGAACCCCCGCGCGATCGCGCCGAGCGTCCGCAGCGCCTCGGGCAGCTCGTCCGGCGTGCCGCTTCGCTTGGCGCAGAGGGAGCGCAGGCGCGCGAGCGGCGTCTGCGGCTCGAGCGCGTCGACGGCCACCATGTCCTCGACCGACGGCGGGCGCGCGAACGATCCGGCGATGCTGGCTCTCTCCCCCTCCCAGTAGAGCCGCGCGTACTCCCGGCAGACGCGGACGGTGACGCCGGCATCCTGCGGCGACTCGCCGGCGATCGAGGTCCAGGCCTCGATCGCCTCGCGCTCCGCGCCGGTGGGCGCGCTGCAGGAGGACGGCATCCTCATGCGCTGCATGGCGCGAGCCGCTCGCGCGCACACCTCCTCCGCGGCGCCGTCCCTTCGATAGCCGCGGATCGCGTCGACGCGCTCGACGACGTCGCTCGCCGTGTCCTTCGCGTCCGGCAGCCTGGCGTCGAGCCACGGGCCGAACGGCTCGCTCGCCCCGGCGTCGCCGAGGTAACACGAGAACAGCTTGTCGTACGCCGCCCGCGTGATGTCTCCGTACTCGGCCGACTCGGCGACGTGCGACGACGGGAAGTCGGCCATCCAGGCGAGCACGGCTCGCGGCGAGACGCTCGCGCACTCCGTGGCCCAGACGTCCTGGATCCGCCGGCGCACGACGAGCGGCCCCGTCGACTCCAGGAGCCGGTGCAGCTGCAGCGCGCGGGGGCACGAGGCCACGGAGGGCGCGTCGGTGCAGCGCGCGAGCAGCTCGTAGACGCGCACCAGGCGCAGCGCCGCCGACAGCGGCGGCCCCGCGGGCCCGGGCGTGCCCTGCGCGGCGTACTGCGCCTCGTCCACGACGCCCGGGTCGAGCGGCTCGCGTCCGGCGAACCAGGCGTCGAGCGCGGCCGGCCCCCGCCTGTGGATGGCGGCCCAGGCCCTCGGCGCGACGAGGCGCATGGCCTCGACGAGCAGGCGGCGGTCCGAGAGCGGCGACCCGTGCTCCCCTGCCGCGATGCGCTGCACCAGCCGGTCCAGCGCCGTGGCGCCGCCGGGCAGCGGGCCGACCCTGTCCGAGTCGCCGTCCGCGTAGGCGCCGAGCTGCGCGAGGGTCGCCCGGACGTTCGACCAGCTGCGGAGCAACGTCTCGAGTCGCCTCTGCTGGTCACCCGAGACGCACCCGGTCTGCGTCGCGTCCGGGACGTGCTCGCGCAGGACGTCTTCGACTGCGCCCGAGGTGGTCGAGCACTGATGCTCCTTCGCCTGCTCGCAGGTCCGGGTGGCGCCCTGGGCCTGGCCGAGCGACTGAGTCGTCGAGGCGAGATCGGACGCGCACGTGTCGCGCTGCGCGTGCGCCTGCTGCGCGTCGTCGCGCGCCTCGTCTCGCTCGCGGCGCGTCTGCTGGAGCTCGCGCTGCACCGGCTCGCACGACCCGGCATCGGGCGCAGCCGGGCCCGCCGCGCGCGCCGTGGCCGCGCTGGCGACTGCAGCGGCGGCGATCAGGGGCGGTAGTAGGCGGCGCATCGGATGTCCTTGCAACCCGTGAGAGGGAACAGACGTACGGCCTGCGCCGGGTGTGCGCGCGCCCAGAGCCCCGCGGGCTCGTCCTCGCCGACGAAGAGCAGGTGGACGTCTTCTCTCCGGAGCAGCGGCTCGACCGCGTGCGGCGCGATGTCGTCCGGGATGCGCACGACGCGCGTGGACAGGTCGGGCGTCCAGGCGAGGTACGGCAGATCGAAGGTCGCGTCGTACGCCGCCGCCTGCCCGGGGCGCAATCGCTCGCGCGCGTCGACGATCTGCGCGGGCGAGCCGTCGGCGCCGACGGCGCGAACGCGCTGCGCCTCGGTCATGTGCGCATAGGCGGAGAGTGGCGGTCCTTCACCGGAGAGGCCCGGTGCAGCATACACGACGTTCCACGCGGCGCCGACCGTGACCGCCGCGATCGCCGCGCCGCGCGCTCGCCTGCCGAGCCGGCCGAGGCCGCCGGCGGCCAGCGCGAGCGCGAGCGCCGGGAACGCGAG
>JAJYCT010000332.1 GCA_021778125.1 Myxococcales bacterium
CCCGGCCGGCTCCGACGCGGGTGACGCGGGGCGGGACGCCGGCGCGAGCCCGGGCGGCGGCGACGGCGGGGCGCCGTACTGCGCGAACCTCAACAACGATCCGGGCAACTGCGGCACCTGCGGCAACAGCTGCGGGATGAACGGCAACTGCGTGAACGGCATGTGCTCGGGGCTGAGCTGCCCCGGCGGGCAGAAGCCGTGCTTCGCGAACGGCAGCTGCATCCCCAGCGGATCGTGCTGCCAGAGCGGCGAGTGCACGGTCACCGGCGAGGTCTGTCCGTCGCCCGGCAGCACCTGCCAGTGCCCCGCCGGCGAGACCGCGTGCACGGCCAACATGGCGTGCATCACGATGGGCACCTGCTGCACGGCAACCGACTGCAACCAGGGCGGCGTGACGGGCCAGGCCTGCCCGACGCCCGGCCAGGCCTGCAAGTGCACGCTCACGGGCACCGACGCGTGCTGCGTCCCGAGCGACTGCCCCTCCGCGTCCAACGTCACGAAGACCTCGTGCACGTCCAGCGCGTGCAAGGTCGCGACGTGCGGCAACAGCTGCGCGGACCTCGACGGCAAGTACAGCAACGGCTGCGAGTGCTGCCCGGACACCAACGCGCACGCCTGCAGCTCCGCCACGAAGGTCGCGGCGCTCACGGTGGGAGCCCCCGCCCAGACCTTCAAGGGCCAGATCCCCAACGCGACGGGCGAGGACTGGTTCACGGTCACGTTCTCGGGCGAGGGCAACACGGCCTTCCACGCGCTGGTGGCGCTGACGCAGCCCACCGCCGGCGAGTACGTGTTCGACATCGTGCAGGGGGCCTGCCCCGGCGCCACGCTCACCTGCCCGACGACGGGGGACACGAGCTCCTCCTCGGGCGACACCACGTGGGAGGTGTCCTACTCGGGGCCCAACCCTCCGGCCGACCCCGCCAACCCCTCGTTCGCCGCGATCCCGCCGGTCGGCACCGTCTTCATCCGCGTCTACCGGGCGAGCCACGCGGCGGCCACCGCCTGCGACCCGTACACGCTCTCGATCTCCGAGTAGCGCGCGCCCCTCAGCGCACCGGCTCGAGCTCGCCCCAGCCCCGGCGCTTGAGGTAGTTGCGCCAGACGCCCTCGCAGACCGCGTCGTACTTGCACGTGGCGCACTCGGGGCGCTTGTCGCGCAGCTCGTCGTCGAGGTCCGAGCGCGTCACCAGCAAGAGGCCCCGGCCGCGCCCCTGCTGCGAGCGCCCCTCCTTCGCTCGCGCCTCGGGCGCTGCGTGGCTCTCGAGGTCGAAGTGCCGGTACTTCTCGACGTACCCGCGGTTGAAGTCCGGCACGCCCTCGGTCGTGCAGAGCGGGATGTCGACGAGGAACGCCATCGGGCGCGCCTCGCCCACGTCGGCCACGAAGGCGCGGAACGTCGCCGCGATCTCGGTGTAGCTCGGGAAGATCTGGTCGAAGTACGTGTTCGCGCGGCCGTTGGCCTGCATCACGTTGAAGACGACCTGGTCGACGCCGTGCGACCGGAGGAACCGGTAGACGTCGAGCACGTGCGGGAGGTTGCGGTCGGTGAGGACCGTGGACGTGTGCAGCTCGACGCCGAAGCGCTTGAGCCTGGTGACCGCGTCGAGCCCCGCCACCGTCTGATCGAAGCTGCCGGGCGTGCGCGTCAGGCCCTCGTGCAGCTTCCTGGTGTGGCCGTGGATCGACACGTAGAAGCGGTTCATCCCGCTCCGGGCCAGCGCGGCGGCGTAGGGCAGGTGCGAGAGGCGCCGCCCGTTGGTCATCACGCTGATGCGCGCGTACGCGAGCTCCCGCGCCCACTTCACGAACTCGGGCAGCTCGGGGCGCGTCGTGGGCTCGCCGCTGGTGAAGCAGACCTCCTCGGCGCCGCGGTGCTCCTCGAGGATCCAGCGCACGCGCTCGGGCGTCATGGCGCCGTTGTTGACCTCGCGCGCCTCGCGGTCCTCCTCCATGCAGAAGATGCAGTTGTTGTTGCACACCGCCCCGATGGAGACGTGCACGCGCTCCTTCTGGGCGCTCACGCGCTCGACGATCGAGGGGTCGGCGGCGACGGCCACGCCCCTCAGTGTACCCGGGCCCCGGGAACAAAGGGCCGCGCCCGCGGCTTTTCCGCGTGGTAGGAGGTTCTGCCCAAGCCCATGTACGACGTCCGCGCCCTGAACGAGCTGGTGGCCAAGGAGAGCGCCTTCGCCGATCGCCTCATGAACGAGGTCGGCAAGGTCATCGTCGGCCAGCAGTACATGATCGACCGGATCCTCGTCGGCCTGCTCACCGGCGGCCACGTCCTGCTCGAGGGCGTGCCGGGGCTGGCCAAGACGCTGACGGTGCGCACGCTCTGCGACGCCATCAACGCGAAGTTCGCCCGCGTCCAGTTCACGCCGGACCTCCTCCCGGCCGACCTCGTCGGCACCGTGGTCTACAACCAGATGAAGGGTGAGTTCACCTCCAAGCTCGGCCCCATCTTCGCGAACCTCGTGCTCGCCGACGAGATCAACCGCGCCCCGGCCAAGGTGCAGAGCGCGCTGCTCGAGGCGATGCAGGAGCGCCAGGTGACCATCGGCGAGCGGACCTACCCGCTCCCCGAGCCGTTCATCGTCATGGCGACGCAGAACCCCATCGAGCAGGAGGGGACCTACCCGCTGCCCGAGGCGCAGGTCGACCGCTTCATGCTCATGGTCAACGTGGGCTACCCGACGCGCGAGGACGAGCGGAAGATCATGGACCGGATGACCGCCCCCGAGCCGCTCAAGGCCGAGGCCGTGGTCACCCCCGCGGAGCTGCTCGACGCGCGCAAGGTCGTCAAGCAGGTGTACGTCGACGACAAGGTCAAGGAGTACATCGTCGACGTCGTCTTCGCGACGCGCGAGCCGGCCAAGCACGGCCTCAAGGACCTCGCGCCGCTGGTCGAGTTCGGGGCGAGCCCGCGCGCGAGCATCGCGCTCAACCTCGCCGCGCGCGCGCATGCGTTCCTGCGGCACCGCGGCTACGTCACGCCCGAGGACGTCAAGGCCGTGGGGCCCGACGTGCTGCGCCACAGGCTGGTGCTCACCTACGAGGCCGACGCCGAAGAGGTCACGAGCGAGCAGATCGTCAAGCGCGTGTTCGAGGTCGTCGAGGTGCCGTGAGCGACCCGCGCTAGGGTGTGGGGCCGGGGGCAGGCGCCGCGGGAGCCGCGGCCGGAGCGGGCGCCGCGGGAGGAGGCGGCGGCGGACACGCCGGGCACGGGCACGGAGGCTTCGGCGCCTCCGGCAGGGCGCTGAAGGCGTAGATGAGGCTCAGCGTCGTGGCCGTGTCGGTGGTCTGCTTGCCCGGCAGCGGGTCGTGGTCGTAGCGCGCCGAGAAGCCGAGGCCGAGCGAGAGGCCGCCGCCGACCTTCGCGGCGACCAGCGCGTCGAGGTTGACGCGGTATCGAGTGGCGTCCTCCACGCTCTGCAGGTACTCGAGCCCCGCGCTCAGCGTGACCTCCTCGTTGAACGCCTCCTTGAAGCCGGCGAAGAGGCGGGTCGAGTTGTCGGTCCAGGTCTTGTCGAGCACGTAGATGGTCGGCACGTACGGGAGCGAGAGCGGCGTGCCCGCCGCGTTCATGAGCACGCGCGCGTCGTCGTTGTTGATCTGGTACTGGAAGTCGTAGCCGGCCTCGGCCCAGAGCTTGGTCTTGGGGGAGTCCAGAAACAGGTACTTCACGCCGGGGTCGATGTTGAGGCGGAAGTCCACCCCCTGGAAGTAGTCGTTGCGGCCGGTGAGGATGAGGAACCCCGACGCCTCTTCGAGGAAGTAGAGGTCGTAGCGCGCGCGGCCCTGGAGGTTCTGCGTGGTGCGCTGCATGGACTGGCCCGGCGGCGCGCCCTCGGCGTAGTTGCCGAGCAGCGACGCGCCGAAGCCGTGCATGCCCCGGCGCATGTCGAAGGTGCCGTTGGCCGTGGCCGCGAAGAGCTGGGCGTTGCCGCTGGCCGCCTGACCGCCCGCCGACACGCTGGCCGACGTGCCCTCGTGCGGCCGGGTCAGGTCGGGCGCGGCGGTCTCGCCTTGCTGGGTGACGAGCGCCTTCGCCTCGTCGGGTGCCTGGCCCGTCGCCGTCGCGGGGGTGGGCGTCTGCGCGAGGGCAGGCAGGCTGAGGGTCCCGATCGAGAGAGCACCGAGGGTGGAGAGCACGACGCGAAGGCGCACGGAAAAACCTCCTGAGAAAGTCATCGGGGAGTGGGAGAGGGGCCGGCGGGGCCTCAGTCGTGGCCCGCGTCGGCCGCGCCGGAGTCGCCGGGCGAGGCGGAGTCGCCGCCGCCGCCGTCCTCGGTCGCGCCCGAGTCCTCCGCGGTGCCCGAGTCCTGGGCGCGCGCGACGCCGTCAGGCAGCGTGGCGTCGGCCGGGACGGCGGCCTCCGGCACGCCGCACGCCTCGAGCGCGGCGTTGGCGCAGTAGGCCTGGTCGTCGCACGAGACGCAGGCGAACGTTTGCGCGCCGACCTTGTAATAGAGGCTCGCGCACGTCCCCGAGGAGTCCACCGCGTAGCAGGCCTCCATCGGGCCCGCGCCGTTCCCGCAGTCCCGCGTGGCGCTGCAGCCCGACGGCTTCGCGTTCGGCGAGTTGATGCACCCGACGAGCGCGAGGAGCGCGAGGAGCGCGCCGATCGAGACACTGCACACGAGCTTGCGCAACGGTCGATTCATCACTGAAAACTCCATTCCTGGGGCACGCGGACGCCGCAGACGGCGGGCACGAGAGCAACTCGCGGGCCATGCACCCGCGCAGCGGCGGAAAGCGGGAGACCCCGGCGAGCGGCGGCTGATGGTGACGCAAGGACTGCGGCACGGTCACCTCACGTCGAGGTCGCGATGCAGCTACTTCGGCGCGAAGGTACGGCGCGCCGGCGGCAAAGGGAAGACCCTCGCGCCCTGTCGGTCGCCAGGCTCGAGGAGCAGCTCGCCACGCTGACGCGCGACGTCGGAGACGAGGTCGTCGCGCCCCTCTACTCGTGGATCGACTTGCTGCGCCAGCGCAGGCGGCTCGAGGCGGACGTCGTCACGGCGCGCGAGCGCAGGGTCGAGGCACGCGCGGCGCGCGGAGCGCCGGGAACGCCGGCGCCCGAGGCCGCGAGCGAGGCGAGCGTCGCGCTCGAGTCCTGCGGGAAGGAGCTCGAGGCGTGGAGGCCCGACCTCGCCGCCGCCGTGGCCGAGGTGGCGAAGTCGAGCCTGGAGACGCCTGAGGGCACGCACGAGCCTCCGGCGCGGGCCCGGGGAGGCGAAGGCCTAGATCGCGTTCGCGGGCGGGGGCATCGACAGACCCGGTCCGCCCTTGCGGGCGCGACGGTTCTCCATCCACTGGTGCGCCATGACGAGCAGCGGCGGCTGCAGGACGCGCGTGAGGATGGCGAGGATCTCCTCGGCCTGCGCGGGCACGAACTTCGAGGAGAGGACCGGCGTGAGCGTGAGCGCCAGGCAGATCGCGCTGCCGATCGCGAAGGCGTACGTGCGCGCCATGGGCGCGAAGATGACGCCCGACACGCCGGTCATCGTGAACAGCGGCAGGAACGCCACCCCGATGATGAGCGTCGAGAACGTCATCGGCGTGGCCACCTCGCGCGAGCTCTGCTGGATCCGCTCGATCATCGAGCCTCTTCCGTGCGGCCCGAGGTGCCGGAAGATGTTCTCCATCATGATGACCGACGAGTCGACGACAATCCCGAAGTCGACGGCGCCGAGCGAGATGAGGTTCGCCGAGGTGTTCGTCGCGACCAGGCCCACGAACGCGACCAGCAGCGCGAGCGGAATGTTCACCGCCGTGATGAGCGCCGCGCGTGCGTGACCCAGGAACATGAGCAGGACCACGGTCACGAGGGCCATCCCGACGACCAGGTTCTCCATGACCGTGTGCGTCGTGACCTTCACGAGCGCGCCGCGGTCGTAGTACGGCTCGATGTCCATCCCGGGCGGCAGGATGTGGTTGTCGCGGATGTACTGCAGCCGCTTGTGCACGCCCTCGAGCGTGCTCGGCGTCTCGCCGCCGTAGCGCATGAGGACGATGCCCTGCAGGATGTCGGGGTCGTC
>JAJYCT010000333.1 GCA_021778125.1 Myxococcales bacterium
GCGGGCGCGTGCAGGGCGAGCTAGGTGCAGCGCGTCTCGAGCCGGCGCGCGAGGCCGTCGACGACGTACTTGCGCTGGCCGGTCCAGCGCACGACGCGCTCGACGATGACCCTGTGGCGCCGGCGCATGAAGGCCGCCGCGGTGCCCTCCCCCGCGGGGGCGCTCTCGAAGATGCGCCGCAGGTCGGCGTCGTAGAAGCCCGGCTGGTCCTGCGCCCAGAGCTTGCGGCGCGCCGCGTAGTAGCGGGCGAGCGTCGTGCGCAGCCTGGCGGCCTCGCTGCGCAGGCGCCCGCCGCGCCGCCGGGGGGGCTTGCGGCGCGCCTCGGCCATGAGCGCGTCGACGTACTCGAGCTTCTCGATCGCCTTCCACCCGCGGTAGCGCTCCCGCCACCCGTCCGCCGGGCTGCCGAGCCACACGGCGAACGTCTCGGCGAAGTCCTCGTCGGGGTGCGCCTGCGCGTACCAGTTGGGCAGGTGCCGCACGAAGCTCCGGCTGTAGGGGCGCGGCGTGTAGACCTCCGGCTCGTAGTCCACGTCGGGGCTGCCGAAAACGGCGCGCCACTTCCTGCGCGCGGAGAAGCCGTAGGCGTGGTCGAGCGCGTGACCGCACTCGTGCCGCAGCAGCTGCGCGCACCACTCGGGCGTGCCGCCCTCGACCTCGAGCATCTGGTGGAGCTCCAGGGCCTTGAGCCGCGGGTGGGCGAGGTAGAAGGGCAGGGCGACCGCCGGCACGCCGTTGGGCGAGAACCACTCGTCGCCGAGGTAGCAGCGCGGGCGGAGCGACAGCCCGCGCGCCTCGAGCTCCGCGTACAGGGCGGCGACGCGGGGCTCGAGCTCGCTGCCCGCGATCGCGACGCCCAGGTCGCGGATGCGGACGGCCAGCAGCTCCTCGTCGCGCAGGGAGGCCCAGGCGGGTTCCACCGGGGATCGATGCTAGCTCGGCCTTTCCTTGCGCGGCCACATCCTCTATGGGAGGGGCGCTCTCGTGCGACGCCTTTGCTTCCTTCCCCGCCCGGTGCGGCCCGCGGCGCTCGCCCTCGGCGTGCTCGCCGCGGGGCGGGTGCTGCTGGCGGCGGCGCCCGCGCGCGCGCAGGCCGCGCCCCCGGCGGAGCACCAGGACGCGGCGTTCGACCTCATGAACGTCCTGTCGCACGCGGGGCTGCACGACCTCGGCGACGAGAGCTGGAACGTGTACGGGCAGTTCACGACGATCGGGAGCTGGAAGCTCCCCTTCGCCGCCCCGTACACGAACGCGAACGGCAGCTCCAACTCGCTCCTGCCCGACGCGGAGCTGGGCTTCACCGGGACCTTCACGCTCTTCTTCGGCCTCCACCTCTGGCCCGGCGGCGAGGCGTACCTCGTGCCCGAGGTCATCGCCGAGCGGCCCCTCTCGGGCCTGCACGGCATCGGCGGCGCCATCCAGGACTTCGAGCTGCAGAAGACCGGCTCCGAGACGCCGCAGGTCTATCGCTCGCGCACGTTCCTGCGCCAGACCTTCGGCCTCGGCGGGGAGAAGGTGGTCAAGGACTCCGACCCGATGCAGCTCGGCACGACCTACGATCGGCGGCGCATCGTCCTGACGGCGGGCAACTTCTCCATCCTCGACGTCTTCGACCGCAACTCCGTCTACGGGGACCCGCGGCGGACGTTCTTCAACATGGCCTTCATGACCTACTCGTCCTGGGACTTCCCCTCGGACGCGCGCGGCTACTCGTGGGGCGGCACCGTCGAGGTCTACTGGGACGACTGGGCGTGGCGCTTCGGGCGCATCACGCCGCCGCAGCAGCCCAACCAGCTCCCGCAGGAGTTCCGCATCTGGCAGTACTACGGCGACCAGCTCGAGCTCGAGCACGACCACGTGCTGTTCGGCCAGGAGGGGGCGGTGAGGGTGCTGGGATACCGCAACCAGGTCGACACGGGCTCGTTCAACGACGCCATCGCCGCCTACCAGGCCGACCCGAGCAAGAACGCCTACAACGCGCAGACGGCGTGCCCGGGGCTCACGTACGGCTCGACCAACGCGACCGCGCCGGACCTCTGCTGGGTGCGCCGCACGACCACCAAGGTCGGCGTCGGCCTCGATCTCGAGCAGCACCTCACGCCGGACATCGGCGTGTTCTTTCGAGGCATGGTCTCGGACGGCCGCAGCGAGGTCGACGCGTACAACCCGGCGGACCGCTCGATCGCGGTCGGCGTGGTGGCGCGCGGCCCGGCCTGGCACCGCGAGTTCGACGTCGCCGGCGTCGGCTTCGGGATGAGCTGGATCTCCGACGAGCACGCCCGCTACCTCGCGATGGGCGGCGTCGACGGCTTCGTCGGCGACGGCCACCTGCGCCAGGCGGCCGAGGGCGTTGTCGAGGGCTTCTACAGCTTCAACGTCCTCAGGGCGGTCTGGCTCGCGCCCGACTACCAGTTCCTCTGGAACCCCGGGTTCAACGCGGACCGCGGCCCGGTCCACATCCTCGGCGGGAAGGTCCATGCGGAGTTCTAGGCTCCTCGTCGCGCTGACGCTGCTGTCCGGCCTCGGCCTGCCGGCGCGGGCCGGGGCCCAGGCGCAGCCGCAGGGCTACGCCGTCGAGCGCTTCACGCCCTCCGCGCCCGGCGCCGGGTGGCTCGTCATGGACGCGCTCGACATGCAGGGCGGCCTCGGGGGCGTCATGGCGCTCACGGTCGGCTACGCGCGCGATCCGCTGCGCGTGACCGACGGCGCGACGCACCTGGGCGTCGTGACCGACCAGGCGTTCGCGGGCTTTGGCTTCGCCGCGACCTACGACCGGCTGCGCCTCTCGCTCGACCTCAGCATGCCCCTGCTGGTCGAGGGCAACTCGGGCACCGTCGGCGGCTACGCCTTCACCGGCCCGCGCCTCGACCTCGGCACCAACCCCGACACGCTGGCCGACGTCCGGATCGGGCTCGACGCGCGCCTCGTCGGCGACGCGCACGGCCCCTTCCGGCTCGGCGCCGGCGCGCAGCTCATCGCGCCGAGCGGCCCGACGGCGAGCTACGTCTCCGACGGCACGTACCGCGCGATGGGCCGCGTCCTGTTCGCGGGCGACGTCGGCGCCTTCGCGTACGCGGGGCACGTGGGCGTGCACCTGCGCCCACGCGACGACACGCCCGTGCCCGGGCCCCAGGGCAGCGAGCTTCTCTTCGGGCTCGCCGCCGGGCCACGCGTGCCCCTGGGGGCGAGCGGCGCCGCCGCGCTCGTCGTCGGGCCGGAGATCTTCGGCGAGACGGCGCTGCGCTCGCCCTTCGGCGCGGACGCGACGGGGCTCGAGGCGCTGCTCAGCAGCCGCGTCGAGGGCACGGCGCCGAGCGGCCGCCAGGTCCGGGTGCGCCTCGGCGTCGGGCCCGGCGTCGTCCAGCGCTTCGGCGCGCCCGAGTGGCGCGTCGTCCTCGGCGTCGAGGTCTTCGACCGCGCGGGCCGCGACTAGTCGGCCGTCGCAGGCGGCCTACGCGCGCCGCAGCGCCCCGTCCAGCAGCGCGAAGAGCGTCGCCCAGTGCCGCTCCGCCGCGGCGGGGTCGTGCACCGGCGTGTCCGAGGGCACCCACCCGTGGCGCGCGCCCGGGTACGTCTCGACCGTGTGCGCGACGCCGGCCTTCGTGAGCGCGTCGTCGAGGCGCTGCTTCATGTCGTCGGGGAACGAGGCGTCCTCCACGGCGCCCGCGACGTACACGCGCGCCTCGATGCGGGGGGCCAGCAGGTGCGGGCTGTCGGGCGCGTCGGTCGCGAGGCGCCCGCCGTGGTACGAGGCCGCGGCGGCCACGCGGTCGGGGAAGTTGCCGGCGGCCGCGAGCGAGAAGCCGCCGCCCATGCAGTAGCCCGTCGTGCCTACCTTCGGCTGCACGACGTCCGGCTGCGCGGCGAGGAAGTCGAGGTAGGCGCCCGTGTCCTCCTTGACCCGCGCGTGCGTGGTGCTGCCGATGTACTTGCCGAACCAGGTCTGGCGCAGCTCCGGATCGGAGAAGAGCTCTTTCGGATCGGGCGCCGTGTACGGGCCCTGCCGGTAGAAGAGGTCCGGCAGCAGCACGAGATAGCCGTGGGCCGCGAGCCGCTCGCCCATCTCGAAGAGCGCGGGCCGGATGCCGATGCCGTCCATGAAGAAGAGGACCGCGGGCCAGGGGCCCGTGCCGGTGTCGGGGCGGAAGATCGACACGGGGCAGTGGCCCTCGGGCATCTCGAGAGTGACGGGAGTGCGGGACATGAGCCCCGTGCCTACCACGGAGCCGTCAGTGGGCCGAGAGCAGGATGTCGCCGTCGGCCTCGGCGAAGACGACGTCGTGCGAAGCGAGCACGTCGAGCCCCACGACGACCGCCGGGCCGCGCAGGCCGAGCTGCGCGAAGACGGGCAGATCGCCGACCGCAAGCGTGGGCGCGGGCACCATCAGCGCGCCGATCGCGAGGCTGCGGAAGACGTGCGTCGTGACGGGGACGTTGCGGCCGTCGGCGCCGACGGCGACGGCGCCAGTCGGGCCGCCCCCCGGGATCACGACGCCCGCGCGCGCCGCGGCCTCGAGGCTGGCGATCGAGTGCGTCGCGCCGAGGTCGACGATCCCCGGCACGGCCTCGGCGCCGTCGAGGCGGACGCCGACCGCGTCGAGGCCGCCGACGCTCTCGAAGGGGACGCGCACGTACCCCGGCGGCGCGAGCTCGGGGCGCGCGCGCGAGCTGCCCGCCTCGAGCAGGCGCAGGCGGCCGTGGCGCAGGTCGACCTGGACGTCGTGGCTCGCGAAGAAGGGCCGCCCGAGCGCGCCGCCGACGGTGGGCTCGTCCGGATCGAACTCCTGCACGGCGACCGGGTGAGGGGCGAAGCGGTCGTCGCCGACCCGCAGCTCCGGCAGCGTGGTGACCGACACCGCGCCGGCGCTCCCTCCGGCGCCGACGCTCTCGGCGGAGCCGGACGCCGCGAGGCGCAGGATGCGCGCGAGCGCGGGGGTGACCAGATCGGCGCTCGCGCCCGAGTCGACGAGGAACCGGGTCTGCACGCCGCCCACGACGACGGGGACGAGGACGTGGCCGTGCACGCCCCGGGTGACCTCGATCCACGCGGGGTCGGCCGGCGCGCCGGTCCCCGGCCCCGCCGGCGCGTGGCAGGACGCGAGTGCGGCGGCGAGCAGAGCCGGGGGCAGGCGCATCGGCCGCAGAGCCTAGAGCGCCGGACGGTTTGAATCCCGCAGAAATCACGCCGCCAGGGCGGCGCGGCGATCGAACACTTCCAGGTTCACGACGGCAGCGGCGCGGCGCAGGTCGAACAGATTCTTGCGCACGCCGAGGTAGCGGGCGCGGCGTCCCTGCTTGCGTCCTACGTGGGCGAGTCGAGGTTCGATGGCGACGCGCTCGCGCAGGCGGTCCCGCCCCGTCGGGCTGGCGGTGAGCTTGCCGAGGCGATGCTGGAGCTGCTCGTCCTCGGCGATGCTGATGGTGCGTCCGGTCGCCGGCGACGCCATCGTGCACCGCGCTCGCAAGGGGCAACGCGCGCATGCCTCGGGCTCGAACTCGACGACAGAGCCCGTCTCGAAGTGCTCGACCTGACCCGCCGGGCAACGGATGGTCCGGTCACGCATGTTGATCGAGAGGTCCGTCTTGGTGAACAGCGTGCCGTTGCGGGCGACCCAGGGGTTGCACAACACCTCGCCGCGCCGGGAGAGCACGTCCTGCACGAGGGAGCTGCCGACGTAGCCGCGATCGATGTGGAGAGAACCGATCTCGCGTCGTCGGTGCTGGCGCGCGATGTCGTCGCGCAGCATCGGCGCGGCTTCCTCCTCCGGCCGGTTCGCGGGCGTCACCGCGCACGCGAGGATCATGCTGGTATCCAGGTCCGCGGCGATGTGGCGCTTGTAGCCGTTGAAACGCTTGCTCTTGCGGCCATGGCGCATCTCGCCGTCCTCGACCGAGACGCGCCGGGCGCAGGTAGCGCTCGACCCGGCGATCGGACGCACCACGCCTGAACCAGCGAGACACGAGGCCTCGATCGCGAACGATGCAGCCTTGATCCTCGGCCGATCGAGCGTGCGATC
>JAJYCT010000334.1 GCA_021778125.1 Myxococcales bacterium
GGCCCTCGCGCTCGAAGCGCGCGAGCACGCGGCTCACCGTCTCGGTCGTTGCGTTGACCATGCAGGCGATGTCCCGTCGCCGCAGCGGGATGGCGATGAAGCGTCCCAGACCGAACGGCGTGCCGTGCTCGTGGGCGAGCCCCTCGAGCAGGTGCTTCACCCGCTCGTCGACGGGCCCCGAGGACACCTCGTCGATGCGCCGCACCTGACGCCGCACGCTCTGCGCGAGGTGCGCGAAGAGCGCCCGGCTGAACACGGGGTGCTGCGCCGCCATGCGGAGGACGGTGCGCCGGTCGAGCGACACCACGTGCGAGGCGCGCAGCGCGACGACGCTGGCCGCCTCGCCCTGCCCGTCGAGCAGCGACGCGCAGCAGAGCAGGGCAGGCGCGCGGGCGACCTCGAGGACGACGCTCGTCTCGCCGAGGGAGTGGCGCGTGGTGCGCACGACCTTGACCGCGCCGCGCGCAAGCACCTCGAGGTGCGACGCCACCGTGCCCTGCTCGACGACCGACGCCCCCGACGCGAGGCGACGCTGGCTGCTGGTGGCCGAGAGCTCGACGAGCTGGTCGCGCGTCAGCTCGGAGAACACGGAGACCGCGCGCAGCTCCTCTCGTGAATCCAGCTCCAGCTGCGGCGGCATGGCTGAAACGGCATTATCCCGGGCGGCCGGCGCAGGGCAAGGGGCCCCCGTCACACGCGGTGCGCCGGCGCGCTCCGTCGGGGCCCGAAATGCCCCCGAGAGAAACCGCGGCGCCTCCGGCCGTCCCCCCGACCCCCGTGCGGCGTTCGATGAGCCGTCCATCCCTTGCCCATCGCCTACGCAAACGCGGGGCCGTCGACGGAAACGCGAGAAAACGCGGGGATCGCGGGGAGGTCGCCGGCGGGGCGTTCGATCCTTGACGGTCCCGGCCGGCCCCTTCGTCAGCGAAACGCGGTAGTCTCGGGGCCCATGAAGGCTCTCGTCCTGCTCGTCGCGCTCGCGTCCCTGGCCACGGCCGCCGCCTGCGCCGCGTCGAACCCGCAACCGGCGAACGACCAGACCACCGTCACCGTGTCGCCGCCAGACTCCGCGGCGCCCGCGGGCTCGTCGGCCCCGGCGAAGTAGGCGGCGCCCCTCCCGGCGCCTACGGCATCGGGTGGGCGAAGAACCAGGCGGCGATGGCGGCCGTGGCGTCGATCGAGGTGCTCACGTTGCCCAGACCGGGCACGACGACGGAGCTTCCGGGCCACTGGTGCCCGTCGCCCGACAGCGTGCACTGCTCGACGTCGGCGCCGCCGCCGCAGTCGCTCCAGAGCACGCAGGTGGCGTCCCCCTTCGCGTAGACGACGTCCGGCGCCCCGAGGCACGAGTCGGCGGAGCGCCAGAACGAGACCGTCGTATCGACCGAGCGGAACTGGATCGGCGGCAGCAGCTTGAGCGCGGGGCCGCCGTCGTAGGGGACGACCGGATCGGCGGTGCCGTGCATGTCGAGCACCGGGACCGGGCGCGACGGCCGGCACGTGTCGCGCGGGATGCCGAGCACGCCGGAGATGGGGGCGATCGCGGCGAAGGTGTCGGCCATGGCGCAGCCGAGCCGGTGCGTCATGAAGCCGCCGTTCGAGAAGCCCGTCGCGTACACGCGGCGAGGATCGACGCAGTACTGGCTCTCGACGAGGGCGAGCAGGTCGCGCACGAACTGCACGTCGTCGACGCCCGAGGGCTGCGCCTCGGTGCAGCAGTCGCCGGCGTTCCACCCGTTCCCGAGGCCGTCCGGATAGGCGACGAGGAAACCTCGCGCGTCGGCCACGGGGTTCATGCCGGTCAGCAGGACCTGCTCGGGCCCGTTGGAGCCGAAGCCGTGGAAGTTGAGCACGAGCATCGCCCCGGCCGCGGGATCGTACGAGGGCGGCACGTGCAGGAGGCTGTCGCGCGCAAAGGCGCCCGAGGTGAGCGTGAGCAACCGGTCGCCGGCGGAGCCGGTCTTGCCCGAGCACGTGGGCGGAGCAGGCTCCGCGTCCCCCCCGCCACCGCCCGCGTCGGAGGCGAGGACAGGCACCTGACCGGCGTCATCTCCGGACGCCGGCGCGAGCGAGGCGTCGCGGGCGTCGAGCGGGGCGAGCGGCGGAGAGACGTGCGTGGTCCCCGAGACGGCGTCTCCGCACGCCGCGACGACCAGGATCCCCACCACCCAGCGCATGATGCGTGGTGTTGCGCCACGGCGCGTGGCCGCCAAGGGCAAAGGCGCACGCGAGGCGGCTTCGCGACCGTGGGGGCGGAACGTTCCAGGCCGGGAGCGTCGACGCTCTCGACGGCGGCGTGCTACGTACCCGGCCCCATGGCCACCATCCCCAGCCGACCCGCCGCCCAGCCCGCGGCCGCAGGACCCGCCCTCAACCTCAAGGGAGGCGCCGCGATCCTGGCTCCGATCTCCGCGTTCCCGAACGGGGTGCCGGGCAACGCCCTCGTCCTCTTGCCGATCAACCCGAACGGCACGCCGGTCGAGAAGAAGATCGTCGAGGGCCCGGTCGCGCTGCAGATGGAGGAGGTCTGGAAGCTGCTCGGGTTCAACGGCCCCGCGGTGCAGGTGCAGGACGACCAGGGGCGTCCCATCGCCATCGGCCTCGAGGACCTGCTCGCAGGCCTCGAGAAGCACTGGAACGACGGCCCCGAGGATCTGAACCGCGGCCGCATCTTCGCCCAGGAGCTGCTCAAGCACGGGCGGCACGAGAAGGCCGAGAAGGTCATGTCGAAGATCGTCGCGCTCGGCGGCGACGGCGAGGACTGGCTCGGCCTCGGCGTCGCGCAGCTGGCGCAGAAGAAGCTCGACAAGGCCGAGTCGACGCTCAAGGGCGCGCAGAACCTGCTCAAGGACTCGCCGTTCCCGAGCCTGCAGCTCGCGAAGGTGATGAAGGAGAAGGGCGATCCGAAGGGCGAGCGCGAGCAGGTCGAGCGCGCGATCCAGATCGACAACAACTCCGTCGACGGCTGGGCGTACCTCTCGGCCAGCATCAAGGAGCAGCGCGGCGACGACGCGATGGTGGCGGAGGTCGAGGAGCTCGCCAACGCGCCGGTCAACTCCAAGTGCGCCGCGCCGTACATCGCGCTGCAGGGCTTCTTCGCGGGCGACGCGAAGGACGAGAAGGTGCGCGAGAAGGCGATCGGCTTCGCGAAGAAGGCGGTCGAGCGCGCGCCCGGCGACACGCTGGCGCTGCTGTGCCTGTCGGCGCTCTACGGGCAGGGCGGCAAGATCGACGAGGTCGTCAAGCTCCTCGCCCCGCACGAGGGGACGATGCAGCGCGACGTGCGCCTCGCGCACAACTACTTCGAGGCGCTGTTTGCGCTGCGCGACCTCCAGAAGATCACCGCGCTGCTCAACAAGCTTGCGACCAGCCAGGTCCGCGAGGTCAAGCAGTTCGCGATCGAGCGGTCGCGCGCGATCTCGCAGATGCTCCAGCAGCAGCAGCAACAGCTCGCGCAGGCCGCCCAGCAGAAGTGAAGTGGACCCCGGGAGCGAGGCGCGTCGTCGTCTGCTTGCGTCCGACGACGAGGGTGGAGGCGCCTCGGACCGTGATGACGGCGTCTCGGACGATGACCGCGACGCTCCGGACGATGACCGCGACATCTCGGACCGTGATCGGGGCGCTTCCGTCGATGACGAGGGCATCTCGCACGATGGTGGAGAGCCCCGACACGAGGAGAAGGGCGTTCGAGATCATCTCGAGCCAGCGAACCATGACGCGAGAGCCCGTCACGACGATCTCTCGGGGCTCGAGCACGAACTTTGCGAGCTTCACGACGATCTCGACGGTCTTCGCGACGATCTCGACGAGCCCCACCATCGTCGGAGACGACGTCATCATCGTCTCCCGCGACCTTGCCATCGTCCGTCGCGGCCGCACGCTCGTTCGCGCCCGCCGCGCGCTCGATCCAGATGCGCTCGTCGGCCTCGCCGAGCTGCGCCGTGGCACAGAAGGCGGTCGAAAGCGGGGGCGGACGTCAAGGACCCGACGTCCTGGAGCAACACGGCCCCCGCGCAGCCAGACGCCTTCTGGTTTCCTTCCTTACTCGCGCGCGGGCGCTACCACACGAGCCGGGGGCCTGGGAAGGCGGCTCGAGAGGCGCAGGGGCGCGGCAGAGGCGCGGTTCGGGCGCGGGCTCGTGGTGCGTCCACGTGGGTCTCGTGTCGCCACGATCTTTGGAAGTTGAAACGGAACGCGCGCTCGCTCACCATTCGTCGACAGGAGCCCGCCATGCGTTCATCCCTTCTCACCTTCATCCCGTTCGCCGCCGTCACGGCCGCAGTCGCCTTCGCGTGCGGAGGCTCGAGCAACGGCTCCGGCTTCGGCAACGACGGAGGCAGCGGCTCGAGCAGCGGGACGAGCAGCGGCTCGAGCGGCAGCAGCAGCGGCACCGGGAGCAGCAGCGGCGGCTGCCTTACGTGCGGCGACGGAGCCTTGCAGGACGGCCCGGGGCCGTGCAGCAACCTGCAGTGCAAGGGCGCCACGTGCACCACCGGCCCGACGTCGATCACGGGCACTGTCTACGATCCGGCGGGCAACCTGCCGCTCTACAACGTTTACGTCTACATCCCGAACACGACGCCGCAGCCCATCACGGCCGGCAGCCCCACGTGCACGCAGTGCGAGGCGCCCGCCTCGGGCAACCCCGTCATCGGCGCGTCGACCGACGCGAACGGCAAGTTCACCATCCAGAAGGGCCCCAGCGATCCGTGGGACGTGCCGGTCGGGTCGAACATCCCGCTGGTCATCCAGGTCGGCAAGTGGCGCAAGCAGCTCGTTATCCCGCAGGTCCAGGGCTGCGCCGCGAACGACCTCGACACGGTCTTCAACTCCGGCAGCGGCACGGCGCGCCAGCTGCGCCTGCCCGCAAAGAGCAGCGAGGGCGACATGCCGCTCATGGCCTTCACGAGCGGCTGCGATCCCGCCGAGTGCTTCCTGCGCCACCTCGGCATCGACGACAGCGAGTTCGTGCCGCCCACCAGCCCCACGGGCCACGTGCACTTCTACACATCCTGGGACGGGCCCACGGGCGGGCAGGCGGCGAGCTCGGTGAGCGGCGGCAACCAGCCCAGCGACACGTACAACTGGTGGTCGAGCTCCACCAACCTGCTCAAGTACGACATCATCTTCAACGCGTGCGAGTGCGTCCCCAACGACCGGGGCGCCACGGCGTACGGCGCGATGCACGGCTACCTCAACTCGGGCGGCCGCCTCTTCACGACGCACTTCTACTACAACTGGTTCGCGTCCCCGACGGGGCCGGCCGACTTCAACGGCGTCGCCGCGTGGAACCCCGGCGGCGCGACCTCCGGCGCCAACTACTACGTCGACACGTCCTTCCCCAAGGGCCAGGCCTACGGCCAGTGGCTCGTCGCCAACGGCGTCGCGACCGGCAGCGGCGCGAACACGCAGATCGCGCTCACCGACACCCGCAACGACATCGACCAGTCCGGACCGCCCGCGTACGCGGGCTCGACGCGCTGGATCTACGACGCGAACTCGGCCGGCGGCAACCCGTACGGCAGCGAGTACATCAGCTTCAACACGCCGGTCGGTCAGCCGGTGACCAGCCAGTGCGGCCGCGCGGTCTTCAGCGACGTGCACCTCTCGGGCACCAGCAACGACAGCACGTTCCCGAGCGAGTGCTCGGGCCAGAGCTCGTCGTACGAGATCAACGAGAAGGCCCTCGAGTTTCTCTTCTTCGACCTGTCGTCCTGCGTGCAGAACGACACGCAGCCCCCGCCCCCGCCCCCGCCGGTGCAGTAGCCGCCTCGCCGCAGGACGACCCGCTCCTTGCCCCTCGCCGACACCCTCGGCCGCTGGATCGGCAAGGTCGAGGTCGTCCTCGCGGGCGCGGACGAGGACCTTCGCGAGGGTCAGGAGGCGCTCTCGGCGCACGACGCGATGCACGCGCGCGCGGCGGCGCACCGGGTGCTCGAGCGCGCGCCGGGCTCGCCGCTCGGCCTGGCGCTGCTGGCCGACGCGCGCGAGGCCGCGCGCCTGGAC
>JAJYCT010000335.1 GCA_021778125.1 Myxococcales bacterium
GCCGGCGCCGGGAGCGAGGGCGGCATCGGCCCGGGCGGCGACGCCCCCTCGGGCCCGGGCGCCGGCGGGTGTGGCTGTCGCGTCGCGGGGCGCACGCGGGGCGACGGGGCGATCCTCGCGCTCGTGGCCATCGGCGCGTCGCTCGGGCGTCGCCGAGGGCGCGTACGTGGGGGAACACGCGCGCCGCGCGTACCCCAAGCCTCTTGATACCGCCACGCCGTAGAAACTACCCTCCGGGTCCAAGGAGATTGCCGATGCGGACCGCATGGATGGCTTGTCTCGCGGGCTTCGCGCTCGCATGTGGATCGAGCTTCCCGCCCCCCAACGACGAATGGTCGGCCGCGCAGGCCGACGTCGGGCGCGCCGAGGCCGGCGGAGCGCCGGGCGTGCCCGCCGCGAAGCTGCACCTGCAGCTCGCGCAGGAGGCCCTGGCCAAGAGCAAGCAGCTCATCGACCAGGACAACCGGCGCGCCGCGAGCCTCATCGCCGTCGGGCGCACCGAGGCGCAGCTCGCGCTCAGCCTCGCCAAGCAGCAGGCCGCCCAGGACGCCGCGCAGAAGGCGCAGGCCGACGCGCAGAGCGCGCAAGGCGCGGCGCAGAAGACCATCAACGGAGGAAAGTGATGCGAACCAACGGCATGGCTTCGGTCTTCATCCTCGCCGCGCTGGCGGGGTCCACCGCGCTCGCGGCCTGCGGCGGCGAACGCGTTCCGCCCAAGTCGCTGGTCGACGCGCGCGCCGAGTACGCGCGCGCCAACTCGGGCATCACCCTTCAGCTCGATCCCGCCGACGTGCACGAGGCCGACCTGGCCCTGCGCAAGGCCGAGTCGGCGTGGCAGAGTAGCCCGGACGACCCGAACACGACGGATCTGGCCGTCATCGCGCAGCGCAAGGCGCAGATCGCACAGGCTGAGGCGGCCGCCATCCAGGCGCAGAAGGACGCCGAGAAGGCCAAGGCCGATCAGGCCGCCGCGGTGCAGGCGCAGCTACTGGCCGCGCGCGGTCAGCTCGACCAGGCCCGGCAGTCGCTCACGCAGACGCAGTCGGCGCTCGATCAGACCAAGACGCAGCTGCAGGTGACCGCCGAGCAGGCCGCCGAGCAAAAGAAGCAGCTCGCCGACATGGAGGCGAAGCTCAAGGACGCGCGCGACACCATCGCCAAGATCGCCGCCGTCAAGGACGACAGCCGCGGCATGGTCATCACGCTCCAGGGCGAGGTGCTCTTTCAGACCGGCAAGTGGGACCTGAAGCCGGCGGCCATGGCGAAGCTCGACGTCATCGCGCAGACGCTCGTGGGCAAGGAGCAGCCGATGGTCGTCTACGGCTACACCGACAACGTCGGCACGCGCGACAACAACATGGCGCTGTCGCAGAAGCGCGCGCAGGCCGTGCGCGACTACCTCGCCAGCAAGGGCATTCCGAACGACCTCATCACCGCGCAGGGCAAAGGCCCCGACGATCCGGTGGCCGAGAACACGTCGATCGAGGGGCGCGCGCAGAACCGCCGCGTCGAGATCGTCGTCCAGCCGAAGAAGTAGCGGGGCGAGAAGTCCGGCCCGCCCCACGCACGGGGGCGATCCCATGAAGCTCGCGCAGGCCATCCGTCTCGGGACTTCGCCCGCCGGGGAGACGACGTGGGACGTCCCCGACGTCCTGCCGACGCTCACGTCGCCGCGCCCCTTTGGCACGATCTCGTTCGCGGCGCACCTGTTCGACCGCGGCTGGTCGCCCGCCGAGCCGCTCTTCCATCGCTCGCGCCTCGTCGGTGCGCAGCAGGGCTACTTCGTCGAGCTGCGCGAGCTCTTCACGGCCCGCGGGGAGCTCTGCGCGGTCAACCAGCAGACGATGGCGATCATCAAGTGACGCCCGCGCTCCGGCGCGTCAGTTCACCAGCACCAGCGCCGTCCCGTCCCGGCTGCAGAACACCGCGCCGCCGCCGGGCCTCGCGCCGCACGCCGGGCAGATCTTGCCACGCGTGTCGGCCGTGGGCCCCACGCCCGCCGCGGCCACGGGCAAGAGCGCCTCGCCGTCCGTCGGGCAGACCTTCACGCCGGGGTTCTGGCCCTTGCGGCACGCGGGGCACACCATCCCGGCGGGGCCGCGCAAGAGCTCCTCGTGCCCGCGCGTAGCGACCAGGCGGTTCGCGTCGAACGCGCAGAACCCGTGACCCGCAGCGTACTCGCGCCGGCACGTCGGGCAGGCCATGGGGCCTGTGTCGATGCCGCGCGCGGTGGCCGCGGCGGCCTGCTGCTGCGCGACCGCGAGCCCCGCCTGGAAGGCCTTCATCCGCACCTCGTGCTGCGCCTCGCGCTCCTGCTTGCGGCGCTCGAAGTCGCGCATGTTCTCGGCGTGCCGCTCCTCGGCCGCGGCCTGCGCCTGGCGCGCCTTGCGCCCGCGGCGCGCGCCGAAGAGGGCGATCACGCCGAGCACCGTGACGAGGCCCCCGACGACGCCGACGAAGACGGTCTTGCGGCGGCGCGCGCCGTCCTGCGCCTTCGCGTCGCCCGCGCCGATGGCACTCGTGGCGATGACGGCGATTGCCGGCGTGTCGAGCTCGCCGCTCGAGCCGAGCCCGGACTGCGCGAGCAGCGCGGCGTAGTCGGCGGGGATGGCGACCTCCACCGAGGCGCGCGCGCTCTTGCCGGCGGCGGTGGCGATGACGTCGAAGGTCGCGTCCCCGAAGTCCTGCACGGGGACCGTGAGGGTCCCCGACGCGTCGATGGTCGGCGACGCCGCGCGCGCTTGCCCGTCCTTGAACGCGACGGTGCCGACGGCCCACTGGATGGGCGTGCCGGTGCCGCAGCCGCTCGCGTCGAGCACGACGCCGCGGAACGCGAACGTGCCGCCCGCCTCGAGGACCTTGCGCGAGGGGCGCACCTGGAGCACGGCGGGATCGCCCGGCGAGCGGCAGTCGACCCTGGGTGCGGGCGGCGGCGCGGGCGGAGCCGCGGTGGCCTCGGACGTCGCCGTCGGCTGCGGCGGTGGAACGGCGGCGGGGACGACGCGAGCCAGCGACCCCGCGCGCTTGACGTCCGCGACGCAGCGCGCATCGTTGATCGTGAACTCGTAGCGCCCTGTCTCCGCGAGCGTGATCGCGTCCGTGCCGGTCACGAAGTAGGCGGTGTTGACCACGGCGTGGCGCGGGTCGGACGCGGGGGTCGCGCAGCGCGTGCGCCAGGACGTCGCGTCCTGCGAGTGGACGGTGCGGGCCAGGGTGGGCAGCGGGTCGAGGCACTGGTCGGTGCGCAGCGTGCGCGCCCCTGCGATCACGAGCTCGCCCCCGCTGCCCGCGACGGTGACCCGGCCGCCGGGGATCAGGGTGTCCGACACGGGCGGAGGGCCGCACGCGGTGGCCCAGTCCTGCACCGTGAAGGTCTCGGTGACCGCGCTCATCATCCAGGCGCCGTCGTAGGGCCCGTCGGCGCGCGCCGCGGCGGCGAGCAGGGCCAGGAGGAGCGCGGCCAAGGCTGAGACGGAGAGGCTCTGTCGTGCCACGGGCCGGTCGCGCGAGACTACACGACCCAGCGGTTTGCTCGCCAGCGGAGGGGGCGTCCTGTTAGGATCCGCCGCGAATGCAGCCTGTCCGAGCGAAGGCGGGGGAACGGACCGCACCCGAGCCCGTGAAGATGACCCGTCGACGAACTCGACGCGTCGCGCTCTGGGCGGGGCTCGCCGCGCTCGTGGCCGCCTCGGCCGCCGCGCGCGAGGCCCGGGCCCAGAACGTCATCCCGTCGCAGAACGGCGCCGGCCTCGACACGCACCTGTTCCGGCCCGCGATGGACTCCAAGGGCCTGTTCACCGTCAACGGGAGCGACATCCTCGGGGCCAACGAGATCAGCTTCGGGATGGTCATCGACTACGGTCACGACCTGCTGCGCACGGCGAACGACAGCCAGCTCATCGAGCACAGCTTCCAGGGCACGTTCCAGTTCAACTACGGGCTCTTCAACCAGCTCGTCGTGGGCCTCGATCTACCCGTCGACCTGATGTCCGGCCCGCAGCAGCTCGACTCGAACGGCAAGCCGCTCGCCGTCTTCAACAACGTCTGGGGCCCGCAGCAGCTCAACTACCAGGGCCTCGGGTACGTCGCGGCCCACGCGAAGTGGCGCCTGACGCGCGTCGAGCACGGCATCGGCATCGCGCTCGGCCTGCAGGTCGGCGACGGCCTGAGCGACGCGGCGGCCAACGGCGGGGCCGACAGCGGCTTCTGGTACTGGCCGTCGGCGATCGTCGAGAAGCGCTTCGGGCCCAAGGGCGAGTTCCGTATCGCCCTCAACGCCGGGTACCGCGGCCACTCGGCCACGTCGACGACGCTGCCGCTGCGCGACGGGACGTACGCTGACGGCAGCCTCGTGACCTACGGCGGCGGCCTGTCGCTGCGCATCCTGGAGCCGCTCGACCTCGTCGGCGAGACGTACGGGACGTACCTGCTCACCAGCGGCGCGAGCAGCGGCGTGGCGGCGAGCAACGAGGCCATCGGGGGCATCAAGCTCTTCGTCGAGCGCAACTCGTACCTGATGCTCGGCGCCGGCACGCGCTACACGACCGGCTTCGAGGCCGCCGATCTGCGCGCCTTCCTCGGGTTCATCTTCGAGCCGTCCATCGGCGACCGCGACGGCGACGGCCTCAAGGACGACGTCGACCAGTGCCCCGACGAGCCGGAGGATTTCGACGGCTTCAAGGACGAGGACGGGTGCCCGGACCCGGACAACGACAACGACGGCATCCCCGACGTCGACGATCGCTGCGTCAACGTGCCCGAGGACCACGACGGGGACCACGACGACGACGGCTGCCCCGAGGGTAACGACGGCGATCGCGACGGCGACGGGATCCTCGACTCCAAGGACAAGTGCCCCGACGAGCCCGAGGATCGCGACGGCTTCGAGGACCAGGACGGCTGCCCGGATCCCGACAACGACAAGGACGGCATCCCCGACAAGGTCGATCGCTGCCCGAACGATCCCGAGGACAAGGACGGCTTCGAGGACCAGGACGGCTGCCCCGATCCCGACAACGATCACGACGGGATCCCCGACATCAAGGACAAGTGCCCCAACGAGCCGGAGACGTTCAACGGGTTCGAGGACGAGGACGGCTGCCCGGACAAGGGCAGCGTCATCATCCAGGACAACAACATCATCATCCTCGACAAGATCCAGTTCGCCTACAACTCGGCGGAGATCCTGCCGGCGTCGAACAAGATCCTCGACGCGGTGTCGACGACGCTGGCGCACCACCCCGAGTTCACGCTCGTCGAGGTGGCCGGCCACGCCGACGAGCGCGGCAACGACCAGTACAACCTCAAGCTCACCCAGGAGCGCGTGAACTCGGTCGTCCGGGCGCTCGTCGCGCGCGGTATCGATCGCTCGCGCGTGCGCAGCAAGGGCTACGGCGAGTACTGCCCGCTCGACGAGGCGCACAACGAGGCGGCCTGGGAGCAGAACCGCCGCGTCGAGTTCAAGATCGTCAAGACGAAGGACGGCCCCACGGGCGTCGAGCTCGGCTGCGAGAACGCGACCAAGCACGGCGTGTCGCCGGACCCGGTCCCGTAGGCCGCGCGGCGGTGGCCTGGCGGCTCGGGCCCGCGAGATCGCCGGCCGCCCGGGCGCGACCAGCTACTGCTGGCGTTGCGCCTGGATCTGGCGTGCCTGCGACACGCAGAGCTTGTCGCCGAGCTCCTTGCACGTCGCGATGAGCAGGCGGATCTCGGTGTCCGTGGCGCGCCCGCTGTAGACCTTCTGCTCGAGCGATTGCTTGACCGCCAGCTTCGCCTCCGGGCTGGTCGCCTGGAGGGCGGCCTGGCGCTCGCGGTCGTCGGCGCTTCCGGTCTTGGTGGGCGCCGCGGCGACGGTGGTCGGCGGCGCGGGCGGCGCCGCCGCGACGGCGACGGCGGCCTGCGTGGAGCCGGGATCGGCGTAGGTGGGCGGCGGGCGCGGCGAGTCGGGCTTCGTGCTGTCGGGCCTGGCCGTCGGCGCGCTCCCCGACGCGACGGGCAGC
>JAJYCT010000336.1 GCA_021778125.1 Myxococcales bacterium
ATGGGGTCGTGGTGCTGAGCGGCAGGGTGAGTAGTGTACCGGTACGGGATCTCGCTGCGCACGTAGCTGCCAGCAACCCCAAGGTACGCGGGGTCATCAATTTGGTGCACGCCCCGGGGATCGACCTCGCTCGCCGCGAGGCCGTCGACGCGCTTGCCCGACTGAGGCACCAGCAGCGCCAGATCGGACTCCTTGTCGCTCTGGCCGACCCGAGCGTGAACCGCGGTTCCGTCGGCATAGAGAACGTCGGCACCGTCTCCTCCGTTCAGCCCCGACAGCGCCGTGAGGATCCGGCCGTCGCTGCCGAGCACCGTCCCGAGCGCGACCGGCGCGCCGTTCTTCTCGAGCACGACGAGACCGCGGCGGACGCGCTCGTAGATCTGCTGGGCTGTCGACGCAGCCGTTTGCGCGGGCGGCGAGGCCGCGGGCGCGGGGGAGGCGTCGGGCGCGGAGGCCTCGTCCTCGCCCGGCAGCGGGGGTAGCGGGGGCTGCGCCAGCGCCGGGGTCGCGGCGCAGACCAGAGCGACCGACACGAGCAGCGGGAGCTTCACACCTCTCAGCATAGCGCTTCCCGGCTGCAAGGCCCGAGCCCGCACGCAGGCGTCCGCGCCGACGGCCGCGGTGTGGTAGAAGGGGCGCGCCATGAGTGACCCGCACGCCCCCACGCCCGCGGCCCTCGACGACGAGCCGAAGACGCCGATGTGGCTCCCGGCGCTCGGCGCGGCACTCTTCGTGTGCGCCGGGCTGTACTGGGCCGTCTCGCCGTCCTCGGCGCCGGCCGCGCCGACCGAGGCCGCCGCTTCTGCGTCCGCGGCCCCGCCGGCAGCGGCGCCGCCCGCCCTGCCCCAGCGCCCTGGCCTGCCGATGCCGACGCCTCCGCCGGGGTTCCAGCCGCCGCCGGCTCCCCCGGGGCCGCCGGGCGCGCAAATGCTGCCGCCGGGCGCTCCGGGCAACCCGGTCCGCGCCGCGCCCACGCCACCGGCCGGCGCGCCGGCCGCGCGCTGGCGCGTGCGCGCGATGGGCTTGTTGCGGGTCGGCGTCGTCGGCGCGTCGGGAACCTCGGGCGCCGTGGCGACCCGGCTCGTCGCCGCGCACCCGAGGCTCGCGCTCGCGTTCGCGACGAGCGACCGGCACGTGGGCGAGCCCGTGGCCGCGCGCCTGGGGATCGTCTCGGGCGGCGACACGGCGTTCGTCCCCAACGCCTCGGCGCTCGAGCACGCAGGCGCGTGCGACGCGGTGCTGCTCGCGACGAGCGCCGACGTCTCGGCCCGCGTGGCCCCGGCGTTCGCCGCGGCCGGCAAGCAAGTGGTCGACCTGTCGGGCGCGTTCCGCCTGGCCGCCGCCGACTATCCGCGCTGGTACGAGTTCGAGCATCCGGCGCCCGCCCTGCTCGAGACGGCGCACTACGGCCTGCCGGAGCTCTTCGGCCCGCCGCCCGCGGGCGCGCTCGTGTCCAACCCGGGCTGCTACCCCACCGCGGCGCTCCTCGCGCTCGCGCCGCTGCTGCGCGAGGGGCTCATCGAGCCCGGCGGGATCGTCGTCGACGCCAAGAGCGGCGTGACGGGCGCCGGCCGGCAGACGGGCGAGGCGTACTCGTTCCTGGAGATCGACGGCGACGTGCGCGCCTACAAGGTCCTCGCGCACCAGCACACGCCCGAGATCGCCCGCGCGCTCTCTCGCTACGCGCCGGGTGTGCGCGTCACGTTCACCGCGCACCTCTTGCCGATCCCGCGCGGGCTGCTCGCCACCGGCTACGCGCGCCCCCGCCCCGGCGCCACGGCCGCCCGCGTCAAGGAGTGCCTCGCGGAGGCGTACGCCCGCACGCCCTTCGTGCGCGCGGTGGGCGTCGAGGACGTGATGATCAAGCGCGTCGTGGGCACCAACCTCGCGCTCGTGGGCGCGACGGCCGACGACGACGTGGTCGTGGCGGTGGGCGCGGTCGACAACCTGCTCAAGGGCGCGGCCGGCCAGGCCGTGCAGAATCTCAACGCTACCAACGGTTGGAGCGAGGCGCTCGGGCTCGAAGGCCTGCAGCGCGCCTCGGCGTAGGAAGGAGCCCGCGTGAGGACGCCTCGTGGTTTCGCGTACTCGGGGATCAACTGCGGCATCAAGGCCGCGCGCAAGGACTTCGCGCTCGTCTACAGCGAGGTGCCGTGCGCCGGCGCGGGGTGCTTCACGGTCAACGCGTCGCGGGCGGCGCCGGTGCGCCACGCGGCGGCGCGCCTGCCCGCGTCGGGCGTGCGCGCGATCGTGACCAACAGCGGCAACGCCAACGCGCTGGTCGGCCCCGACGGCGAGCGCGACGTGCGCGAGGTCTGCGCCGCGGTGGCCGAGGCCCTCTCGGTGCCGGAGAGCAGCGTGCTCTCGGCGTCGACGGGCGTCATCGGCGTGCGCCTGCCGGTGCACAAGCTGGTCGCGGCGGCGGCGGCGCTCGCCGAGCAGCGCGGCGGCGCGATCGAGCTCGCGGCGCAGGCCGTGATGACGACCGACACGCGCGTCAAGCTCTCGAGCCGCGTCCTCAGCGTCGGCGGCGTCGAGGCGACCGTCGCGGCGTTCGCCAAGGGCAGCGGGATGATCGCGCCCGAGCTCGCGACGATGCTCGCGTACCTCACGACCGATCTCGCCGTGACGCCGGCGGCGCTGCAGGCGGCCCTGTCGCGCGCGTGCCGTGCGAGCTTCGACATGATCACCGTCGACGGCGACATGAGCACCAACGACGCGGTCTTCGCGCTCGCCAACGGGCTCGCCGGCAACCCGGTCATCGAGGAGAGCGGCCCCGGCTTCGACGCGCTCGCCGAGGCGCTGACGGGCATCTGCGTCGATCTGGCGCGTCAGATCGCCGAGGACGGCGAGGGCGCGACCAAGCTCGTCGAGGTGCGCGTCGAGGGCGCGCCCGACGAGGCGATGGCGCGCGATCTGGCGCGCGCGGTGGCCGGCTCGAGCCTGGTCAAGGCCGCCATCTTCGGCGCCGACCCCAACTGGGGGCGCGTGCTGTCGGCCATCGGCGCGCGCGTGGGCTCGCGCAGGTGGCCCGTCGATCCGACGCGCGCGACGGTGCACGTGCAGGGCACGTGCGTCTACGACGCGGGCGCGCCCACGGGCGTCGACGCGGTGGCGCTGCGCGCCAAGATGCGCGAGCCGCACGTCGGCGTCGAGGTGCGCCTCGTGGAGGGCGCGGCGTCGGCGGTGTCGTGGGGGTGCGATCTCTCCTACGACTACGTGAAGATCAACGCCGACTACACGAGCCTGACCCACGCGGCGCCCGACGGCACGGTCGCGCGCGACGATCGCCTCACCAACTACAGCCCGGGCTTCAAGCGCGCGCTGCTCGTCGAGGCGCTCTCGTACATCTCGAAGTTCACCGAGACGCGCGCCGTCGTGAAGTACGGCGGCGCCGCGATGGTCAAGGACTCGCTCAAGGCGAGCTTCGCGAACGACATCAACCTGCTGCGCAGCGCGGGCCTGTTGCCCGTCGTCGTGCACGGAGGCGGGCCCGAGATCACGCAGACGATGGAGAAGCTCGGCCACGGCAAGAGCGAGTTCGTCGACGGCGTGCGCATCACGGGGCGCGAGGACGTCAAGGTCGTCGAGATGGTGCTTACGGGCAGGATCAACACCGAGCTCGTCTCGCTCCTCAACCAGTCGTCGGCGCACGCGGTGGGCGTCTCGGGCAAGGACGCGGGCCTCTTGCGCGCGCGCAAGCTCGTGGGCGAGGGCGGGCGGGACCTGGGGATGGTCGGCGAGGTCACGCACGTCAACAGCGCGCTGCTCGAGGTGCTCCTCGAGAAGAAGTACGTGCCGGTGGTGAGCCCCGTGGGCCTGGGCGAGGACGGCGAGGGCTACAACATCAACGCCGACGCCGCCGCCGCCGAGATCGCGTGCGCGCTGCACGCCGAGAAGCTCATCTACCTGACCGACGTGCCGGGCATCCTCGACAACGGGGAGCTGGTGAGCGAGCTGACGGCGTCGGAGCTGCGGCGCAGGGTCGACGACGGGACGATCCAGGGCGGCATGGTCGCCAAGGCGCGCAGCATCCTGCGGGCCATCGAGGGTGGCGTCACGAGCGTGCACGTCATCGACGGGCGGACGCCGCACTCGCTCATCGCGGAGCTGTTCACCGACACGGGCGTCGGGACGCTGGTGAAGAAGGACTGAGGGCCTCGGCGCGCGCTTCGACGGCTCGCGGCGCTCGCCTGCCAGTTTGTCAGGGCGCGTGCGCCAACTCCCGTGGCCCTGCCACCTTGGCCGCCCCGCGGGGTGGAGAGCCGGCGCAATCTCGCGGAAATCCAGGTGGCACGCGCTATGCTGAAGGCACCCCGTGCCCATGTTCGGCCGCCGCTTCATCTTCGCTTCGTCCTGCCTCGCCGTGGTCCTCGGGCCGGCGGCCGCGAACGCCCAGCTCCCGGGCTCCTCGGGCTCGTCGTCGGGCGTGGTGGGGGGCGGCGGGGGCGAGAGCGTCGTTCCCGCGTACCCGAATCCGTACCGCTACCTGTTCCAGGACGGCAAGTACGTCGACGTCACCAACTCCCCGCGCCCGCTGAACCTCAACCCGACGGGCGTCAACTTCACCGACTGCGAGCAGGATCTCAAGCTCACCTTCCCGCTCAACCTCTCGGGCTTCCAGCCGACCGACGGCGCGCACGTCGAGGTGTGGGCCGGGACCACGGACTGCACGCAGGACGCCAACCGCGGAACTGCATCGAGCGCGGGCGTGCAGCACCCGTGCTGGAAGGTGAGCGCGGGGACCGGGACGCTGAACGTCGGCGCCGGAACGCTGCCGACCTCGCTCGACGTCTACGTGCGCGACGTCCTGCGCTACGAGCAGATCAACACGACCGCGCAGGCGTGGGACCCTTCGTTCCACAACGGCGCCGAGGGCGAGACCGCCTGCCACGTACAGGCCAGCGACACAGGGGTCCCGATCACGATCTACTTCATGGCGGTCAACTCGACGTACAACTTCATGCAGGGCAGTACGTCGTACAACTTCCAGCTCAATACCGACCTCGTCGCGCCGCCGCCGCCGTCGTCGGTCACTCTCCTGACGGGCGATACGCTGCTGACGGTCAACTGGACGTCGCCGGGCAACGATCCGGACATCAACGGGTTTGCGGTGTGGAGCGATCCGCCCGCGACCGGCTCGACGACCGGCGGCTGCGCGTGCTCGTCGACCGGGGCGTACGCCGCGAGCAGCTACATCGGCGACGGCGCCATCTCGCTCGGCGACGCGCAGACGCTCTCCTGCCGCGACTCGGGCGGCGGCGCGTCGTCCGACGGCGCGAGCGACGCCGCCGACGTGGGCGACGCGCTCCCCGGGCTGACCGACGCGCTCGACGACACCACGGGCGCGCCCGAGGCCTCGCCGCCCGCGGCGGACTCCGGCCCGACCGACGCGGAGGTCGAGGCCGCGGCCGACGCCGAGGCCGACGCCGCCCCCGACGCGGGAGCGACGGGCGACGCCGGCCCGACCAGCTGCCACCCCGTCATCGTCGGCGGCGGCGAGGGCGGCGCGTGCGACAGCTTCGCGCTCACGGGCAACGTCACGGTCGTCGCGGGCGGCGGCACGCCGACGACGACCTCGGCGGAGGGCTCGACCGGCGGCTCCGTCACCTACGACGACGCGGGGAACGTCGTGGGCAGCGTGGGCGGCGAGGGTGGCGTGACGCTCTCCGGCGGCGGCATCTCGCAGATCCCCCCCCAGTATCGCTCGGGCGAGATCGACGATCTCAACGCGACGTCGCTCACGCTGACGGGCCTGGCCAACGGCACGAACGTCGTCGTGGTCGTGACGTCGATCGACGGATCGGGCAACGTCGGGCCGGTCTCGACTCCCCAGTGCGGTACGCCCGAGCCGACCAACGACTACTGGTCGACGTACAAGAAGGACCAGGGCAGCGCCGCCGGCTGCGCGCTCGGCGGCGGGGGCGGCGCGCCGGTCTTTGGCCTGGGGCTGGCGATCGCGGGCGCCGCGCTCGCTCGCCGCCGGAGTCGCAGGT
>JAJYCT010000337.1 GCA_021778125.1 Myxococcales bacterium
CTGACCACGCCATGTCGAAGGCCACCAAGCGGCGGCGTGTCCTGCTCGCCATCGTGTCGGCGCTCGGGCTCGGGGCGGCTGCGGTGGCGTGCAGCGGCGGGGGTCAGGGAGCGCCCCCCGACGCCGGCGATGACGGCACGACGGGACACGTCTGCACGCCGGGCCAGCAGCTCAGCTGCGCCTGTCCAGGCACGATCGTCACGGGCCTGCAGACCTGCAGCCCGGACGGCAAGGGCTACGGCGCTTGCACGGATTGCCCGGAATCGGACGGGGCGCCGATCCCCGACGCGAGCGGCGATGCGCCGATCTCGATGGAGGCGAGCTCGACGACCGATGCCGCGCCCGAGACGGGAAGCGAGGCCTCCGCGGCGGACGCGGGAGCCGACGCCGACGCCGACGCCGACGCCGACGCCGACGCCGACGCCGACGCCGACGCTGACGCTGACGCTGACGCCGACGCCGACGCCGACGCTGACGCCGACGCCGACGCCTCGTGACGCCGGGGCTCGGAGCCTGATCCGGTCGGGCCGCGCACCGATCGCGATCGCCCCCGCTATTCGTACATGACGTACTCCGGCGGCGGCACGAGCCCCAGGACCTCGGCGGGCGTCATGAGCGTGCCGCCGTTCTGCCGGTCCTCGTCGAAGAACAGCTTGAAGCCGGCGTGGATCGCCGCGCCCTTGGTGCGCATCAGGAAGCGGTACGTGTTCAGCTTCGCGCCCTTCGGGCCCAGCCCGTCGACGCTCTTGACGACGACGACGCCGGGCGCCGGCTCGATCGCGGCCTCGTCCTTGACGACGTAGTCGTTGACCACATGGAAGACGAGCGCCTTCTCGGGGAGGTCGTGCTCGGCGACGATGCTGGACAGGTACGCGGCGACGGCGTTGATGGCGCTGCCGGTGGTCTGCCCGTAGAAGCGGCCCGGCTGCTGCCTGGGGAGCATGGCCCACTCCGGGTCGAGCGCGACGCCAACGTCGGGCTCGCGCAGGTACCGCTCGAAGCGCCGCAGCTCGGAGAGGAAATCGGAGTGGCCGGGCTGGATGTTGAGCAACAGCAGCCCCTTGTACCTTCGCGCCGTCGCCAGGTACTCGTCGACGACGGCGTCGACCACGCGCGCGCGGTACTTGCCGTCCGGGCCCGGGTAGCCCTGCACGACGACGGCGATCAGCTCGAAGATCGGGAGGATCCTCCGGCTGCCCGCGTACTGGCTCGCCAGCGCCAGGAGCTTGTCCGCCCTGGCCGCGGGGTGGTCGAGCAACGGCCCGAGCGCCGGCGCCCCCGGCGTGCCGCAGAAGCCGACGAGCCGGTAGTCGGGAAAGATCGTGCGACCGCCGCGGGGAAGCTCCGGCCCCGGCGTCGCGGGCGTCGCGACGGCGGACGGCGGCGCCGGCGATGCCGAGGGGGACGCCGTCGGAGACGCCGGGCGAGGCGCCACGTCGCGGCCCGCCCCGCACGCCGACGCCATCGCCAGGATCCAGGCGACATCGCGAACCCGCATCACCCCCGGAGTATGCCGTGCGCGGGGCGCTCCGGGGAACGTCGCCCCCCTCGAACGCGACGGGCGGCCCGCGGTTGCCATCGCGACCCCCGGGGGGGATGCTCTTCGCGATGAGGGCCGCCTCCGCGTTCGCCGCCGCTCTGCTGGTCGGCCTCGGGTGCTCCTCGAGCTCGTCGACCGGCACCGGCCCGGACGCCTCCTCGACCGGCGACGGCGGAGGCTCCAGCTCGGGTGGCGACGGCTCCGCGTCGAGCAGCAGCGGGGGCGGCGACGCGGGCGGGGCGACCTGGTGGAGGCCGCCCGTGAGCACCACCTTCTACTGGGAGCTCGCCAGCGCTCCGCCCACCCAGGGCTCGGAGAGCGTCGGGGCGTACGACATCGACGGGTGGGAGAACACCGCCTCCGAGGTCGCAGCCCTCCACGCCAGGGGGCTCAAGGTCGTCTGCTACATGGACGCCGGCACCTTCGAGCCGAACCGCCCCGACGCGGCCTCGTTCCCGTCGGCCCTCGAGGGCAATGCGGTGCAAGGGTGGCCCGGTGAGCTCTGGCTGGACGTGCGCCCCTCGGGGCCGGACTACGCCACGCTCCAGGCGATCATGCTCGCGCGCTTCCAGCAGTGCCAGAGCAAGGGCTTCGACGCCATCGAGCCCGACAACATCGACTCGTACCAGAACAACCCGGGCTTTCCCACGACGGCCGCCAACCAGCTCGCGTATGACGAGTGGATCGCGCAGACCGCGCACTCGCTCGGCCTCGCGGTGCTCCAGAAGAACGATCTGGCCCAGATCCCGGCGCTGCTGCCGTACTTCGACGGCCTGCTCGACGAGGAGTGCAACAAGTACTCCGAGTGCGGCAACCTGGCGCCCTACGTCGCGGCGGGCAAGCCGGCGTGGGACGCCGAGTACGTCGAGGACGGAGAGACGACGTCGATGTTCTGCGCGGGCGACGTCAGCGCGGGGATCGTCGGCGCCCTCTTCTCGATCAACCTCGACGGGAGCGTGTTCCAGCCCTGCGCGAACGACGTGGGCCAGATCAACTGACGCAGGCGAGCGGGCCGCCCCCGGCGTCAGTTCGCCCCGCTGCAGCCCACGCCCACGTCCGCCGACGCGTTGTTGTCCGTCCGGCACTCGTGCCAGCTCGGGTGCGGCGTCGTCGTGTCGTCGGCGACCGCGTAGACCGGCGTCGAGCCCGTCGCCACGCCCGCGGGCGGGTTCGGCAGCGAGAGCACGAGCGACTCGGACTCCGCCGAGTAGAGCGGCTGCAGCGTCGAGAGCGACCCGAGCTTGGTCCCGCCGGGAGACTTGCCGGCGTAGAAGCCCACGACGACGCCCGCGGGCAGCGCCGCCTCGCCGATGTTGCGGACCGTCGCGACGAGCCCGAACGGCGTCCCGCAGGCGGCGCCGATGGACACGATGGCGTCGGGCGCCGCGAACTCCCCGCCGGGCTGCTTGTTCTGGCGGAAGTTGTTCAGACCCGGCTGCGTCCAGTTCGGCAGCTCCTGCGCGGGCAGCGTGCCGTCGTCGGCGACGTTCGTGACGTGGTACGGGTGCTCGTTCCAGAGGCTCCGCGTGCGCACCCACGCGGAGCTCGGATCGCTGAACACGCGCACGCCCGCCTGGGCGATGTTCGTCCCGTCGTTGCACTGGTACTCGGGGGTGCCGCTCGCGTACGCGTTGGAGACGACGACGATGTCGGCGTGCCCGTCGACGTCGACGTCCGCCACGAGCGGGTACTCCTCGAGCGTGCCGGTCGTGTTGCACGTCGACCACACGACGTTCCCGGTCGTCCCCGCGTAGACGCGCAGGCGCTCCTCGTCCGAGTAGAGGACCTCGGCCACGCCGTCGCCGTTGAAGTCGAAGATCGAGCTGCCGGTGGCGGCCGAGGAGCAGTCGGTGGTCGAGGCGGTCCAGAGGACGGTGGCCGCGTTCGCGACGGCCGAGTCGATCACCTTGCTGCCGTCGAGCACGCAGTAGCCGATGCCGCCGGCGAGCGCGACGTCGGGGGTTCCGTCGCCGTTGAAGTCCGCGACGGTGGGCGGGCCGCCGCCGGAGGTGGAGCCCGCGCTGCCCGACGGACAGTGCTGCGGGAGCGCCCCGTTGATGTCCACGCCCTGCCGCACCCAGGAGAACTTCGCGGTCTGCGTCGCGTCGTAGTGCCAGAACGAGACCGTGTGGGTCGCGTAGTGGACGGCGACGATCTCGGGCACGCCGTTCCTGTCGAAGTCGCCGATGGCCGGCCAGTTGCCCGGCGTCTGCGTGTCGACGAAGACCGTGCCGTTGGAGTGGATGCCCTGGCTCGAGGTGACGATGTCGAGCTTGCCGTCGCCGTCGATGTCGCTCAGCACGAACGAGTAGCCGGCCAGCGAGAGCGGGACCTTGACCGCGCCGGTCGCCCCGTCGAGCACGCCGCCCTCGACGACGACGTCGGGGTGGCCGGTGCCGTCGAGGTCCGCGATCGAGGGCATCGCGCAGGTAACCGCGCCGGTCGTGGTCCAGAAGGCCGAGCCGTCGCCGTGGTATGCGTGCACCTTGCCGTCGGTCCCGCACGCGACGATCTCGTTGCCGGGCTGGCCGTCGATGTCGCCGCCCGCCAGCTGGGCCGCCGGGTTGATCGCGCCCGCGACCGACCAGCGGTCGACCAGCTGCCCGCCGCGCACGGCGATGGCGTGCAGCGTGCCGTTGGTCGTGTACGCGCCGCCGGTGAACGACGTGAAGACGATGTCCGGGAGGTCGCGCTGGTTGACCTTGCCGTCGCAGTTGGTGTCCTCCAGCGGCACGACGATCGGCGCCATCATCACGTCGTCGGGGAACGGCGCGGTGATCTGTCCGCCCCAGGCGTAGCGGAGCGCGGGCGCGAACGTGGTCGACGGCGGGTGGTACTCGCACTTCTCCAGGCACGTGATGGCGCCCGCGTCGGGGACGCCGGCGTCGGCCGCGCAGATCGGCGGCTGCGGCAGGCAGCGCCCGGTGAGCACCGGGACGCCCCCGACGCAGGTGGAGCCGTCCGCCCCCGCCTCGATCACCCCCGCGTCGCCGCCCGATCCCAGCGAGTACTCGCAGTACTGGCCCGCGGGGCAGTCGCTGCTGTCGACGCACGTGGCGCCCGGCGTCACGCAGCTCTGGAAGGAGCACACCTGCGTGGAGGCGCAGCACTGCCCGCCCGCGCACACCCCTCCGTCGCCGCACGACGATCCAGTGCGGCACGCGGCGGCGTCCTGCAGGAGCGACGGGCCGTCGGAGGCCGCCGTGTCGCTCGTCGCGTCGGACGCGCCGTCGCCGCCGCCCGCGTCGTCCGCGAACCCGCCCTTGTTCCCGCTGCTCCCGCACGCCGGGGCCACCGCGGCCGCGAGCGTCCCCAGCAGCACTCCCGACAGCGCCAGCCTGCGGCCGTCTCGCACGCCCGACGTCATGGTCGCCTCCTCCGGGCAGGAGTCTAGCGTGGGCTGCGACCGGCAGCGCTCTCTCGACGGGCAGGCGAAGCGGTTGGCCCCGGGCCAGGGGCGAAAGGCGTGCAGGGCGGTGCAAGCTGCGCGCAGCGCGAGGCGCCGACTTGCCGCAGGCGAAGGTCATGGCCATCTTGCCAAGCGCCGCCCGCGACCGTGGGCAAGGAGAGGGGGGCTGCGGTGTCTCGCGTGCTGCTGGTGCTTCTGCGCTGGCTCGAGTGGGCCGCGGCGGTGATCCTGGGGATCCTGGCCCTCCTCAGCGTGGCGACGTTCCTGTTCACGCTCGGCCACCAGGCCCAGGTCCACGAGCTCACCCGCGCCCCGGGCATCCTCGAGCTCCTCGACGAGCTGCTGGTCTTCTTCGTCGTGATCGAGCTGCTCAAGATGACGCTGGCGTACCTGCAGGGCCAGAACATCGTGCCCGCGGTGCTCGAGACCGTCCTCGTCGCGCTCGCCCGGAAGGCCGTGATGATGGAGACGTCCGCGGCGGCGTTCCCGGCCACCGCGCTCGCCCTGAGCGCGCTCCTGCTGGCCACGGCCGTCGCATGGTTCCTGCTCTCCCGCGTGACCGTGCCCCCGACCTCGGACCGTACGTCTCGGGCGCCGCCTGCGGCGCCGGGGTGAGGGGGAGGTCCGCGAGCGCCCTCGTCACAGCGCCGGGCCAGACGTTCCTTCAACCTGGATGAACAACGAAGGCACCGGCGAGGCGACGGAGGACAACGCCGCCAGAGCGACCAGACCGAGAGAGCCTCGCGTGCGGATGCGTCAGGGCACCTGCACGACCGCTGCTTGCGCGCCGGCCACGCCGTTGTTGGTGGCCGCGGCGCCGACGCCCGCGGCGCCCGCAGTGCCCGTGGTCACGCCCGTCAGCGTCGTCGCGGACGGCGTGCTCGCGCCGTTGATGGTGGGCGCCGTGCCCGTCCAGGCCACGCCCGCCGAGAGGCCGCCGGCGCCACCACCGCCGGAGCCGCCGGGACCGCCCGGGCCTCCGGCTCCGCCGCCGCACGCGGCCGTTCCTCCTCCTCCTCCTCCTCCTCCTCCTTGTTGTCCGCTCT
>JAJYCT010000032.1 GCA_021778125.1 Myxococcales bacterium
ACAGAGACACAAGAGCACGTCGCTTCGCTCCGATCACGATGCCCCGGTCCATGTGATCACGATGCCGCGAAACGGGTGATCACGATGGCCGTGACGCGCACCACTTCTCCGCGAGAGGCAAATGCTCCCCCCATTCGTGATAGGACCGAATCAATCGTGATGGCCGGGCCACAACTCGCAGAGAGCGACTTCTCGCATGGCTCGATAGCGGCCTGAAGAACTGCCGAGGTAATTGGGAGACCCCAGAGCAGATGGCGCTCAGCGTCTGCAGCGGTCCCGGGTCCTGGAACGAACCACTCGTCTCGCGCGACGTCAGCCCCGGCCAACTCGTGTTCCTGAAGCGAGGGCACGTCAGAAGCGCCTCCAGATAGGACCGGGAACAACGCCTTCTGGTGCCGCAGTATCCAACTGTGGCCCAGAGACGGGCACGCTCGCAAACGAGCCAGCATCTCCGCAGGTCGCTCGGGCACCGGCGCGGAGGCCATCGCATCGATCAGATCATCATGGGGGCTACCGATGAACTCCACCACGACGGCAAGTGTGGGTATGAGAACTGCCCAACGGGGCGCCCTCTCGAGCAGGTAGTCCAACAAGAGCACCGTGACTAGGGCGGCGCCGGCTTGGACGAATGCAACCTGCAGCCGGGACCAGGGACTGTAGTCGAACTCCGAGTGCTGGAGGAACACGAAGGTGGCGCCAACTGCCACGAAAGTCAACGCTGCCCGGCGCACGGCGCCCGCTCTGGGGCGCACCAAGACTGTTAGACCTCCCGTGACAGCGAAGAGCACGATAGCCAGGACGGTGGTGGCCGCACGGAATACCTCCCAGAAGTGCAACGGCAATGCGTGCTGCGCTCGCGCCAAGACGGCTGTAGAAACGAACCCGAGCAGCGTTGTCGCAACACACGCAAGCGCGTTCAGAACGCGGGGAACTCCCAGGCTCGACAACACTAGGACGACCATGCCAGCGGCGACAATCTCAGAACTAGCCAAATGCACAAGCGCACCTATGGCACTGGCGAGACCGTCCGCTAGCCGTTCCATTCTCGGCGCCCAAATATGCCAGGCGGCAGACGGGAGTGTGATGGCCCCCTTGATGGATCTCACAAAGGATCCCCCAGCGACGACGAGGGCGGCGAGGGTGAACGGGTGCAGGAGAATCACTCGATACCTTGCTCTCGAGCGATCGGCGAGGAAGGCGTGAAACCGATTGTGAAGGCCTGTGGTGCGTCCGGACGGAACCCGACCAAGTACCCTGGTCGCGGACTCGTCAGCGGCAGCCTCTGAGACAAGACGGGCGACCCACACGAGGCCGGCCGCGCATGTCGCCAAAAGCCAGATGAGGAGAACGAATGCCCACGACGACTCGGAGCGCTCCAATTCCGGTGGCGGGGCGCCGTACTCACCTGGAAGATGGACGAACCAGGGGACGACCTTTGCGCCGATAGCGGCAACCGCGCTTCCCAGCGCGACCCATTCAACCCAGGGAGCTAGCGCCGCCACGAGGTGGTCGCCATGCCGAACGTGGGCGAGTTCGTGCGCGAGCCAGGCCTCGCCCTCCGCCTCGTCGGATGGAATGACAATGGTCGTGCGGCCCGCACACCAACTCGTGAAGGCCGTTCCCTGGTAATGCACTGAGCGAGTGTTGACTCTAAATGAGCCAGGGCCACCCGCACCGTTCAGTGCGTCCACCCCAAGCGTCTCGTGTGCCGCCATCGGCAGCGACATGGCCATGCGAAGCTGGCCAATTAGGGGCAGCAGAACAGCAAGGGCAGGCGAGAGGGCGGCGAGAAGGGCGGCAATTCCGGTGGCGTAGTCAGCCTGCAAGCCAACCACGAGCCAGAGGGCCGCCGCTGTGGCGCGCGCAAGAACGAGAGCAAGCAAGGAGTACGCCAGCAGCCACGCGCACACGTGGATGTAGGCCGCACACTTGGCAGCCGTGTCCGGCGGCGTTCGCGCCGCGCTACGCCGTATCCACCAGCTCAATGTCCAGGTGGCCAATGCCTATGACCTCGCGGTCGGTGTCGCTGATCATGGTGTCCATAAGCAGTCCGAGTTCCGCGGTGCCAGTGGCGACCCGCCCGAGAACCTCAAACACGGCAGTGGGACCAGACGAGAGAAGCAGCAGGAGGCAGTACTGGCCGGCTGGTGGCGCAGAGAACCACACTTCTGCCGAAAGTCTCGCGCCCTTGACCAATGTCGATGCGTTGAAGGCCGGAGCGCGGTCGACAGGCACGCGCAAAGCGGGGTGAAGGAACCGCGGAGGCTGCCCCTCAGCAAGGAGCAAGACCGCGGCATGAGGTTGCAGTTGGCTCACGCCCACCGTGACAACAAAGGGACCACGGTCGTCTCTCGACAGCCGGCCCACGGGGAGTCGTTCTCCGGGGCGCGCTAGGGCCGCGATCGGGAGCCATGCCAAACGCCCAGCCTTCCTCGTGAGGTTGATGTTGAGCTGCGAACGGCTATCGAGCAGGTCGCGGAACCTAGACCACCAGGCGGATGCGTCCGATGCGTTGACAGTCAACGGCGCATTTCGTGAGGTGTCCGCGGCAGCACCAACGCCATCGGGCGCTGTCGTCACAAGACTCAGCGTGAAGGCGCCGGCGGCACGGGCTGCCGCGAGCGCGCTAGCGGGGACGTGGTGGCGATGTGGCGACCCCACAGGCGGCGAGCGGAACTCGTTTGTTCCGTGCGAAATCACCAATTCAGCAGGCTCGAAATTGAGTGCGTCCCTCGTGACCCAAAGATCGCCGTTACCGCCGAACTCGAACAGCAAATGGATCCCCTGAGGCAACGCGATCTGGAGTCCATCGGTTGCGGCATTCGACGAGCTCGTCATGGATCGGATCTCCGTGCACCTAGCTCGCTGACGCGACGCTGCGTCCTTCAATGCGTGGCGAATGTCCACTGCAGCCGCCTCGAAAATCACCTCGAGAACAGGCCAGCCGTCCCGATCGGCCTGCGCGAGCAGGTCCCATGTCGCGCACATTGTTTCAGCGTCTGCCGCGTCGGCCTCTTGAGCGCGCTGCGCCAAGGAAGCGGCCTCAGTCTCTAGCTCTGCTTGCGTAAGACGGATACCCGAGTTGGGATCGTGGGGCATTTGATGATCCGCCTACTCCAGAATGCTGTGAACCCTATCGATAAGCGCCGCCAAGTCGGTGGGCTTCAGACTGCCCAGCGGCGGTCCCTGGACGCTGGAGAAGGGGACCGTTCGAATCAAGGCGACGTCTGCGATTCGCCGCTTCCCAAACAACGGCGTGTAGTCCTCCAAGTCGAACGTGCGTAGTCCAGCTCGGTCGCCAGCTTCGAAGGGGACGGTACGCACAATGGTGATGAGAGCTAGAGGATGTCGATCGTTCGCTCGGCCTGAGCTTATGACGATACAGGGAGTCAAGTCAGGCAGTGCGACGCTGACGATGTGGCCCGAGTCGAGCCCGCGGCCAGGAGTCGCGTACGACCTGAATTGCATCCGCACAGAGTTGTGCAATTGGGAACGGAGGTGAGCGACGTTCCCTCGGTGCCGCAGGAAGACGGTTTCGCGCGCCTGGAAGCCGAAGAGTTGGTCGCACTTCACGGTGCCCGCGCCAAGCCCCGATCGATCAGTCTCCCGCACCTCGACGAATTGAGCCCCGTGGAGAATTGTCCTGGTAAGTGGCGCGACGATCGCGCGTGGATCTGCTGCCGTCAGCAGGGGCCTGCCCGACACGATGATGCCGGGGCGACGACCGCCCTGCCAATCGATCTCGTCGCCGGAGTTCACCCACGGCGGTCTGACGTTCCATGCATCAAATGGTTCAACGTGGAGCATCACATCCCTGCAGAGTTTGCCGATACGAAAAGCCCCGTAGTCGAGATTGACTACGGGGCGGTCGCGGTGCAAGCGGATCAGTCGAGAAGCCAGGCTTCCCACATGACCCACCTATCCGCGAGGTCGGCTTTGCGCGCGCGCTCGGCCAGGCTCACAGCTTCGCTTTCGAGCTCTATCCGACTGACGGAGGTCGTCTCGCGTTCACGGGCAGTGCCCTGGAGGGAGGGGGTCGGATGTTCCCGATTTCTCGTGTCGGTCATGCTCTCACCGTCACCCCGGGGGAAGCGACTGCGCAACCGTTGACGCAGCGACCCAAACCAGAGGTTGGGCTCCCGAGGTGCGAGCCGACCGGTTCTCGAGAACCGGTCGGATACCGCACCACAGGAGCCATTGGTCAAGACTAGTACCACTAGTGTAACAATAGCATGGGCATCTGAAAATGTCAATAGATGCGAGTTGTTGCGGTATGTGTGCCGGATCTCGGGGCCGTCCCGGATCCGCGGACGCGCCGCTCGGTAGCTCCGGAGCGCCACCCCGCCGGTCCCGAGCTTTCGGTCGTCCCAGTCGTCCCCCCAACTGGTCTCGTCGGTGTAATGCGGATTCCGATCGGCCCCTCGCGGAGGGAGCCTTTGGCCAGCGTGGGTGCGAAGTCCCCGAGCCCCCGAGCAAGAGCGCTAGGTCGCGGCGCGAGCAAGGCCCGCAGCTCGGCCAACGCCCTGCAGAGCAGGACGCGGACATTCTTCTTGGTCGTGCGGAGCTCGGCGGCGATCTCGTCGCGAGTCAGTCCGTCGAGTTCGGCGATCACGACGCGGCGCGCACGGGTGCCGAGGCGCGCGACGGCTCCGCGGACCCGTCGCGCTTCCCCCGCCCGCGCCAGCGCGGTCTCGGGGTCCTGCGCCCACTCGGAGCCAGCGACACGGACGGCCTTCGTCGGAGACTCGCCGCCGTCGGGCGAGCCCTTCGCGCCCCAAGCCAGCGACCGCGCCGCCCGATCGGCTCCGCGCTGCGCCGTGAGCTTGATCGCGACCGTGAGCCACCGCTCGGCGTCGCTCCGGTGCGCGCGGAGCCTCGAGTCGCTGGGCGCGTCGCGCAAGTGCCGGAAGAGGGCCAGGCCCACCTCTTGGGCGATGTCCTCGACCAGGCCGTCGTCATGCACGACGGCCGCCCGCACGCTTCCCGACAAGGCCAGCTCCGGGGCTGCCTCGCCCGCGGCGAAACGCACGCGCCGGATCGCCGTGCCCATGCCGGCCCGTGACAGCCGGCCGCGGACATGCGACCGCACGAAAGGCAGCATCTCGGTCCAGAGCGCCGTGAAGTGCTCGGCACCGAGCAGCGAAGGCAGAGCGGGGCGCTCCGAATCGCCGAAGGTCGACGGCAGGCAAGCGACGGGCGCGTTCTTCATGTGAGCGGCTCCTTGCCGGGCTGTCCGCCCGGCGATGAACATTCGCCGCGGATGCCTGCTCACACGTTCGGGGACGAGGCGCCCCGACTCAGCATTGAAAGCGTACGACCTCGCGCCGCCTCGTCAAGGAGCTCCATGCGGCGGCGTGGCCGGGCGTTGCACGCTCCTATTGGTGCAACGGTCGCGGGTCGCCATGCATGCACCTCAGCGAGATGAACGCCCTCGACCGAGACCCCGCCCGCCGCGCGAAGGAGATCCAGCGCATGCGGGAGAAGACCCGCGCGAAGCTCGCGCGCTTCCCCTCAGGCGATTACGCGTGGTGCGAGCGCGTGCTCTCGATCTCCGGGCGTCCGTACGACCTCGTCGTCAGCTACCCCGAACGCTTCCCGTTCGAGTGCCCGAAGGCGTTCATCGCCACGCCGGACATCACGGGCGCGCCACATCGGCTCCCGGACGGTTCGCTCTGCATGTTCGACGATCATGTGCGCGGAATTGGACCGAAGACGAGCGCGCTGCTCGTGCGTACGCGCGCGATCGCCTGGATCGCCATGTACGAGAAGTGGCTCGTGACAGGGACATGGAAACAGCCTCTGGAGGACGCAGGATGAACGAGGACCACCGCGCGAGCCCCGCCATGCCGACGCCCCTGATCCCCAGACGCAGCTGCACGGGCATCCTCGACATATTCGACACCGACTGCGCGCTCTTCGCCGGTCAGGTCGAGATCGCACCGACCTCGCCTGTCCAGATGGAGGCGTGCCACGGACGCTGCACATGGATCGTCCTCTTCGCCGGGCTCACCTGGGGGATCCTGATCGGGTGGGGCCTGTGCCGGCTGCGGCAGCGCTTCCACTGGATCGTGCCTCTCATGCGCAACGCGGAACGCGCCCCGCGCATGAACCACCATGTCGAGCAACGCCGGGTGGCGCTGCCCGGACCGAACGACTTCGGCGAGATCGAGTAGTCGCGCACCGTGCGCGAGAGCACCTCGGTCAGGCAACGGGGAACGTCGAACGTTCCCATTGGAGAACACCATGGCCAACCAGGACCTGAACCGCCTCTTCGAGAACCTCCACCAAGCACGCGAGGTCTTCGTGACCGACGACGGGCAGATCGAGGACGCTCCGACCGCAGAGCAGAACGTCCAGGCCGAACAGGCAGGCGTGGCGCGGCCCAAGGAGCGCACGCGTCTCAAGCCCGAGAGGTGGGGCGCCGAGGTCGCGCGGCCTGCCGTGCGTGTCACGCTTTCGGCCTTGAACGCCATGCACGAGGAGGCCGCGCGACACCCCGGCGAGAGCGGGGGGATCCTCGTGGGGCCCGACGCCCTCACGGTGAGCGAGTTCATCCCCTCGGGGCCCGACGCCAGTCGCACGAGCGGCAGCTACGAGCTCGACGTCGCGTACCTGCAGCCGCGGCTCGACGAGGCTCAGGACCGGGGGCTGCTCTTCGTCGGCGTCTTCCACTCGCACCCCGCGCGGTGCAGGACGCTCTCCGCCCTCGACCTCGAGACCGCGTGCTCCATCGTGGCCGATCCTGACTGGTGCGCGCCCTCGCTCGTGCTCCCGCTCGCCGTTCGATACCGCGGCGGATTCGAGACCGCCTTCTACATCTTCTCGAAGGGCATGACCCGACCGGAGCCGGCGGAGCTCCGCCTGCTGGCTGAGACGCCTGGCTCCGCTCCGGCGAGCAAGCCCGTGTCCCCACCGGCCACCGGCGTGCCGGCCGGTACACCCGGCGCGAGGGAAGCCCAAGCGACCGACGTGGCAGCCGCGACGACCGCGGCGCCCCCCGCGGCCGCTCCTCCCCTCCTCAGGCGGCCCCTGAGCCGCCTCACCACCCGAAGGGGCGGAGTGCGCGCTCGTCTCGTCCGGCTGCTGCGAGGTCTCCGATGAGCGACTCCTTCCACGCCCGCCATGAGACCCTCTTCGACGTCTCACGCGTCGACCGTGCCCGCGTCCTCGTCATCGGCGCGGGATCGCTCGGCAGCGGAGTCTCGGCGCTTCTCGTGCGCTCCGGGGTCCGCTCGCTCCGCCTCGTCGACAACGACGTAGTGGAAGAGGCCAACCTCTCGCGCACGACGTACCTCGCGCGCGATCTCGGGTTGCCCAAGGTCGACGCGCTCGCGCGGCACCTGCGCGAGATCCGCCCGAGCGTCGAGGTCCACGCGGAGAACGCGGACCTGCGCGCGCTCGGGGACGACGAGCTGAGCGCGTGGATCGCCGAGGCCGACCTAGCTCTCGCCCTGACCGACTCCCCTGCCGTGCAGGCGCGGGTCGGCTTTCTCACGTACCACGCCGTGCCCACGGTCTTCGCCGGCGTGTACGAACGGGGGGTCGGCGGCGAGGTGTTCTTCACGCTTCCGGGCGAGACCCCCTGCTACGAGTGCGTGCTCGGCGCCGTGCGTGCCTCGACCCCGCGCCAGGGCCACACCAACTACGGCGTCACGACGGGCGAGCTCGCGAGCGAGCCCGCGCTCGGCGTCGACGCCTTGCGCGTCTCGGTCGCCGCGACGAAGATCGCCCTGGGCCTTCTGCTCCGCGGCACGGACGCGCGCGCCGCCGCGCTCGCGGCTCCGGGACGGACCGTGGCCTTCCTCGGGAACGATGTCGACTGGATCTGGAAGTGGCCCATGGAGACGGTCTGGGCCCACGCCGAGCGCAAGGCGGACTGCGTCTGTCGCCTCCGGCCCGGCGAGTCGACCGCGGTCCTGCTCGATGATGTCGACGACGCGGACGCGGGCGGAGCGCTGCCGTGACCTCCGCCCTCGCCATCGGCCTGCTCGCGGCCTGGGCCCTGGGCGGCCTCCTCCTCTACCGTCGGCAGTTCCCCAAGGGACTCCTGCCCGACGACGACGCGCGCGCCGCCGCCGAGCGCATCCGTCGCACGGGCCGCCGCCGCGTGTTCCCCCGTCCTCCCGCAGCGAGGTGACGCCGATGCCCCTCTTCCGGTGGATCTCGGACCTGCTGCGCTTGGGGCCGCTCGATCACCAGGCCGAGGCGCTCCGAGTCGTCGCCGAGGCCGAACAAGCGGAGGAAGACGCGCGCCGACTCGACCTCGACCGCCCGCTGCGGGAGGTCGAGCGGTTCATTCGCCGCGGCACGCCCGCGATCGGGCTTGGCACCGCGATCGACTCCGAGGGGCGGCCGTTCCCGCTTCTTCTGCCCGAGGCCGAGCTGCGAGGGGGCGGCCACGGGCTCGTGAGCGGCGCAACGGGCTCGGGCAAGACCTTCTGGGCGCTGTCTGTGATGCTCCAGCTCCTCGCGCGTCGGCCCTCGGGGCTCATGGTGCTCGACGCGAAGGGCGAGCTGGCCCAGTCGCTGCGCGAGGTGTGGCTCCCGTCCCTCGTCGCGTCGCTCCCCAGGCCCGAGGCGGAGATCCTGCTCTCGCGGATCGCGGTCGTCGCGCCGTTCGATCGGAGCGCGCCGCCGCCCTTCCAGGTGCTCACGCCCGACGCCTCGCTCGCGCCCCGCCTGCAGGCTCAGGAGGTGGCGACGAGTTTCGGGAGCACGGTCGGCCACGACCTCGGCATCGTGCAGCGCACCATCCTCATGAACGCGCTCACGCTCGCGATCGAAACGGGACTGACGCTGGTCGAAGTGCCGCGGCTGCTTCAGGACCGCACGCTCTTGCGCGACACGCTGTCCCGGTCGCACAACGAAGACGTCAAGGCGTACTTCGCGGAGCGCTTCACGCGCGAGCGCAGCGGATCGCTCGTGTCGCTCCTGGCCCGGCTCGAGGAGATCACCCTGAACCCGCTGCTCGCGCCGATGCTCGCCGCCAAGGGGATGACGCGCTTCGACAGACTGCTCGAGCACGCCGTGACCGTGGTCGACCTCGGAGGGGCACCGGCGGGCATGTCGGAGATCGCGAAGTTCTTCGGGCAGCTCATTCTGCGCAAGGTGGTGCGCGCGATCTGGTCACGGCGCGTGACGCGAAGCAGCCCCTGCGTGACCATCTTTGCCGACGAGTTCCAGGAGCTCGTGGGCCCCGACATGGTGAGCGACACCGCGCGGCTGCTCACTCTCGCGCGGTCGCAGAGGGTCTTCTTCTGGACGCTCTTTCAGCAGCTCGCGCAGGTCGCACACCTGAGCCCGTATCTGCTGTCGGTCCTCGCGACGAACACCACGTTCCAGCTCCAGTTCCGAACGACCGTCGACGATGCGTCGCGGCTCGCGCACATCCTGCCCGTGACGGGGCGCGTGCGCCGCGGTGGCGACGGCGTCGCCGACATCCGCGAACGGCCCGACTACCTGAGCGAGACCGAGGAGCGCCGCCAGCTCGTGCACGCGGTCGAGAACATGCCGCGCAGGCTCGCGTGGTTCCTGAACCGCAACCGCACGGCACCGGCCGTGCTCCTCAAGTCCGCGACGCTGGATCTCGAGGGGGCAACACGGCGGGCCTTCTCCCTTCCCAAGGACATTCGCGCGCACGTGGCCCGGGGAGTCCTGGTCCGCTCGGGTCCATCACGGCCACGACTTGCGGCGACGCAACCGCAGACGCAAGCGGAGGCGGTCGAGTTCCCTCCTGGCATGGTGGCCCCCCACGACCCCGATGTCTCCGCCGCAGACCCTAGTCAGGAGGCCGGTCCGACGCCTACGGCGCCCGAGTCCGAGGAGGCCCCCACGCCTGCGGCCGACCCTTCGGCCGGTACATCGCCCGACGCTCCGCCGAAGCCCCGGACGCGACCGGGGCGATCGCGAAGGTCCGCCCTGGGATGAAGCCATGAACATCCTTCAGATCGCCCTGCGCGCGATCCCGGTCACCCTTCGCTGGCTGCTCATGGCGCCGTGGCTCCTCGTCGGCGCCGCGCGCCTCTTGCCGAGGCTGCCGCCGCCACTCCTGCGGCGCACGCGGTGTCCCCGGGGCCACGAGGTACGCCTACACGGCGTCTGGCAGTGCGCGTGCGGCGCGCTCTTCGCCGGTCACGCGTTCCAGGACTGTCCCGTGTGCGGTCAGGCAGCCGGGTGGACTTCGTGCGACTGCGGGCTCGCGGTGCGCCGTGGTCCGTGAGCGAGGCGCCGGGCTCACTCCGGACATGGCGCGACGAAGCAGATGTTCTTCATGAAACTCCTGTCTTCCTTGTCCCAGGGGACCAGACACCTGTCGAGGCGCTTCCAGTCGAGCTCACGACGCCGTGCAAGCTCGCGAACCGCGCGGCGCGTGACGCGCCGGATCTTCCGAAGGAAGGGGATCAACTCGGAGGACGGCACGGGATAGAAGCCAACGTCGACGAACTCAGGAACCTCCCGGAACGCCGCCCGTATGGTCCCGTACTCGGGGAGACCGAGCACGCGTTCGGCACCCAGAACGATACCGAGCCGCCGCAGCTCGCGACGGACCTCCTCGGCCGACACTCCGACCCACCGCGCAATCGTGACCGCCGAGAAGCGCAGCGTGCCGTGAAGGAAGCGAAGCCGGCGCGGTGGGCACGGAAACTGTGGGGATGTCTTCATATGCCGATACCGTCCCGCGCCCTCCGCGATCCTGTCAAAAGACGTCGCACGCACCGCGGGCGCAACGATCGATCACGCGCGCGCATGGACGGAGGTGGAGGCTCTCGTTCCCTCCGTCCTCGGACGACGGGAGCGGTCGGTTCGCGGGAGGGCGTGGTCGGGCTCGATCACTCCTATGCCCAAGAACACTACGAAACGCTCGCAGTCGGCTCCTACGCATCCTCTCGTCTCGCGGCCCCCGTGGAGGGTCCTCGTTCGCGCTGCGCTTCAGCGATCCGGTGGACAGGCTCCGCTTTCGGAGCTCTACGCCGAGATGGAGAAGACGTGCCCGCGTGCGTGGCTCTCGACCCACTGGAAGCCCAAGATCCGGCAGGTCGTGCAGCTCGACCCGATGATCGAGCGCGTCTCGATGGGTGTCTGGCGGCTCAAGGCCAAGAGCACCTGACCGCAGGTCTCTGGCGGCGCTGCCGCGAGGGAACGGGGCGTCCATGAGATCCCGCCGGGTGTGCGAGCCCGTCCCGCCCTCCCACGGCCAACGTTCCCGGCGTGCGCTGGACGCCCGAGCCTTGCCATCGCCTGCGAAGCACGGCGCCGGCGGGCCCGGGTGGCACCGCGCGCAGAGCGTCGGCCTGCACGGCCACGTGCTGGCACCGCCCGGCGGTGATCTCCCCACTCACCTGCCCCAAGGCCCCGAGTCTGGGGCGCGTGGAGGGACTCGTTGCTCGTGGTCGGGCAGCCGTGTGGAAACGGGCCGCAACCAACCGCGAGGGCCGGTCGGGACCGCTTCTTCACGGACTCGCGAGCGAGACCCCGACGATGCTGAACTTCGGCGGTGCTGACGCCGTGCTGTGAAGATCCATCGTCGCCTTCGCCTTGGCGCCAACCGCGACGTCCTCGCCATCGGACGACTCGTGCTTCACCGTCACCGTGAGCGACTGATCGGTCGGGTTCTCGATGGTGAGCGTGTACGGGCGCGGGTCGACGAGCTTCGCGGGCGCGGGCCCGAGCGCGACCGACGTCCGGAGCTGCTTCCTCAGCCCGTCCAGACTGGCGCGCTCGACGTCCGCGAGGCGGTCCTTCGCGAACTCCGCCAGCAGAGACTTCGGGAACGTCGCGAGGAAGCGCCGGAGCCTGTCCCCGTCGCGCGTCTGCAGGAGGTCCGAGTAGCTCGTGAGCTCGTCCTTGACGACGGCAGCGGCCCGAAGCGCGAGATTGCTCGAGCAGGTGAAGGTCACGCGCCCCGGCGCGAACCTGTGCGCCCCCTGACGCTGGTTGGTGTCGCAAGGGCTCGTCATGGTCAGGGTCCCGGACACCGTCTTGCCAGCCGGTACGACGACGTCGATCGGCAGCCCGTGGGCCGAACCGCGGACGAAGATCGTGGCGCTCGTCGGGTTGTTCACCGTGTACGTGAACGAGCCCTTCTCGCAGAACCACTTCCAGCTCGAGCCGACGGTGCGAATGTGACTGATGAGCTCCGTCTGGGAGATGCTCCCTCCCCGGCACTCGAGCGACGTCATGGGGCCGAGCTTCACGCCCGTCTTCGGATCGCGAGACAGGCTGTTTGCAAGCGACCGCTGCGCCCTCGCCAGGTCGTCGGCAGCCGGAGATCCCGACAGGAACTCAACCCAGCCGGCGGCCGTGTCGAGCTTCTCATAGGCGGCGTAGTCGTGGTCTGCCGCGCGAACGGCGCGAGGGCCGACGAGGAACGCCACGCCTGCCGCAAGCCACGCGAGATGCCAAACGTGTGAAGATCCCATCACGGCCTCCATCGTGGAATGTCCCACTCCGTCTCGCGCAGCGCTCGGCACTGCCCCATTGGGTCAGTAGCAACTCCCGTTGACGGGATCCCGAAGGAACGCGGCGAACGGCGCGGACTTCGAGTCTGCGAGGTACGACTTGTACTTCGCCACGTCGGGCCCCAGATCGAAGTACGTGGCGACCAGGAGCCAGCCACACCGCGAGCGCCTCACTCCAGACTGGAGGCCGGGGATCGAGGGCGGCGGAGTCTTCATCCCGGCGAGGGCGCGCGTCGCGATCTCCGGGAACGGGACGGGCTTCGACACCGACGATCCGAGCTTCGGGGCGAGGAAGGCCATCCAGTACTGCATGTCGCTGTCGGCCCAGTCCTGGGCGAGCACCTTGAGCGCGAAGGTCTTGTACCAGGCCGCATCGGACACGGCCTCGTCGAGCGCGGGTCCCACGTACGCGACGTAGTCGTGCGCCGTGTTGCGCCAGTCACCGTAGAACCCGGCCGAGTTGGGGTCGTTGTGGTGCTTGTCGATCAGGGCCAGCGCAGCCTGCTTGCCAGCCAGGTCATCGAGCCGGAACAGATACTTGAGCCCGAAGAAGAGCTGCTGCCCTTGCCAATCGCCCGAGTCGATGCCCTTGAGCACCGCCGTCTTGAGACCGTGGGGCTCGCCGAGCGCCAGCAGCGTAATGACCGCCCCGCGGCTGCGAAGGGGACGCGAGAGCACCGCGGCCACGAGTTGCGGAGTCGGATGGTGGAGCGGCACCGCCTGGATCACGTCGCACCCGTAGTCGCGCCCCCACGTGACGTCCGATTGCTCGCACTTCGACTCCCGCCACGCCTGGCTGGCGATGGCCGACAGACGCTCCTGGGTGGCGTCGTCCGTGCTGTCCATCAGCGCGAGCGAGCGCTTGATTCCGGGCTGCTTCTCCGCCAGGGCCAAGAGCTGCTGCGCGGCGGAGCCGAGCTGCCAGTTTCGGAGCGTCCCCAGCGCCTGGTTCTGCTTCGACGCGTCGCCCAGCTCGACGTCCTGCAACAGCTTGCCCAGCTCGCCGTCGAAGTCGCCGCCCTTGGGATCGATCTTCCTGCCGAGACGCACGAACGCTTCGAACACGTGCGGGTACTGACCCGGCAGGACGAGCCCGAGATCCTGGCCGCCCGGATTGCGAATGGCGAACGCGAACTCGTTGATCTTCTGCGGCACGTTATACCGCGCTGCGTAGACCAGGGCCTTCTGCATCGGGGAGGAGAGCTTGCCGGCCGGAGGCTTCTTGCCGTAGTTGTCGTCGTAGAACTTGCTGTTCTTGTCCACGAACGCCTGCCACGCCGGGTGCTTGCCGAAGCCAAGCTCCTTCGCAGCGAGGGCCTGCACGTTCTCGATGTACGCGAGGTACGCTGCCGGCGTGTCTGCCTTGACCGCCGCAGCAAAGGCGGTAGCGAGTTCCTTGTTGCGGCTGCGGAGTGCGCTCGAAACCGGCTCGACCCGGGCCAGGGCTTCCGGATCCGCGGCCTTCTCGGCCACGCGCTCGACGACTTCGGCCCTGAAGAGCCAACTCCCCGTACCATCCCCGGACTCGGCGACAGTCCCGTGAATGAGGATCGGCGTACCTTGCTCGAGCGTCGGAAGCACGGACGTATCCCGAGCGTGCCACCTTGAGTTGACGTCGGCGAACTTGACCAGGACGGTGGGCGCGTCCTTCGCATCAGCAGTGGCCGGATCCGACGCGCCGAAGAACTCGTTGACAGGGTTCCTGTACCCGCGGAAGAGCGCGGCCACGGTCAGCTCCTTTCCCGACGCGCAGCCCACGACGAGCGAGCGGCGCTGCCGGTCGAGAAGTTGCCCGATGGCGACGGGGCTCGCGACGCTCTCGCACGTCTGTGCGGCGGACGGCGTGGCCGCGCCCGAGCCGGCCCCGAGGAGGTCGCAGCCGCTGAAGGCTGCGCACAGGAGGGAGAACGCGAAGTAACCAGAGCCGACGCGCATGAGACACCTCAGCATGTTCGTTCCTACGAGGTCCTTGGTTGGTGTAGTCGGGAGGGCGCGGTCGCTACTTCACTTGCAACAAGAACGCGCTCGTGAATCCCTTCTGATCGGACGTCGCCTGGATCCAGGCGTAGTAGTAGCCGCTTGCGAGCGGCGCCGCGGGCGTGCCGAGCAGGACTTGGTAGAGGGAGTCCTTGATCTTCTTGGTGGGCAGAGCGGCGATCTCCTCGCCGGGGAATCCGTGCTTCTTGTCGAGCTCGACGAGGCGGACATCTCGAAGCTCCAGCGCTCCGAGCCGCAAAGCAGCGAACTTCTCGAGGTGGACGAGGAGCCCCGTCCCTGCGAGCGTCTGCGCATCGACCGCGGGGATGGCGGGTGACGATGGAAAGAAGAGATCGTACTTGGTGGGCGTGTTGAGGATCTGTTGCGCCTGCTGGAAGGTCATGCCATTGCGAATTTGTGGGCGCGGGAGCGCCTTCTTCTGTTCCTGCACTTCCTGGAGCGCGGTCAGGGCGCCGTCAGCCCCTCGGAGGTACACGCCGAGGAACTCGGGGTCTGCGGGCCCGCTCGATTGAGCGGCAGCGGCGGAAGGCGCGGCGGAATCGCCGGAGGAGGCCGGTGCGCCCGGGTTGCTGCCTTTGGAGCATGCTGGCGCGAGGACCAGCAGGCTGCATGCCACGAGAGTGCGCGCGTTCGAGAGCATGGTATCTCCTTGTCGTGACCGGTGCTGACCGGCTGTTGGTCCGCGATCTAGGCTAGACGTCGGTAGACGCCTGGATGCCCGGAGAGACGAGCCGCCCTCCCTTGACGTCCCGGGCTTCCGTCTGCGCGACCTCTCATGCGCGCGGTTCCGCGACGAACTTCGAGGGCTTCGAGGGATCTCGTCGGCACGCGCGCGGACTGCGTCGCCGTGCGTGTCCCGTGGGTCGTCCATACCGGGAGGCGCTCGAGCGGCGTGTGGCGATGCGCCGCAAAGCAAGGGCGATGCGGTAGGAGCTGGTCGCCTGGCGCGGCTTCACCGGCGGGTACGCGAGCGTCATACGTTTCGTGCGCAAGCTGCGCGGGGCACAGGCTCTGCGGTGCGAGCCGGGACGAGGGGCGGGTAGCTCATGGGGTGGCTACCCGTTTAGAGGGGTCGCGGTCACGAACTGTGACGCGCCGTCGATGCGATTCACAAACCCGAGGGCGACACGATCTCGTTGGGGACCCGCCCGGTCAGCAGGATCGTGCCGTCGTCCAGCTCCGCGGCGGTCTCGCGGAGGCGCTCGCCCGCCACGCGACGCTCGCTCGGAGCCGTCCACGTGCCGCTCGCCGGATCGAAGAACGAGAGGGGGTGCTCCTGCGACCAGCCCGCAAGCTCGTCTCCGCCGGTGAGCAGCGCGCGGCCGTCGCGAAGCGGGAGCAGGATGGGCATGAACCCGGTGCGGAAGGGGGGCGTCGGTGCCCGGCTCCACTGGCCGGACGCCTCGTTCCACAGCTCGGCGCTCTCGCGCAGGCGCGTAAGACCTCCGCCATCGAACACGCCCGCCACGACGAGGACACGGCCGTCTGGGAGGCGCACGGCGGCTTGGTCGCTGCGAGGGTCCAGCAGAGCGCCGGACGTCTCGAACGTGACGCGATCGGGGTCGAAGACCTCCGACGAACCCTGGGGATCGCCGGGCACCTGGCTGCCCACGACGAGGACCTTCCCGTCCGACAGGAGGGTGGCGGTGTGCCGTTTCCTCGGCTGCCGCAGCGGTATGGGGGGCGACCAACGGCCCTGTCGTGGCGAGTACACGAACGCCGTGTTCGACGGGTGCACCGAGCAGCATCCGTCGCAGCAGCCGCCTCCCACGACGAGCACCCGGCCGTCCGGCAACGTCGTCGCGGTCGCGTCATAGCGAGGACAGGGCAGGCGCTCGGTCTTCTGGAAGCGTCCCGTCGACGGATCGAGGATCTCCGCGGAGGGGGCGCTCCCACCAGCGACGAGCACTCGGCCGTCGGCGAGGAGCGCCGCGCTGTGCCAGAACCGGCCCTCGATCAGCGAGCCGATGAAAGCCCACGACTGCGTCCCGGCATCGAACATCTCGACCGAGGCGTGCGCCAGGCTGTCGAAACCGCCGATCACGACGGCTCGGTCCCCAGGGATGGGGGTCGTCGTGTGTCCCACACGACGGATGGCGTGGCTCCCGGTCGCCTGCCACGACCAGACGACCGCCGAGAGGGGCGGGAGGCCTTCGGGCGGCAGGCGAAGAGTGACGACGCACGACCGGCTTGCGGCGTCGGGAAGATCGCGTCCCCATGGCGGGCGGGTGTCCGTATCGAACAGGCATCCCGAAGGGACGACGGGTACGGCGTGGCGACCTCCTTCGGCGTCGATCGCTTCGACGTGGGCCATGCGCAGGCGCGGCGCCCCCGCCGAGTCGATGAACTCGAGCGCTCCTCCCATCGACCGCACGGCGGCGACGCCCGACAGAAGTTCCACGGTGATGGAAAGCTCCCTGGGGGCCGGCGTGGCTACGAGCAGCAGCTCGTCGACGGCGTCCGCGCGCACCGCGTGCACGATGGGCATGCCTCGCTGCCAGTTCTCCTGGACGGCGTAGCCGCGTGCGACAAGGGCCGAGCCCGAGGTCTGCTCGCCCGGATAGGCTCGCACGGACAGGCCGCTCTCGACGTCCGTGAGGGTCAACCCGCCCGCGGTGCCCCTACTCACGCGCGTCGTGAGGTGATGCAGCATGCGGGGCGAGAAAATCGGGTCGGCGACCGCGGGGACAAGGTCCGTGCCCTCAAGGTTCCATGCACGCACCGAGTGCTCACGGAGGGCGTTCCAGGAGAGCATGGGGGGGCCGAGGGTCGGGGCCAGGTCGGCGCTCGGGCTCTTTTCGTGGACGGCGATGCCGGCCGCCTTCGAGACGACGTCGTCGGCCACCGAGTCGTCGGGGAGCCCGATCGCTTCGGACGGTGTCGCCGACGATGCCGCCGGCCGGGCGATCGTGGAGGGCGCGCCGCCAGCGTGGTGAACTCCCCATGCGACGCTCCCCACGGCGAGGACGCCTGCCGAGAGGGCGGCGACGCGTCGTGCGACTCGCGGAGCGCTTCGTCGCGACGGGTGAGCTTCGACACGTCCGTGGCTCGCGTCCGGGATCGTCGCACGCTCGACGAGATCGTCGAGCTCCCGGCAGAGTTCTTCCGCATCCGGGCGATCCTCGGGGCGCTCCCGAGTACATCGTACGACGCACGCGGCGATTGCGTCCGCGGTTCGTCGATCGAGCGCGGCCCGCGAGAGCGGGTCGAAGAGGTCCCGGTCCAGCACCACCCCGAAGGCGTAGACGTCCGTCCGCGCCGTGGCGGACGAGCCCTTGCGCTGCTCCGGCGCCATGTAGTCCGGCGTGCCGACCACAAGTCCTCTCTCGGTCGCGAGGCTGCCCGGAGCACGTTCGCCACTGGCGGGAGGAAGCGGAACGGCGTCCACGCCGGGCAGCTTGGCGACGCCGAAATCGACCACCTTGGCCCGCTTGTCCGGCGTCACGATGATGTTCGACGGCTTGAGGTCGCGGTGCACGACTCCGTTACGGTGGACGGCTGCGATGCCCCGGGCGACATCGGCCGCGATCCGGAGGCGGTCGGCCGAGCCGAGATCGGTCCGGTGCAAGAGGCTCGCGCCCTCGACGGCCTCAATGACCAAGAGCACCTCGTCGCCAGCGATCTCGATGTCGAAGACCTGCGCCACATGCTGGTCGCGCACCCGGCCCAGGGCTCGCCCCTCGTGGACCAGGGCGGCCCGCTGCTCGGCGGTGGTCTCGCCACGAGCGAGCACCTTCAGCGCGACGCGGCGCCCGAGGGTCTCATCCCAGGCCAGGTAGACATGCGCGAACCCTCCGGTGCCGAGCAGCTTCTCGATCCGGAAGCGGGCACCCACAAGCTCGCCCTCCGCGTGGCCGGGCGAGGCACGCGCCCGCGCCCCGTCGCCGGTTGGGGGGCGGCCGGCATCGGCGAGCCTCGCGCGAAAGGAGTCGTCGCCGTCGCCCGCCGTGCCCATCGCAGACGCATCCCACCCGGACCCGAGGTCAGGGTCAAGCGTGATAGGGTCCTGGCGGTGGGCCGCGGCCATGACCTGGATGCGCGCGTGCTCGACGCGATCGCGAAGGGCGACGCAGTGACCGCCGCACGCGAGATCCACGCCGCGCTCGGGGTGAAGACCAGGAGGCTCTGCTGGCGCATTCTGGATGACCATCATGACGTCGAGGACGCGGTCCAGGAGTGGCTCACGACCGTCTTCACAAGCGTCACGCGCTTCCGTGGCAACTCGAGCGTCGCTACGTGGTCGTATCGGCTCGCGGTGAGCGCGGCGACCGGGATCGGGAAGGGACGCCGGAAGCACCGGCACGCATCGCTGTCGGAAGCGGACCAGCGGAGCCTCGCTCAGCTGATACGCGAAGCTCGTTCAAGCTCCGGATTCCGCGCCGCGATCGCGCGCAGAGACTGGATCCGCAAGCTCCGACCGACGTTGCCGGAAAGGGACTGGGCGATCATCTCGCTCCACCTGGAGGACATGGATGCGCCTGAGATCGCAGAGATCACCGGGTTGACCCCCGACGCCGTGAGGCAGCGGATCTCGCGCGCGATGGCAAAGCTGCGCGAGGCCTCGAAGAACCTGTGAGGTCGTCCGGGGCGGTCGCCCCGCACTTCCCTCGCGCGGCACCCGACCTTCAGCTTCCCCTGCAGGGTCCTTTCGCACCGCCTACGGCGACGCCGCGCGACGAGATGATCGCGGTCAACCGGGCGCACCTCAATCGCACCGCCCCCGCTCCGGGGGCCGTCCCCTCCCATGGCGTGCGGCTTGTTCGCAACGCTCTCCCCCGCCGGGGCATGGATGGAGCGGATGTTCGCCGATCTCTCGTGCGGTGTCGCACGGCCGTTCGCCTTGGGACCGTGTGTGGCTGGGCTCACCTCCACCCATATGCCCAAAGACAACGATCGCGATCGTTGGGCCTCTCCTTGGACCTACGAAGCTCGCCTTGGCTGGTCGGGGATCCTTCGGGTGGCGCTCCAACAGCTCGGCGGCAGGGCCTCGCTTCAGGTCTTGCACGCCAAGCTCGAGACGGAGCTCCTCCCGCGGACCCAGCTCTCGACCCAGACGAGGAAGCGCATTCGTGACGCCCTCGCGAAGGACCCGCAGATCCGGCGCATGTCGCCGCGCATCTGGCAGCTCGTGACCGAGCCGCTGGACAAACGCGACGCCAAGCGGCGCTGACCTGAGCGACGCGGACATCCCCGGGACCCCGCCGGTCCCGCGAGCCCGGTCACGCACCCCACGTCGGCGTGCTTCGGCGACGCCGAGCGTCTGACGTCGCAGCCGAGCGCCTCCTTGCCAAGCAAGGCGGCCTCGGCGGCGCGGCTTCCCACCGCGCCATCCTGACAACGGACGTGATGCGCCAGCTTGGTTCACGGCGACCGGCGGCGGTCTCACCTTGAGAGAGCAGACGCGATCGCGTCAAGCCGACGCTCACGTTCGCAGGCGTCCCCACGTCACCCGCCAGATGCTCCCCACGCCCCAACCATCCTCTGAGCGTCTGCGCGCCTCGAGGCGCCGCGCCGAACGGGGGCGCCGCGTTCGGCTGCGCGACCGCGACGTCGACATCCTCGTGGCCGTCGCGAAGCTCCGCCTCGCGCGCACCTCTGACCTCACGCGCCTGTTCTTCGGCGCCGCGGGCACTTGCCAGAAGCGGATGCGCCGGCTCTTCGACGCGGGGCTCGTGCGGACGATCGTGCCAGACCTGGCCTCCGAGAACCGCTACGCACTCACGCCGCTCGGGCATCGGCTGCTGCACGGCGCGCTCGATGAGGAGGACGTGCCGGCTTGGCGCCCGGCGCCGCGCGTCGACTCGCGCTCGCTCGCGCACCTCGATCTCCTGAACAAGTACCGCGTGGCGCTTGCGACGGGCGTCCAGGCGCACCGCGTCGAGCTCCCACGGTTCTCACCCGACTGGGAGCTGCGGAGCGAGAGCCCCGAGGCACCGCTCATTCCTGACGCAGCGGTCGTGCTTCGCAAGGGGCAGGCGTCGCTCGAGCTGGCGATCGAGATCGACGTCGGGACAGAAGCTCCGTCGGTCGTCCGGAAGAAGGTCGCCACCTACGAAAGCCTCCGCCTGGCGAACCGCCCTGTTGCGGGGCTCGTCGACCCCACCGTCATCTTCGTCGTCGCCACGCTCCGCCGTGCCCGCTCGCTCGCGCGGACGTTCGCCCAGGCGTCTCATGGAGGAGTCCGGGTCCTCGTTGCTGCGCCCCCGTTCGTGTTGGTTGACGGAGGGCTCTCGCGGGGACTCGGGACGGTACCCGAGGTCGCCGCTGGCGAGGGCGAGGCGGACCCGAAGACCTTCCGCTACGGCGTGCTCTCCTTGCTGAGGCGTCCATGAGGCATGTCGGGGACGCGGTCCCCGCCCAGTTGGACTTCGCGCCCAAACGCGAACCGCGTGGACCTCCTGGGGATCCTCGACTCTGCCCCCCGCGCTACGGCAAGCCGGGGTCGTAGCGCGAGGCTCGCCGCGTTCAACGTCAGACGGGTGTCCTTCGGCACTCGCGGGCGGCGTGTTTGATGGGTACACTGAGGGTGCATGCCGACCCGTGAGGAGATGCTCGAACTGGTCAATGGGCACGTCGCCCTGGAGGATCGGATGGACGCCGCCATCTGGGTCCGACAGGACGCTCGCGACGCGTGGCTCGTCGAGCTTCTTCCGGATCTGCCGACCGATCGCCACCCGGGCCGGCCCATCCAGTTCAACGCGGGGCGCACCTTCCGCCACGAACTCAACCTGGTCGCGGCGAACGCGGACGACTTGCGCGCCGCGATCCGAGCTGATGCCCAGCTTGCCGCCTGGATCGCCGACGGGGACGTGCTTCACGGCGGCGCTGTGGCTCGCGAGCTCGTAACGCTCGCTCGACAGGTCCGGGATGGCCACGCCCAAGCAGGTTGAGCAGTGGCTGCGACAAGCTGAGGAAGACCTGAGGGCGGCGGAAGCCGATGCCGAGGGCGTCAGCGAGAACCACAAGCGCTACTGGCTCCAGCAGAGCTACGAGAAGGCGATCAAGGCGTGGGGCCTCATGAAGTGGAGGCACGACGCGGACGACGAGGCTCAGTTCCATCACGTCTTCCTGCGCCGCCATTCGCCCTTCCTCTACATGGACAACACGAACGCGCCGCTGCCGAAGACCATTCACCTCCTCCAGCGGGAGGCGCGCGCGTTCGTCAATGGTTTCGCCTACAGCGCGGTCCTGATCAAGATCGACGCGACGACGCCCGAGTTTGACGAGACGAAGGTAAGCTACCGCTACCCGTTTCTCGTCGGCGAAGAGCACATCGCCCCGAGCAACTACGACGCGTGGGACGCCTACCAGGGCGAATGGGGGGAGGTGCGGCGGTCGGTGCGCAACTTCATCAGGGACGTTCGAGCCGAGTTCGCCATCTTTCGTCGGGCGCCCTGACGGACGGTGCCGCGCCTCGCTCGAGCGCTCGCCGAGGCCTTCGCTGAAACGTCTCGCCGGCAGGCCGCATGGACCAAGGCGAAAGGACCACCGATCATGCAAAGCCTCCTTCTTTCCGTTCACGTTCCCGAAGACCATCACGCCCTGCTCGAGCACCTCGTGAAGACCGCCGTGCTGTTCCTCGGCGCGCGCGGCGCGGTCGAGTCGACCGACGTGGGTAGCTTCCAGCGACGCGCGAAGGGCAAGAGCGCGGAACGCTCCCGCCTCACCTGGCTCTCGGTGCCCTCGGGCGATGTCGCTGCGACGGCGCGGGCTCTCGAGGGCGTGCTCCGGACGACGCTCACGGCGAGCGGGGTCACGAGCGGCGAGGTCCGCGTGCTGGTGCGCGTGGACGAGGCCGGGTAGGCGAGGGTCAGCACCAAGGGGAACACCAACGCCGGCCGCGCAGAATCGCAGCCTGGCCAAAGACCACACGGGAGGTGAACGCGCCCCGAAGGAAGCGTCCCTGATGGCTCGACGAGGATGCGGTGTCTCAGCCCGCTGATTCTCTAACCGACAACCATATGGGTCTCGACCTACTTCCAGAATCGATCACCAACGACAAGAAGTTCCCCCGCGGCATGACGCACGGCGAATCCGAACCGTGTCCCTTCGCGTCCGCGCACAACCCCATCGGCGTGTTCGGCACCTGCTGTTCGTTCCGTGGCGCCACCCCGTCGCTCTATCTCCATGCGCTCGCTCACCACGAGCTCGCGTTCTTCCTCTACGTCGACAAGACTCCCGAGTAGGCACGCCAGCTCGCCAGGTGGCTGCGCAAGGCGATCAAGGAGACGGAGGACAAGCTGGAGCGGGCAGGCAGGACGGCCGGCCAAGCCGAAGGTTCAGCGGACGGGTTCACGCTCCAGATTCCCGGCGTCGGTTGGGAGTTCCCCCTCAAGGACGCGGTCTCGGTCATCCTGGCAACGGCCGGGTGGCTCGAACAGGTCGCGGACTTGGGGTTCGGCGTCAAGGCCTGGTCCTGATGGAGGGTGCGAGTGACGCTTCCCCGAGACGCTTCGATCCCGCGTGCTGACGAGGTACCGGACGGTTCGCGGGCTGAGACACCTGCACCGTCGAGCCGAGGCGGGAGAGTTCGCGCGGCCGTTCGAAGCAACAGCCGGGCGAATGACCTCCGACTCGCGCGCCGCCTGGATGATCGTCCAGCGGGCCGTCCGGTGCACGTCGACTTTTCGATCGCCACGGGCGAGGTCTCCGCACCCGGAGCCGAGCGCTCGACATCGTCCCGGACGCCTTGCGCCCAGTCCTGGTTTCCCCACGAAGAGGCAACGTCATGTCGACGCCGAACAGGTCGCAAGAGCAGAGCGATTCACGCGTTCCGGAAGCGCCGCCGGCGATCGCCGCCGCCAGCGAGGCGCTCGGCCTGCTCGAAGTCCTCGCCGAGGCGATCGCCGCGAGGGTCGTGGACAAGCTCCGTGCCGGGGACCTCGCAGGCTACGTCGACCAGTCGGCGAGCCCTCTCGGCCGGCGGCGCCACATCAACGCGATCCGTTCGGGGGCGTTGCCCGGGCTGCGTGTGGGGCGCCGGTATCTCGCTCGCCAAGCCGACGTCGACGCGTTCGTGCGGCGCGCCCGACGCGGCCCGCCGCCCCCTCGCCAACCTGCCGGCGCCCCCCGCGATCCCGTCGCGCAGCTCGCTGCGGACCTCGGGCTCCGGCGCGCCGGTGGCGGCGCCGGCCGCGCTTGAACCCGCGCTGCGCGATGATTAGGAGATGAGGATGGACGCGAACGCGAAACGCAACGAAACGCCGAGCGTACGCGAGACCGCGAAGGGCTGGGAGACACGCCTGCGCTTCGGGCGTGGCGAGCGGCGGTGGTTCGTGCTGAACGGCTGCAAGAGCAAGGACGCGGCCGAGCGGCGAGCGTCGCAGCTGGCACGCATCGCCGCGTCGCTTCGCCGTGCTCGCAGTCCGGCGGAGGCCGAGGCGATCCTTTCGCGGGCTGCCGAGGCGCAGGATGCCGAGTCCGTGCGAAATGTCGCCGCTCTCGCGCGCCGGATCGGGCGGGGTGAGTACCGGGGCGATGGCGAGCCGATCTGCGAGGCCAAGACGTTCCGCGAGGTCGCCGAAGCGTGGACGGACGGCGAGCTCCATCGCCGGTGGCCGGACCACGTCCGCGACATCGACCACCAGAACAACGTGACCCAGCTCGAGGCCTACGTCTACGCGACGCTCGGGACCCTGCCCGTCGCCGAGGTTCGCCGCGAGCACTGCGACCGCGTGCTCCGCGTGCTCCCCGCGCACCTCGAGCAGAACTCGCGCCGCCACGTCGCACAGCTCGTGAACCGCGTCCTGAACCTCGCGGCCTTCGCGGGCTACGCCACGCACAACCCGCTCCCCCGCGGGTGGGTGCCGCGGCGCGGGGCGAAGAAGGATGTCCCGGTGCTCTACCCGAGCGAGGACGCGGCCCTTCTCGCCTGCCGCACGGTGCCGCTCGGCTACCGCCTTTACTACGGCCTGCTCCACCGCGAGGGCGGACGGCGTTCGGAGACGGCCGCCCTGCGGTGGGCGGAGATCGATCTCGAGAACGGCGTCATCCAGCTCGACAAGAACAAGACCAACCACGCGCGCTGGTGGAAGACCGGTCCGGGCGTCATCGAAGCTCTGCGCGCGTGGCACGAGCTGCGCGGGCGCCCCCAGGCCGAGGAACTCGTCTTCGTCGAGCTCTCGGGCAAGGCGCTGGACCTCGACAGGATGGCGGAGCGGATCCGCGAGCACCTGGAGCTCGCGGACGTGAAGCGCGCGCGCCTCTTCTCGAAGGGCAAGAACACCGTCCGCTTCGGCACGCACGGCTTCCGGCACAGCTTCACCACGCGGGCGCTCGCGAGCGGCAAGACGGACGACTGGGTTCGCCAGCGCACCGGGCACCGCTCGACCGAGTTGCTCACCTACCGCGAGGCGGCGCGGTCGCTCGTCGAGCTCGATCTGGGCGAGGTCGCCCCGCTCGTCGAAGCGATCCCCGAGCTCGCCGAGGTCCACGCGCGCGTGCATCCATCCGCGCCGCTTGAGCATGGGGGCGGCGGCACGAACGGCACCGCGAGGCGCGCCGAAGCGCCCTCCGATGACGCGCTCAGTGCCTCCGACGCGCCGCAGGATGGGCCACAGAGTGGGCCGCGACGTGCCCAGCAAGGTGATGTGAACGTTTCGAACTCAGCGGAGAGACAGGGATTCGAACCCTGGGAACCCTTGCGGGTTCACATGATTTCCAATCATGCACCTTCGGCCACTCGGTCATCTCTCCGAGGAACGGACGCGGAGGTCCGCGCCGTTCCGGGCGCCCCTCATAGCATGTCCGCTTGACAGTGCGCTGCAGTCCCGGCAGGTTGCGCGGCGGAGAGCTGTCCGAGTGGCCGAAGGAGCCTGATTCGAAATCAGGTGTACCCGTGAGGGTACCGTGGGTTCGAATCCCACGCTCTCCGCCAATTTCTGCTGGATCCAGCGGTCGCTCGCTCGAGGGCGAGCCTGGGCCCGGCTCCGGGCGTCGCGTCAGTGATCGTCGGCGGGCTCGCGTTCGTCGACGGGGCGGCCCCAGCGCACCAGCGCAGCCGCGGTGTGCTCGTCGAGGGCCACGGGCTCGCGCGCGTACGGCGCGGGCGACGGCGTCGCCAGGGCGGCCAGGGTGAAGCGGTGCAGCGGCTCGAGGGCCAGCGGCGAGGTCGCCCGCACGTCGGCCACGCACGCCGCGTCGAGCGCGAGATCGCACAGGCGCTGCTCGCGCCCGCCGTTGCCGAGCAGCAGCAGCGAGCCCCAGCGGACCGAGAAGCGCGCTCCGCGCGTGGCCACGAGGGGGCGCACCGGCGGAACGACCGCGCCGCGGGCGACGTCGGCCAGATCGGTGCCGTGGAACGCCTCCGGAGCCGGGGCAAGCCCCAGCGCGCCGAGCACCGTTCGCGCGAGATCGACCGGGCTCGAGGGGGCGGCCACGCGCCGGCCCGAGAGGGCCCCCGCGCCCGGCCAGCGTACGATCAGAGGCGTCGCGAGCAGCGGCTCGTCGAGCGCGTCGGTGTCGACCAGCGGCACCGGCGGCGCCTCGCTCGGCGCGACGTCGCTCGTCACCAGGACGGCCGTGTCAGCCTCCCGCCCGGCGGCCCCGAGGGCCGCGAGGAGCTTGCCCAGGGCCGCGTCGTGCGCGTCGATCGCGCGGTCGTAGAGCGCCCAGGCGCGCGCGCGGTCGTCCTCCTTGAAGCGCGCCGCGCGCTTCCGCGCCTTGGTCAGGGCCTCGGCCGCGCGCTGCGGCTCGAGGATGCCGAGGTAGCCGTCGGGCGGCATGGTCTTCAGCTCGTCGGGCGTCGCCTCCCACGGTGGGTGCCCGCCGCGAGCGTGCACGACGACCACGAACCGCTCGGCCTTGTGCGCCTCGATCCACGCCGCGGCGTCGTCGAACACCTGCGTCGACGGCACGGTCTCCAGAGGGTCGTGCGCCACGAACGTGTCCCAGCCGCGATCGAAGCCGAAGACGGCGCCCGTCGTCGGGTTCGCGGTGAACATCGCCGTGCGCACGCCCCCCTGGCGGCACGCCTCCTCGATCGTCGTCGGGCCCTTCGGCAGGCGCGCGTCGGGATCGTCGAGCCCGTGCACGCGCGACGGGAGGCCGGTCAGGATCGACGCCAGGACGCCGCTGGCGAGCGACGTCGACGCGCGGTTCGCGAGGAACGTCGTCCCCGCCGCCGCGAGGCGCGAGAGCTCCGGCGCGGCGTGCGGCCCGCCCCACGGCGCGAGCGACCTGGCCGAGGTGCTGCCCAGCACGACGAGCACGAGGCTCCGCGCCGTGGCGGGCGAGGGAAGCGCCCTCGCCCCCGCGGCGACCACGCGCGGCTCGCCGAGCAGCACGCGCGTGCCGCGGCTCGCGCGCTTGACGACCAGCTCGATCGACGCGAGGGCGCCGTCGCCCTCGAGCCCCGTGATGGGCACGCTCCACGGGGCCCACGCAGCGCCGCCCCCGGTGACGTGCGCCGCGCCCAGCACCACGGGGGCGTGCCGGTCGCGCAAGAGGTGCGCCTCGACGTCTGCGTCGCCGCCGCCCGCCGTCGCGAGCGAGGCCTCGATCGTCGCGTCCGCCGGCACCCACGCCGCGCAGCGCACGAAGCCCGGCGCGCGCAGCGACAGCGTCCGCAGGGAGCGGCCCCCCACGGTCGCCTCCGTCAGCACGTCGCGCCGCGTGGGCGCGGCGTACGGCTCGGTCGGGTCGCCCGAGCCGACGTGGACCCAGTCGACATCGGCCAGCGGCTCGTCGCTCGCGCGCGGGCTGCCCAGGAAGCGAAGCGTCAGCTCGTGCGAGCCCGTCGCGAGCCCCATCGGCACGCTCGGGTGGACCGCGACGACCTGCGCTTGCCCGCGCAGGAGCTTCAGCGCGCCGACAGCCTTGCCGTCGATAGCCACGATCGCCGAGCGAGCGGTGACGCCTCGCAGGTGCAGCTCGACGTAGATGCTGGCGTCGGGCGTCTCGGCGGCCGCGTCCGGCCAGTAGAACGTGGACGTGACCATGCGCGAGCGCGCACGCAGCCACGTGGCCCCTTCGTGCTCGACGCGCTCGTCGTTGCCTCGCCCGATCGCGCCTGGCGACAGTTCGTCCTTCACCGAGGCGTCGCCGAAGTCGAGCAGGACGCCGCGGTG
>JAJYCT010000338.1 GCA_021778125.1 Myxococcales bacterium
CCGCCCCCGAGCCCGCCGCGTCCGTCGCCGCGGCCGCGCCGGTCGCGCCCGAGGCGAGCGGTCCGCCGGTGGCCTCGACGGCGGCTCCGGCGGCTCGCGCGCCATCGCACGGTCCGCGACCGCGCCCCTCGCATCCCCCGAAGCACAACGGGTGCGATCCTCCGTACTCGATCGACTCCGAGGGGCGGCAGATCTTCAGACCCGAGTGCATGTAATGGCCGCGCGTGGGCGTAGTCTGGGGGCTCGATGAGAGCTCCCCTCGCGCTCGCCCTGGCTGCGACGCTGGCCGTCGCGCCTCGCGCTCAGGCCGACGACTCGGTCCGCGCGTGCATCGCCGCGTCGACCGACGGGCAGACGCTCCGCAAGCAGGGCAAGCTGCTCGCCGCCCGTGAACGGATGATCGCGTGCGCGCGTGACGCCTGCCCGTCCATCGTGCGCTCGCACTGCGCGCGCTGGCTGTCGGAGGTGGACGCCGCGATCCCCAGCGTGGTCGTGCGCGCCGTGGACGCGACGGGCGCCGACGCGATCGGCGCGCGCCTGTCGATCGACGGTCAGGCGGGCAAGCTCGACGGTCAGCCGGTGCGCCTCGATCCGGGGGAGCACACGATCTCGGTCGAGGGCGAGCGCGGCGCGCGGCAGGAGGAGCGCGTGCTGCTCGTGGAGGGCGAGGCGTCGCGGAAGGTGGCCCTCCGTCTGCCCGCCGCCTCGGCTCCCGAGCGGGCCGGGCGCTCCCGCGTGATCCCGGCGGGCGCGTGGATCCTCGGCGGCGTCGGCGCCGCGGCGCTCGGAGCGGCGACATACTTCGGCGTCGCGGCGAGCCGGCAGCTGAGCGACCTCGGCGCGACGTGCTCGCCCCGCTGCACCGACGCCCAGACCCAGCCCGGTCGCACCGACGCCCTGCTCTTCGACGCGCTCCTCGGCACCGGGGCGGCGGCGGTCGCGGGGGCGCTCGTCTGGGCGCTCGCGTTCCCGTCGACCGCCGCGGAGGCGGCGTCGGCGCCGCGTCTCTACGTGCAGCCCGTCGCGGGCGGCGCGCTGACCGCGCTCAGGGTCTCGTACTGAGGGCGCCCGTGGTACAGATCCCCGCATGCCGCCGCGCGAGCCGCCGGGAGAGGGCGAGACACGCCGCCAGGGGGCGAGGGTCCCGCTCGCGCCCGGGAGCTTCGACGTGGTCGTCGTCGAGGGCCCGGACGCCGGAGCCCGCGTCCGGCTCGACGCCGCGTCGTCCAGGCTCCTCGTGGGGACGGCGGCGCTCTGCGAGCTCCGGCTCACCGACCCGACGGTCTCGCGGCGCCACGCCTCGATCGAGCTCACCGAGCTCGGCGTCCTCGTCTCGGACCTCGGCTCGACCAACGGCTCGTTCCTCGGCGCCGGGCGCGTCGTCGGGGCGTACCTCGCCCCCGGCGTCCACCTCCGCCTGGGCGCGACGACGATCGAGGCCCGCGCCGCGACGCCCGGGCCGGCGACGGTGCGCCGCGCAGGCTCGCTCGGCCGCGTGGCGTCGACCAGCCCGCGGATGATGAACGTCCTGTCGCTGTGCGAGCGGCTCGCCGCCGCCGACGTGCCGATCGTGCTCGAGGGAGAGACGGGCACGGGCAAGGAGCTCCTGGCCGAGTGCATCCACGAGGCGAGCCCGCGCGCGCAGGGACCCTTCGTGGTCCTGGACTGCCGCACGACGCCGCGCGAGCTCCTCGAGGCGCACCTGTTCGGCGAGCTGCGGCCCGACGGGAGCGTCCGGGCCGGCATCTTCGAGCTCGCCAGCGGCGGGACGCTGCTCGTCGACGAGCCGGGCGATCTCGAGCTCGACATCCAGGGCAAGCTCCTGCGCGCCCTCGACAAGGGGGTCATCGTCCGCCTCGGCGACACGCGGCCGGTGGCGGTCGACGTGCGCATCCTCGCGACCACGTCGCACGATCTCGACAAGCTCGTGGAGCAGCAGCGCTTCCGCGAGGACCTCTACTACCGCCTCGCCGGCGCACGCATCGAGCTGCCGCCGCTGCGGCGCCGGCGCGAGGACATCCCCCTGCTGGCCGGCGAGCTGTGGACCGATCTCGGAGGCAAGAGCCTGTTGCCCGACGAGTTCCTCGAGCGCTTCGAGGGGTACGACTGGCCGGGCAACGTGCGCGAGCTGCGGCGCGCGCTCGAGCGGTTCCTCGCGCTCGGGGACAAGGTCTCGCTCCTCGCGCGTACCCACAGGCTCGCGGCGCGGCCCGAGCTGCCCGAGCGCGCCGGCGAGGCCCGTGGCCTGCTCGAGCGCGTGCTCGCGGCCAATTTCGCGTACTCCGAGGCGCGGCAGCGGGTGCTCGAGGAGTTCGAGCGGGCCTACCTCGAGAAGGCGCTGGCCGACAGCGGCGGAAACGTCGCGGCGGCGGCCGCCGCCTCCGGCATCGCGCGGCGCCACTTCCAGCGGATCCGCGCGCGCCAGCGGTGACGCGCGCGGGGGGCGGGGGGGAGCTGGAGGGCGACGGGAGCGACTCCGGGGCGACCACGCTCGAGGCGGCCGGCCGGCCGCTAGCGCTTGCGGCCCGTCGACCGGGTGGCCGTCATTCGGGACCTCCGGCGTGAACCCGAAGCCCAGGAGCTGCGCCCCGTCGGTCCCGGACTTCGCCGTCACGACCCTGCGCACCCCGGCGCGCAGCGGGCGCACCCCGAGCGGGTCCTCGCGCTCGGAGCGGCGCTCCTCGCCGGCTCGAGAGTCCAGTCGAGCCGCGCAGATGCGGGCTTCCGGCGCCGCAGAGCGGCCCTCCGCGCGACCGACCCGGCCCTCCGCGCGACCGACCTGGCCCTCCGCGCGACCGACCCGGACCTCCGCCGGACCGGCGCGGACTTCGGGCGGACCGGCCCGGTCCTGCGTCGCGGCAGATCGCTCCGCTCGCCCGGGACATCGCTCCGTCCGGGACCAAGACGCGACCGCCACACGCGAAGATCGACTTCGTCGCGCCGAGATCCGGGTTCGCCGCGGGGAAGACCGACTTCGCGCGGAGGAACCTCGATCTCGTCCGGCAGACAAACCGATCCGGAGCCGGAGAGCTCGACCTCGCCGGCGCGGAGATCGAGGTCTGCGGCGGAGAAATTCGGCCCGAGCCGAGGAGGAGGCGATGGCAGCCGAAGGAAAGCCGGATCCCGGGGCGCAGAAGCGATCTTCGGCGCGGCAAAGTCGACTGTCGACCCGGCGAAGTCGGTTTCCGCCCCGGCGAACCCTTGTCGTGGCCGAGAAGGCGCCCCTCCCGAGCCGCGCCCCCGTTCCCGGAGCCGCACGGAGGGACGCCCCGACTTCGAGCGACCGCCCCGGACGTGCCCGCGCTCGCGCCCGCGCGTGCCCTACAGGTCGACCTGCTCGACGTCCTCCACCACGTCCCCCAGAAACCGCCCCGCCACCTCCCGGAACGTCCTCGGCACGTCCGTCACGAGCAGCCGCACGCCGCCCGTCCCGTCGCGCACCAGATCCCGCTCCTCGAGAAACGCCCTCACGTCGCTCGCCATCGCGTGCGCGCTGTCCACCACGGCCGCCTCCGGCCCGATCAGCGCGCGCACCTCCGCCTCGATCACCGGCCGCAGCAGCGGGTAGTGCGTGCACCCCAGCACCACCACGTCGACTGTCGCGCGCGCCAGCGGCTCGACGTACCGGCGCGCCGCCAGCCGCGGCACCTCGCCCTCGGTCCATCCCTCCTCGGCCAGCGGCACCAGCAGCGGCGCCGCCTGTCCCACGACCTCCGCGCGCGTCGACACCTGCGCCACGGCGCGCGGGTACGCCCCCGACGCGATCGTCCCTGCCGTCGCCAGTACCCCGATCCGTCCGCTGCGCGTCGCCGCCACCGCCGCGCGCGCGCCCGGCTCGATCACCCCCAGCACCGGCAGGTCGAGCTCCACGCGCATCCGCTCGGGGGCCACCGCGCTCACCGTGTTGCACGCCACGACCAGCGCCTTGACGTCGCGCGCCACCAGATGACGCGAGCACGCCAGCGCGTACTTCACCACCGTCGCGGCCCCCTTGGTGCCGTACGGCACGCGCGCCGTGTCGCCCAGGTACACGATGTCCTCGCCGGGCAGCACCTCGCGCAGCGCCCGCACGACCGTCAGGCCCCCCAGGCCCGAGTCGAACACCCCGAGCGGCGCGCGGCGCCTCATGCGCTCGCGCGCGCCGCGTCGCCGGCGCGCACCACGTGCTCGAGGACGGCCATGCGCACCGCGACGCCCGCCTCGACCTGATCGAGGATGACGCTGCGCTCGCCGTCGGCGATGCGCGGATCGATCTCGACGCCGCGGTTGATCGGGCCCGGGTGCATGACGATCGCGTCGGCCCTGGCGCGCGCGAGCATCGCGGCGCTCAGGCCAAAGGTGCGCGCGTACTCGCGCGTGCTCGAGAGCATCGCCCCGGCGAGGCGCTCGTTCTGGATGCGCAGCATCATCACGACGTCGGCGCCCTCGAGGGCCTCCTCGAGGCGGCCCATCACCCGGACGGTGGGCCCGAGCGCGGCGGCCTCGCGTGGCATGAGCGTCCGCGGGCCGGTCAGGCGCACCTCGACGCCGAGCGCGCCGAGCAGCAGCGCGTTGGAGCGCGCGACGCGCGAGTGAAGGATGTCGCCGCAGATGGCGACCACCAGCCCCTCCAGGCGCTTCTTGGCGGCGCGGATGGTGAAGGCGTCGAGCAGCGCCTGCGTCGGGTGCTCGTGGGCGCCGTCGCCGGCGTTGACGATCGACGTGTGCGTCTGGGCGGCGACGTGCGCCGGCGCGCCCGAGGCCGAGTGACGCAGGACGATCGCGTCGGCGCGCAGGGCCTCGAGGTTCTTCACCGTGTCGAGCAGCGTCTCGCCCTTGGTGACGCTCGAGGTCTGCGGGCTCACGTTGACCACGTCGGCGCCGAGGCGCTTTCCGGCGACCTCGAAGGAGGTGCGCGTGCGCGTCGACGACTCGAAGAACAGGTTGACCACGGTGCGGCCCAGCAGGGGCCGCGCGTCGCGGGCCTGCTCGCGCGTGACGGCGAACCACCGCTCGGCCGACGACAGGAGCAGCAGGATCTCGTCCCGCGAGAGCTCGGAGATCCCCAGCAGGTGGCGGTGCTTCCACATGTCCGGCGCGCTCAATGTCGGCGCCCGCACGTCCCGAGTCAACCGCCTCGGGTGCGCCCCGGCGGTCGGCCCGCCTCCGCCGGGACCTCAGTTCAGGTAGCGCTTGTCCTTGGGCGGGGTGCGCTTCTTGAGCACGTCCTCGAGTCCGCCCTGCACGACGCGCAGGGGAGGGCCCCCGGCCCGGGGACGGCGGGCGGGCGGGGGACGGGGCGCGAGCACGTCGTCCACCGACATCCCCGTCGAGCGGCGGCGCAGGACGGCGAGCCGCAGGTGCAGCCAGGCCTTGCGCGCGAGCGACGGCGTCCCCCCCAGGACCAGGCCGGCGATCAGGCCGCCGAACGGCGCCACGACGCCCTCGGGCAGGGCCTGGGGGAAGATGAGGTCGAGCACGCAGAAGCCGACCGTGACCCAGAACAGGGTGCGGCCCCGGATGGGCAGGAAGAGGAAGAGGTTGACCGTCGAGCGGCTGTACTCGAGCGACCACGCGACGGCGATCGCGGTGATCGCCGCCGTGGGCCCGAACACGAAGGGCGGGTGGAAGCGCGCCTGCCCGTCGCCCGGGACGAGGGCGTCGACGGCGAGCATCGTGAGGTTCCCGAGCACGACCGCGAGCGCCAGGAAGCGCAGCAGACGCGCCCCGCCCCAGCGCTTCTCGAGCGACGTGCCGAGGAAGTAGAGGCCCAGCAGCGAGAAGGCGAGGTGGGTCCAGTGCGTCGGGTCGGTCAGCAGGCCCGAGGTCAGCAGGCGCCAGGGCTGCCTGAAGGCCACGGCGGTGTCGCAGCCCAGCCAGAGGAACACCGCCGTGCCGCCGGGCACCCACGTCGCCAGGAACGCCGTGAACACACCCAGCGCCGCCATGCCGACGAGCAGAGCCGAAAGCGCGCGCCCAGGCCTGGGGAACGCCATCGACACCGGCG